>NZ_JBEXPR010000001.1:492478-644557 GCF_040612135.1 Streptomyces sp. NPDC006458 | reverse complement strand
CTGGGCCGGACGACGTAGTCCGCCATACCGGCGCCGTACAGGTATCGAGCCAAGGGTCACACCGTCCAGGAGATCGTCGTAGCGAGCACGGAGTCAGCCGCGGTCATGTCCGGGTGCTGCGTCAGCCAGATCTGGCCGGCCCGCTCGGACGTGGTCGGGTAGATCGTCAGGTTCCCGATGCGGATGCCGGTGATGTAGACCGGCGCGTAGTGGTGCAAGGCGGGCCGGTAGTCGGCCGGGATGAGCAGGGGCAGCCGGGAGTCGTAGGCCGCCGCCAGCGTGGCGGTGCGATCAAACGTTGCGGTCCGCAGGGTGACCAGGTCCCCGGTACGGGTCACGATCGACGTGCCGCGCTTGCTCCACGACGCCACCGGAGAATCGGCTTCCGTGTCCACCCGCGGCCGGTACAGCACGACCCAGGCAGAGCCCGACCACTGGTACACCCGGCCGGTGTCGTTCTCGTAGCACAGCTCGCCCTGGAGCGGGCTGGGATTGCGGGTGGTGGAGGTACACGGCCTCACGCGGGACCCCACGTACAACTCGTTCCGGCGGACCGTGACCGCTGCCGCGCCCGACAGCACGGTCACCTCCGCGAGGGGGATCTCGTAGAAGCCGGAGTCGCCGGTGTCCTGCGTAAGTGCTGGCGGTCCCGCCCCGGGGGTGCCGTCGCTGACGACGGCGCGGACGGTCCAGGTCGAGCGGTCGAGACGTAGTACGACGCGGTCAACGCGAGTCTGGCCGCTGACGTTGGCGCCGACGGGCAGGGTGCTGGAAGTGGGTCCGGACGTCCAGTGGTGACCGCGGACCGAGGCCGCCATGTTGGGCCGGACGCGGACGTTCAGCCCGGTGTCCTCGGTGATGACGCGGGCGCTGCCGGGCGTGCCGTACACGCCGTCGTCGGACCAGCGCACGGACATCGCCTCGAACTCCGGGTCCGTTACGGCGCGCGCGTTGTAGGCCGGGGACGGCCACGAGTTCTGTGCCATCGGGCTACCTCGCCTCCAATCGGCCGAGCCGTCGGCCCAGCTCTCGTACCAGCCGCACCATCTGCGGATCTGTCGTTGCGTCCGGAGAGCCCACGAGCGAGGTGACGCGCTCGCCCTCGGCCGGCGTGGCGTGCAGGGTGATCGAGCGGACCACGTCGGTGACCTCCAGCCCGGTCGGGAGCGCCACCGTCACCCGGTCGCCGAGGCCGAAATCACGGCCCGCGCGGAGGTCTTCGGTGTCGACGGTGACGGTCGCCAGCTCCACGGGCGCGGCCCCCTCCGCGAGCGCCCGAGTCCCCTCCTGGGTGAGTTCACCGTTGTCGTTGCTGTCGGCGCCGCCGTCGACCAGCTGCTCGACACGCCACCAGGCGGAGGCCGCGGCCGTGCCGGCGACCTCCACATAGGTGCGGGGAAAGGCGTCGGCGGAGGCCGCGACAAGCGCGTGCGTGACGGTAGGCGCGCTGTTCTTGAAGCGGACCCCGCGCAGGTTGCCGAGGCCCTCCGAGAATCGCGCCGTCGCCGTTCGGTCGACGGGCTGGTACACCTCGAACTCGATCTGCGTCGTGGTCTGCCGGGTGCGGAACCCCAGCCCGCCGCCATCGATGGCGACGCGACGGCAGACGTCAAGCAGCCTCTCCAGGCGGGTGTTCACACTGATCGTCGTGCCGACTCCGGCCACCGCGCCGAGGGCGAAGCCGGGGATACGCCTGGCCACCAGCGCTCCGGGCCCGCAGTTCTCGTTGACCAAAGTCCGCAGGATCGTCTCAGCGTTGGTGGCCGTGATCTGCCGGGCCGTCTCGGGCTGTGCGGACCACGCCGAGCCGGGCGCGGGCCACGTCAGGTGTCCGGCCGGTCGGGCAAGGTCGTCGCTGAAGTTGAGGGTGACCGTGCCTGGCGGGGCCTCGCCTTCGCCACCGATGCCCCAGGAGTAGTCCTGGGCGATCTCCATCGGGCCGGCCATCCACACCTGTCCGTCACGGATGACGACGATCCGGTTGCCGGGCTGGAGCTGCGCCATCACGTACGGGTGCGCGGTCAACTGGACTTGTCCGGAGCCCGGTTCGTTGAAGCGGCTGGTGGCCTCCACTGACAGCCAGCCAGCGAGGGGGTCCCCCTGCACAGTGAGGGCCTGGTCCGTGACGAGGAGCTGGATCGCCAACAGCCCATCACCTCCTGAGATCAGGCGGTTTCGTACCGCGGGTAGAAGGACAGGTCGATGGCGCTGCCGGGGCCGCTGCCGTCGAGCTGGAAGGTCACGGCGTTGTCGCCTGGGGCGAGCCCCCAGAGCGAGGCCGAGGGCCAGTCCAGCGCGCCGACCCAGTTGCTGCCGTCCTGGTAGCGGACCTGCGGCGGGTCGGTGCGGATCGTCACCTGCTCCCCCGCGAGGAGGTTGCCATGGCCGATCTCAGGGGCGTCGGGGTCGAGGATGAAGCTCTCGCCCGTGCCCTCGTGGGTGACCGTGATCAGCGAAGCAGGCCCGGTGATCACCCAGGTCGGCCACACCGTGACGTCGCCCGGGTTGGTCATCGTCGTCTCGCCGAGGATCTGACTCGACGACACGGACGGGAACGGCTCGAAGAAGTCCTCGCCGACGCCCTGTTCGCGGTGCACGCCGACCGAGACGACGTCCACCCAGTACGGGTCCTCGCAGTAGAGCGACAGCACCGCACGGTCCGTGATCCAGCCGGAGCCCCGTGACCCCTGCCCCTCGAAACCGGTCTGGTAGAGAACCTCGATGCGGCGGCGGGAGCCGTCCGGGCGGGCGACCTCCAACACCCCGGGCCCCTCGCGCAGCGTCCTGGTGAACGCCGTCGCCAGCGCTCGCCAGCGCTGCACGAACTCCATATGCGTGTCCCCACAGACATGGAGCGGCCAGACGATCGTGCGGGCGAGCGCCTGCGCATGCCGGAGACGCGCGCCCCCGCGCGGGTGCGGGTCGGTGGACAGCTCGTACGGCGCGGCCCCCAGACCGGACACTCCCTCAGCGAGGGTGTACCAGCCCAGGGCCCGCGTCGTCAGCGGCCACACACCGCCGGCCGGGTCGTAGTAGGTGACCACGGCCCGGCCGAGGTCCGGCAGCTCGATGACCCCGCCGCCCGGTGGTGTTCCGGGGTCCGGCGGGGTGGTGACGGCGGCTGTGAGCAGCGGCATTTACCGTGGCCTCCCCACCCTCGCGAGCGCGTCCTGACGACGCTGGAGCCCGTCGAACTCCTGCATGGTGATCGGGCGAGTCGTCAGGTTGTAGTGGTTGTTCGTGGTGTACGCCCTCTGGTCCACGCCGCCCGCCCTCGCCTGACCGCCAGCCGCGGTGGACACGGACAGCTCGCGCGGAGTCGGCGTCGCCACCAGGCTCGCCATCGACCGGTCGACCGCCCGACGGCCGGACTCGATGCCCCGGCGCAGGCCTGCGGGGATGAACGCACCGAGGCGCGCCATCACCCGCGACGGCGACTTGATGCCCAGCTCCTTGCGGATCGCCTTCGACATGCCGCGGGCGATGACGAGCATCTGCTGCTCGATCGCCGTCTGCTGCGACTTGAGGCCCCGGATGAGGCCCTGCCCAGCCGCGATGCCCGTCGCGTACATGGCGTCTGCGGCGGTCTTCCCCGCGGTGCCTGCGGTCTTGACGAGGGCCGCCTGCTCGGAGTTGATCGCCTTGATCTGGCCTGGGGTTGCCGTGGCGAGGGCCGCCGCCGTGGCCGAGCCCTGATCGACTCCGGCCGCGGCGATCTGCGCGATCAGGTCCGCGCGGACGCCCTGGTCCTCCAGCTTGGCCAGGTTCTTGGTGAACTGGTCGGCCTGGACGCGGTCCCGCTGGAGGCGGGCGAGGATGCCCTGAGCGGTCTGCGGGCCCGTGCCCTGGGTGATGTTCGCCGAGTCGAGGATGCCCCTTCTCACGTCCGCGGCGAGCTTGTCGCGCTCCTTCAGCGTCTCGGCGACCTTCGCCTGAGCCGCCCTCAGCCGGTCCGCGACGCGGCTCTCCTGCGATGCCAGATCGAGGAGCCGCTTGCTGTCCGCGCTGATCCGGGACAGGGCTCGCGAGCGGGCACGGCCCGGACCGAGGGCCATGTAGACGATGTCCGCCAGCCTCGTGGCCGCGGCCTTGACGGCCTTCGCCTCGCCGGTCAGGCCGACCACAAGGCCCTTTGCAATCCACTGGCCCTGCTCTTTGGTGACCTTCGACGGTGAGGCGATGCCGAGGATGTCGGCGATGGGTCCGGGGATGTTGTCTGCGGCGAACGAGGCGACCTTGCTGGCCAGCCACGACCCCATGGACTGGATGCCGGCCCACAGGCCGCGCACGACGTCCTTCCCCTTCTCGATCAGGAGATCCTTCAGGGAGCCGATGGCCGCGTTGATGCGGCCGGGCCAGCTCATCATCCACGCGACCAGCGCGAGAGCCTTCGTGACGGCCCAGTCCTTCGCCGACTGGAACCAGCCCGAGACCCAGCCTGGGATCTTCGACATCCAGGTGACGACGGCGAGGACCCGGCCGACGGAGTCGCTGATCTTCTGGACGATCCAGCCCCAGACGATGCCCGTCCAGCGCTTGACCAGGTCCCACTTTGCGATCACCAACGCGACCAGGCCGATGACGACCGCGATGACCCAGCCCACGGGGCCCATTGCGATCAGCCACTGGGCTGCGACCACAGCGGCCCATGCCACGGCGCGAGCCGCCATGAGCGCGTACTGGGCGACCGTCACGGCGGCCACGCGCAGGATCGACACCAGCCACGTGGCCGTCATCCGTGCCGCCGACGCGGCCCACACCGCGGCCGTGCGCAAGGCGGTGGCCGTGGCCGATGCTGCGATCGCCAGGAACGAACCGACGGCCCGTACCTGCATCATCACCCAGGCGCCGGCCGTACGAAGCGCCGCGCCGGTCTGGATCGCTGCGCTCTTGATCGCTGCGGCGCCGGTTGTGATCCAGCCCCATACGACCCTGCCGGCGGCGACGGTCGCGGTGACGCCCATGAGCACCAGGGCCGGGACGAGGACTCCGGTGATGACCAAGGCGGCGATCTTGAATTCGAGGGAGTGCTCTCGCACGAACCGGCCGAGCCGGAGCACAGCGGGAATCGCCTCCCCGCCGATGAACTCCACCAGGCGCTGCATGGCGCCTCGTTGGAACTGCTCGATGTTCGCGGCCGCCGTGTCGTGGACACCCTTGCCCAGCCGATCCATCGCCCCCGCGGCCTTGTCCATGCCAGACGCGGCGGCCGCCGACGCGGGGTCGAGAGCGAACAATGCGTCGCCCATTACCTTGCCCGGGTCGCCGAACAGGGCGCCCGCCGCGTTCAGAGCGACGGTCTCGTCCTTGGCGTTGCGGAGCGCATCTGTGGTCATCTGGAGCGCTTCCTGGCCGGACTTGCCGCCCCTCTGTAGCTTCGCGGCGATCTTGTCGGAGTCGAGTCCGATGGACTTGAAGGCGTCCTCGACGGACTTCCCGCCAGCGAGAGCGATCTCGCCGAACTGGCCGATCGCGTCGGCGACTTGGTCCGAGTCTCTGGCGCCCTTGGCGATGGCCTGCGTCATCAGGCCGATGGACGTCTGACCGTCCAAACCGACGCGCTTGAACTGGACGCTGTACTCATTCAGCGTGTCGAGAAAATCATCCGACTTATTGATGTTTGTACTGAACCCGGCGGCGACCAGATCCAGGGCCTCGGTGGCATCCTTCGCCAGCCCCGTCCTGATCAATTGGGTCGCCGCGTTCGCCACCTGGGGCAGCTCCTGCCCGAACAGGTCGGAAAGGGTGGCGACCTTCGCGGACACCTTCTCGATCTCCGCGCTCGTCGCGTCTCCGTCGATCAGGCCCGAGCCGATGGTGGCGCCGATCGCGTCGGCAGCCGCCTGGAAGTCCTCGGTGATCGCATGCGAGTACAGCTGGCCCGCAATCTGCCCGTACCGCCGCGCCTGCTCGGGGGTCTTGCCCAGGGTCGCGCCGAGCCGGACCGTAATCTGCTCTTGGTCCAGGGCCTGCCCGAACGCGTCCATGAGGATCGCGCCGCCCGCGGCCCCAGCAGCGAGCGCGACCATCTGGAGACGGGACAGACCACTCTCCGCCTCGGCGACCGCCTCGTCCGCACCCTCGGCCACGCCATCCGCGAGGCCGTCGCCGACCGCGTCCCCCGCACGACGGCCCGCCCCCACGAACCGGCCCCGCGCATTGCGGAGTCGGCCATCGGCGCCGCGGACCAGGCCCTCGCCGAGCTGCTCGCCTGCCTCCTCACCCGCGCGTTCGGCGTCGTCGCCCATGCGCTCGCCGCTGTTGCGCATGGCGTTCTCCACGCGGCGTAGCGCGGGGTCGACCGCGCGGTCGTCGACGGACAGGATCGCGTTGAGTTCGCCGACGGTCAGCGCCACAGCGCCTCACCTCCTGGGAGTACGTGTCTTCTTCGGAGGCGGAGCGAAGTGCCGTGCGAGGCGGGACTCGGCGGAGAGCAGGCCGAGAATGCGGATCTGGAGCCAGCGCCAGGTCCGGACGCGGAGAATGCCGGACTCCACGTCGATGCCGTACTCGCTGTGGAGGTCGGCCTCGATCAGCGGCCACTGCTCCAGCAGCCGCTCCCACGTCAGGCCCGACGTCCCCCGCGTCCGTGCCTGCCGCGGCGTGGGGAGCCCGCCCTCGTACCACTCGTAGAGGCCGGTGACCGGGTCGAGCTCGCCTCGCCCGACTCCGAGGTAGCGTGCTTCGCCTGCGCTCTCCGGGCCGCCCGATTCGGGGCTTTTCCCGGCTGCTGGCCCGTCCGCCAGAACTCGGCCGCGGTCTCCTTGTCGGCAACGACCCAGAACATGCTGGTCAGCGCGACGTGCTTGAACTGGCCCCAGCGCACGCCGTCGTCGAGCAGCTCGTCATAGACGTCGCCCAGGCACAGCCGGTACAGGTCCCGCTCCTCGTCGTCGTCGAGGACCGGAGCGTCCGGCGCCTTCCCGCCGGCCGCGAGCCGGGCCGCGAGTGACGTGATCTTCTCGATCTTGATGCCGTCCTCGGCGGACGGGTCCTCGATCCGGTACACCCGGGTCTGCCCGTCGCGGCCGCTGACGGGGAGTTCCAGGTAGTCGTCGAGGAACTGGTCGAGCGCCTCGAACGTGCTGCCCGCCATCAGGCGAGCGGGTTCGTGATCGGGGTGAGCGGACCGTCACCGGTGAACGTGATCTCCACCTCGCCCAGCGCGGTGTACTCACCGCCTGCGGGCTGCCAGTTCGGGATCGCCCTGCCCATGTAGGCCTCGGGGAGGCCGTTGCGGTTCATGTAGCGCAAGTGGACCTTGTTGGACGAGCCGTACGCGAAGTGCGCCAGCCTGATCGCCTCGTGGACGGGGCTGTAGATCTTGGTGTCTTTGTTCGCCTTCCGGCGGATCGTGACGCTCAGCTCCCAGGCCTGGGCGGTCTTCTCGTTGGACGCCCAGCCGTCCGAGTCGTAGTCGGAGGCGTCCTCGATGTTCGGCTCGGACGCGGGCTGGAACTCGCGGACGCCGGGGCAGAGCTGCCAGTCGGGCGCCTCATCGGTGCCCATGTTGATCTCCAGCCGCCACTCGCGCGCGAGCTCGGTCTCCTCCGTGGGGGTGGACATGCGGTCCTCCTCAGTCGATCAAGTTGGGGCCGGACCGGACCGTCCGGACGTAGTAGTTCGCGACCAGCTCCATGCGGCCGCGGCTGTCCTGGCCGATCCAGGCCTGGCTGTTGCGCCAGGAGATCTCCACCCGCACGCCGTGGGCGTTGTACGAGCGGCGGTTGTGGAGGGCGGTGAACAGGCTGTTGGCGAGCTGGATCACGTCGAGCGCGTTCGTGCCCGCGCGGATGCGTGCCTGAATGCCCGTGACGGAGTCGGTGGAGTCGTCGTCCGCGACCGGGTAGGGGGTGAGGCCGATCGCTCGGTCTGGACCGTCTGGCACCCGCCCGAGGGTGATCGCCGTGGCGTCGGCGGGCAGCGGATCGACCGGCGAGTAGGCGCCGACGCTCTCCGCGGCAAGCAGCTCGGCGACGCCTTGCAGCAGGTCGGCGTCGTGGGTGGCGCCGCTCACCGAAGCGCCCGCCGCAGTTGGGCGGCGACCAGCGCCAGGACCGCCTCGCGTTCGGCGTTGAGGCTGGTTTCCAGGTACTTGGCTTCGCGCCCGGGCGCGTGCCGGTAGTCGAGCCGCTCATGCTGGGGAACGGCGTACGGGGTGTCGTAGCTGACCATCCCGGTCAGGCTCGGCTCGTCCACGCTTGCCGTGCCCGAAGCCTGGAGGGTCGCCTCGTCGAGCGGAACGCGGTCATTGCTGACGGCGAGGACGTGCTCCGCGCCGAGGTAGAGCCCGCGGGCGGCTGCCTGTCGCAGCTCCCGCGCGACGGGGCCCATGTTGGTGCGGAGGCGGAAGCTCTGCGGCACGGCGGCCCCCTATTCGAGTTGGATTTCCAGGTGGTCCGGGGTCTGGAGGCCCCTGCCGTTGCGCCGCTTGACGGCGATGACGGTTGTGATCCGGCCGTCCTGGAGGGTCACGCGGGACTGGGCCAGGACGGTGGTGTCAAGGTCCGCGTACGCGGTCGACGTGGAAGTGGTCTGCTCACCGCCCGGGCTCCGTACCATGCGGGTCTCCTCGTCGAGGAAGCACCGGACGGTGGCAGGGGCGCCGTACAGCGGGCCCGTGCTGGACTCGCCGTCGTACGCCTCGACGGTGATCTCGTGCCGCATCAGCCAGCGGGGGATCCTCACGTCGAGGTCACCGCCCCCATGCGGAAAATCTCGGGGGTCAGGTCCGGCGACTGGAGCGCGTCCCAGGCTGCGGGCGCGACCTGCCGGGCCGGGGCGTCCTCGCCCGAGACGGAGTTTGCCGACCGCCCCAGGCTCACCGAGCCGATGGACACCGACCCCCAGCCGACCGCGTCCGCGCCGGACGGGTCGCCGACCTGATCCCACCAGGCGACCTGCGCACACACCGCGTCGCGGACCGCCTCGACGACGAGGGGATGCGTCGGCACACCGGAGGTGTCGACGTCGTACATGCAGTAGCGCAGCACCTGCCGGTCCAGCATCCGCGACGCCTGCACCAGCCTGGCGTCCGTGCCGGACGGCGCCGGGGATGCACCGCCCGGGTAGGCCTCGTACTCGTCGACCGTCGCGTACACGCGGGCCATGCCATCCTCCTCTCCGGACACGCGACAGGGAGGCCCGCCTCCCCGGTGCCGTGGTCGCGTTACGCAGACGCGCCGATGATGTGGATGTCGTAGGTCACCGGCGTGCCGCTCCCGGAGTTGGCGACCTTCAGCTGGTCGCCCGTGCCTGCGGTGACCGCGTACCCGGTCGCATCGGCGAGGCCGGTGCCGACCGCGACGAACGCCCCCGGGCGCAGCGTCAGAGTGTGTGTGGCGCCGAGGAGTGTCGCCCACGGGCTCCCGGCCGCGGCGCCGACGATGACGTTGTTCGTGTTCTCGTCGTCCGCCGCGATAACGATGCCCTTGATCCGGGCGAAGGTGACCGCGGCACCGTAGGCGTCGAGCAGGACACCGGCGAGGTCCAGATCCTCGGTAGCGGAGGCGGCGAGGGTGCGCCGGTCGGACCACATCCGATCGGCTTTCCCCGCGCCGGTGCCCGACCCGAGGACCATCTTCCGGGCCAGGCTCTGCGGGGTCCGGCCGGTACCCAGGTCCAGTGCGGAGGTGAGCTCGCCTGACGCGGAGACGGCGACGGTTGCTCCCGATGAGAGCGGCATCAGCTGTCACCTCCGAACTGCTCGATCAGCTGCTCCTTGGTGAGGCCGTCGATCGCGGCCTCCTCGTCGGCGTCCCGTGCGCGGGTGCGCGCGTACGCCGTCCAGTCGCTCTTGGAGGCGGAACGGGCCGGGCGCTCGATGGCGTCCGGCCCGTTGCCGTCGCCTCCTCCGCCCGGATCGGCTGGCGCCTGGCGGCCGTCGGGGCCAGGTACCTGGGGCGCCTCCTGTTGGCCCGTGTCGGCAGGCGATTCGGCCTCCGAGGGCTCCTGAAGCGTCACCCAGTTCGGCAGCATCTCCAGCCGCGGCGAACGGTAGTCGTACTCGACGACGTCGCCCGTGTTCTCGTTGCGGTAGATGAACTTGGACATGGATGCCCCCGTCACGGCAGGTCGTTGACGTCGGCGTCGATCGCGATGTCCGCCTGGATGAGGACGGTCGTCGCGTCACCGCTGATGACGTCCAGGGACAGCACAGCGCCCGCAGCCATGTCGCCGGCGGTGCCGGTCGGGGTGGCGGAGGCGAAAGAAGCGTTGCCGGCGGTCAGGTTGGCTGCGAGGACGGCAGAGGCGCCGATCTTCGCGTTGACGGCCGCCGCGGCGCCACCGGAGCGGTAGCCGTGCAGCCGTACGACGGTGCACGGGACGGGGGCCCGCCAGATGGGCAGGGACTGGGCGCCGACCGGGGAGCCGGTCAGCCGGATGGACTGGGTGACGATGCGGCGCTGGTACGCCATGGGTTGCTCCTCGATGGCGAGGGGTGGGCAGAGGGGCGGCCGCCGCGGTGTGCGCGGCGGCCGAGGGGGGTGATCAGGCGTCGGCGCCCTTGATCAGGACCGCGCGGTTCGCGTCCAGGGTCTTCGTGCCGTACAGGCAGTCGACCGAGACGACCATCTGCTTCTTGTCCATGTCGTAGTCGCGGATCACGCGGAGCGCGAAGCCCTTGTAGTTCATGATCGCGGCGTCGAGGGCGCCCTGCGGAAGCTCCAGCGGACGGAAGGCGAGAGCGAAGGCCGTCTTGTGGAAGGCGACGTTGACCTCGGTGGTCGGCTGTCCGGTCGCAGGGGACTGCGCGGGCTGGCCGATGTTCTGCGACCAGTACGGGTCGAAGCCGCTCACGCGGGAACCGAGAGAGGCCTCCAGCAGGCCCTCGGTGGAGCCTCGCTTGTCGGCCTGCCGCCACGTCTTCTCGGCGGTCCAGCGCGCCTTGGTTGTCGGGCCGGTGATGACCGACCGCTGCGAGGCGGGGACGTTCTTCAGGTCGAGGACGTTGCCGGCCTCGATCAGGATGCGCGAGTCGGAGTAGGGGTAGTGGCCGCCCGGGTAGTTGTAGTCCTCGCCGGCCGTGTTCTCGGCGACGGCGCCGATCTCCTGCGTGATGTCGTCGCGGAGGCTGAGGACGTCGCGGTCGATCTTCTGGGAGATCGCTTCGAGGGCCGGGGTGAGGAGCTGCTCGTCGAAGTCGGTGATCTTCAGCGTCATGTCCTCGGACGTGACGGCGAAGGAGACGTCGGCGAGGTGGTTCAGCGTCATGTTGACGCTGGTCTCGTTCGCGGACTGGATGTAGATGCCCTCGGAGCGGACGTACTCGCGGGCGGTGAAGACGGCTGGCTTGCGGATGGTGATCGCGTCGCCGACCTTGCGGCTGAACTCGTCCTCGTAGTCCCGGTGGACGAGCGAGGCGGCGACCGTGGTCTCGTACAGGTTGGCGAGGGCCTGGCGCGCGATGACCGCCGCGGTCAGGAACGTGTTGGGCATTGCTACCTCCTGCTACCCGGCGCGGCGCTTACGGCGCTCGGCGCGGATGGTGTCGATGTCGTCGGGATCGGAGGAGCTCCCGGCCCCACCGTTGAAGTCGCTGCTCGTGCGCTTCGGCGCGGTCGCGACCTTGAGCTTCGGGTTGTCGTCGACTGCCTTCTTGATGGCGGCCTGGACGGCCTTCGCGAACCCCTCGTCGGACGGGTCGAGGCCCTTGATCGATGACAGGAACGCCCGGCTGTCGGTGAGGGCGTCAGGGTCGGCGCCGTACTTCGACGCCCCCCGGTACACCGCAAGTTCGACTGCGGTCTCCCTGTGTGCGGCGGTCGCCTGCTCGACCTGCGCCTTGAGCGCGGCCGGGTCCAGCGGGGCATCCTTGTCGTCCTTGATCAGGCCGAGTGCCTTGCCGAGTTCCTGCACGATCTCCGTGCGGGCTTCGTCAGCGGCAGCCTTCTTCGCGGACGTGCGGGCCTTCGCGGCCTCGCCGTTCGCCGCCTTGAGGTCCTTCTCCAGACGGGCGATTTTCGCGGCCGGGTTCTCGTCAGCGGCCTGCTTCGCGGGCGGCTTCGGCTTCGCGCCGCTGCCCTTGCCCGCGTCGTTGTCCTGGCCGTCGCTGTCGCCGGTCCCGCCAGCGACGTCGTCGTCCTGGTCGTCGTTCGCCCCGCTGTCGTCACCGTCCCCTTCGCTGCTGTCGGATCCGGAGTCGTCTCCGTCCCCGCCGTCGGCGTACAGGTACGGGTCGAAAGGGCCCGTGGGGTACGGGTGTGCCCAGCCGGTGCCGTGGCGGGCGAGGGTTCGCTTCTGCATGTCGTGCACTCCCGGTGCGCGTAGAGGTCCCGGTCCTGCCGGGGGTGTACTGCTGCCGGGCACGCCTTGCGCCCGGACGTCGAGGGGCCCGAGTCCGGGCATGAAAAAGGCCCGCACGAGGCGGGCCTTGAAGGGTGCGGCTGGGATCAGCCGATGTCGGGGAGCGGGCGCCCCTTGGCGTAGCCGCGTACCCAAGCGGACCGGCGGAGGTCGCCGGCGGGGTACGGGCAGGAGGTCACGGAGGCGCCGTCGCGGCCTGCTTGAGCGCCCTCGTCCAGGGCCCTCACCAGTGCTTCGCGGTCGCCCACAGCTGCCCCCGAGTCAGAGTCGGTTCTGCTGGTCGCTGGCTGCCTTGCGGGCCGTCTGTGCGGCGCTGCTGGCCTCGCCTGTGACCATCTCCGTGTACTCCGCCAGCGTAGTGCGCGGGTGATCCGCCCACCACCGTTTCAGCTCTTCCGACGCGCGGGCGTAGGCCACATGTGACGGACCCGTGAACAACGATGCCGGATCGACGCCCTCGGCCTCTGCCTTGCGGCTCAACAGGCGCCCGTTCGTGGCCTCATCGGCCGCCAGGAGCTGCGAGTAGATGTGCTCTCGGTACATCTCCCGCACCTGGTCGCGCGTGTACGCCCCGCGCGCTGCCTGCTGCTCGGCCTCCCGCTCCGCGAGCCAGCGCTCCGTCGCCGTCATCCCGGCGTACGGGTCGGGCAACTCGTCGGCCAGGCGCGCCCACTCGTCAACCGCGCTCAGCGGGCCGAGCGCCTCGTCGAGGGCGGCCCGGTCCGCGAGCTGTCCCGCGACCGTATGCGCGCCCGCTGCTGCCGGCATCGGCTCCGGCGGATACCGAAGGTCGAGCTCGGCCGCGATCCGCGCGGCCTGCTCGGCGTTCGCGTACCGCATCGCCCACCCGAGGACCTCGTCCCCGATCGGCGACAGGTCTGCGGCGAGCTCCCCGCCAGGGAGCACCGTGGCGAGCAGCTGGCGCCGGTCGGCCTCGGCCGCGATCCGGGCCAGGTCCTCGCCGGTTGCCTGCGCGGCACGCATGCCGAGCTGCTCGTCGGACATGCCCACCAGCGTCCGGTCGATGCCGGGCATGCCGGCGTCCAGGTCCCGGCGATCCAACTCCGCGGCGATCCGCAGAGCATCGGCCGGCGACACGTCCCGCAGGACGCGCCCCAGCTCGTCGTCGGAGAAGCCCGTCAGATCGTCGGCGAGCTGCCCGCCCGGGCGCGCCCGTTCCATGAGGGCTGCCTGGTCCCGGCGGTCGGCCTCCGCTTCGACTCGGGCGAAGGCCCGCTGGTCGAGGGCGCCCGAGCGCATCGCTGCGCCCAGCTGCTCGTCCGTCATCTCCGCCGGGGTGCGTGCGTCGCCCGACCGGATCCGCGCGGCCTCGACTGCGTCCTGCGGCGGCCGCGCCGCGGTGGGCAGGTTGCTCGCCCCGGGCTGCTCCCGGTACCGCTTCCGCATGAGCTCCGGGTGCTCGTCCAGGTGCTCGCGCATCCGGCCCTGCCACGCGCGCACGCGCGCCTCCGCGGCTCGCTTCTTGGCCGGGTCGACCGCGGCCGCCGCGTTCAGCTTGTACTTGCGGATGTTCCGCTCGATCGCCCGCTGCCGCTGAGTGGCCTCGTACCCGTCCGGATCCTTGGCAGCCTTCGCGGGCGGCCGCGTGATGCCGGGCAGGTAGGCGCTCGTCGTGTGCCGACAGTTCGGGTGCTGGAGGCCTGCGAGCCGCGCCTCGTCGAGGGTGCCGGCCACGTCCACTTTGACCATGCGGCCGTCCTCGGTGGCGTGCTCCACCTCCACCGTGCGGCGGCCGTCCGGCCCGGACAGCGCCAGCACCTTCCCCTCCCAGGGCTGGCACTTCGGGCACTCGTGCGGCGACTGCGACACCATGACCAGCTCGACGCCGGCCGCGGACAGCTGATCGTGGTGGGCCTCCACGGCGGCACGGCCGACCGCGGTTCGCGTGGCCATCTCGGCGTAGGTGGTCATCGACCAGTTGCGGCCCGAGCGGTCGACGAACGAGGTGACGCCACGCTCGGTGAACCGCTGGACGGCCGTCTGCGTGGCCTGTCGACGCGTCTCCACGCCAACGAGGGGGGTGGCTGCCGTCTGGGCCAGGACGTTGCGGTACACGTCCTCCACGCCCCGCAGGATGCCCCGATGGGACTCGTTGACGACAGCGATCGTCTCCATCGCCAGACGGTCCGCCCGGCGCGTGCCCGGGGTCTGCTCGGCGAGCCGTACGGCGGTGCCGTCGGCGAGGGCGCCGAGCTCGATGATGCCTGCCCGGGCGCCCACGTTGTACGCCTCGGCCACGGCGTCGTGCACCTCAAGCGACGTCGCCTTGCCGAGCTCGTCGACGACGGCCTGCGCGCCACGGCGCAGGGCTTGGACGTCGGCGAGCTTGGCCTCCATCCACTGGGGCGCGTCGATGCCGTCGGCCAGGCGCCGGGCAATCATCGCGAGGAGCCGCTCCTCGGCGTCGGCGTACAGGTCCCGGACTCCCGTGGACAGGTCCTCAGCCATCCACGGGGAGACCGGCATCGCGCACCCCCTACGGTACGTCGCCCAGCTGCATGGGGTCGGGCACGGTCATGCCCGTCTCGCGCTGGATCCGCTCGACCTCCGCCGCCACCTGGACGTCGTTCCACTCCGGGTGCTGCATGCGAACCAGTGTGTCCGTGGACGCGGCCTGCGCGCGCCGCAGCACGTCGGCGGTGTTCGCGAGGCTGAGCGGGTCTTCCTGGACCGAGTCCTCGAACTCGATCGTCGGTGGCTGAGGCGTGAGACCGGAGCGGAACACGGCCTGGTCCACGGCGAGTAGCGCGTGGATGGCGTGGGCGAGGCCGGGCCTCCAGCGGAGGATCTTCTTGCCCCGTGTCGTCATCGACCTGCGTTCACGGGCCTTGACCTCCGTCGCGGTTACCGCGGCGTCGCCCCCGAGCCCGAAAGTCTGGCCCGAGTAGCCGGCCGACCGAAGGATTTGGTTGACCAGGTCCTCGGCCGTATCCCTGTGCTCGGCGACACGGATCGCGAACTGGGCGACGGTGAGCTGGGTGCCCTCTCCGCGCGTCAGCATGTCGATGCCGGCGAACGCCTCTTGGTCGGGGTTCCAGGTCGCCCCGCGCCCGGGACCGTTGCTCTGGAGGTAGGCGTTCGGGACGACGATCCGGCCCTTTCCGAGGCGGATGTCCCGCATCCAACTGGCGTACGTCTCGTCGAGGCTGTCCATCAAGGGCTCGACGCCGTCGAGGTCGGAGCGGCCGAGATCGGCGAGGGCCTCACTGCTGCGCCACCGTCGCGAGTTCTGGTTGGGGATGAACGAGACGTCCAGCCCGTCGTACCCCGTGTAGAGCGCCCCTTCGGCGTCCACCGTGGTGGCGTACCCGGCGGTCGACGGGTGGTCCTCCAACGGAACCGGCCGACCGAGCTTCCCTTTCGTGCCCTGGTACAGGCCGTGCAGAATCCGGCCCTTCTCGTGGCACTCCAAGTGCCGCCAGACCTGGCCGTCCTCCTCATGCACGACCTTCCAGAAGATCACCGACGAAAGCCGGTTCCACGTGAACGTCGGGACCGCGCGGTCGGCGTGGGTGGCGTGCAGCCATGGCCGGTCGGCGACGTCCTGGTCGTACACGGGGCGCAGGTAGATCCCGCCCAGGGCTGCGCCGACCTCGGCGGCGGTCTGGAGGGTAGCCAGCATTCCCTCGTCGGTGAGCAGGTCGAGGCGCTTCTGGGTGGCGTCGTCTTCGACGGTGAACTGCGGCGGCTCGCTGAACAGGAGGTCGGCGCTGCCGCCGCAGATGTCGCCGGCGATCGGGACGTGGAGTTTGGTGCGGCGCTCGCCGGGGGCGGGAGGGGTGCCCCACCACCAGCGGGCGATCCTGCCCCGCACGCCAGCCGCGTACTGCGCGGGCTTGGGGTCGGGGCCGAAGCCTCCGCTGCCCCCGCCGTAGAGGGCTTCGAGGCGGTCGGGGTCGCCTCCCCACCAGGTGTCCCAGATGTTCATCGCGTCGAGAGCGGGCTTGAGGTGCGGCGGGGGCCAGGGCATGTTCCGCGTGGGCAGCGGCATCCGGCACCTCCTCTTCGGTCAGGCGGCCGTGTCCAGGCGGGCCGACAGGTAGGGCCGCCACAGGGCCTCGGTGGTGCGGATGCCGTAGCGGAGGGCGTCGCACGAGTGGTCGTTTTCCTTGATCGGCTTGTCCTCGCCGCGCTCTGCTGCCTCGTCGTCCCAGCTGTATCCCGGGATTTCGTCGATCAGGCCTGCGGCGGACTCGTGGATGTACAGGTCCTCCGTCGACAGCAAGCTGCTGACGGTGCGGATGCCGTCCAGCACCGCGTTGTCGGCCTGGGTGACGCCGAGGACCTGGTCGCGGTGCAGTTGCTCGATGTAGGAGGCTGCCGACGGGTCGACGACCGTCCACTCCGGCTGCACGCCCAGCACGTTCGTGCCGGGTTGCGGAACCGCAGCGAGCCACTGCCGGCGGGCGCGCGAGTACTCGGCGTCCGTCATCTGCTTCCGCTCGCGGCGGGAGTCGTACCGGTACTCGCTGACAACGTAGAGTTTTCGGTCCGCGCCGAGGCCGATCAGGAGGTCGGCGTACGGGTTGACGGTGCCGTAGTCGACGGCGTCGCACAGCCAGCGGTCGATCCGTGGCAGGGCCGAGACGACGTGCTTCTTCACGTCGAACTGCTCGTAGATCGCGCCCTCGGACTGGACCCAGTGGCCGAGGATGTAGCGGCGGTACCAGAGGCCCGTGAAGTTCCGCTTCATCCGGGCCTTGTAGTCCTCGGACAAGCCCGGGTTGTCGTCCATGACGAAGTGCCAGGTGCGGATGCCCAGCTCGTCGGCACGGTTCAGCCACTCCTTGCGCGCCCAGTGGCCCGGATTGTCGGGGTTCGTCGTGGCGAAGATCAGCGCGCCGGGCACCGACATACGGTCTACCAGGCGCTTGAAGAACTCCTTCGGGAGGAGCGTCAGCTCGTCGACGTATGCGCCAGCGCCGGTGAGGCCGCGGAGCCTGGCTTCGGCCTTGGCGTCGTTGGCGGTGACGACCTCGATCTTCTTGCCGAGGATCCACGCGACGCTGGAGCCGCGAGTGTAGGAGACGAGCTTGGCGGTGTCGGCACCGACGATGTTCGGGTCCTGGAGTGGGCCGAAGACGTTGCGGGCCACGGTGTCGTAGGTCTTGCCGATGACGACCAGGTCGCCGCCGGCGGGTGCTGTCCAGACGTACATCAGCCAGCGCAGGAGACTGGCGATGGTCTTGCCGGACCGGACGCTGCCTTCCCAGACGTTCAGCCAGGCTGTCGAGTGGGCGATGCTCCGTTCCTGCTTGTCGGACAGCCCCAGCTCAGTTGTCGCCATGCTTGGCTCGGAGCTTGTCGAAGAGGCCCGTGAGCAGCGCGCCGACCGCGTCCGCGCCGCCCTCCTCCTTCGGCGGGGAGAGCTTCAAGGAGCGGTCCACGGCGGTGGCCACCAGGGACATGTACGCGCGCTTGTCGCCGGGGGTTGGTTCGGGTGCGGTGTGGGTGTCGAAGTCGTGCTCCTTGCCGCCCCAGTCCCAGTATTCGTGTGGCTGGTTGATCTTGGCGGCCTCGCGCTCGGCAATGTCCTGGAGCTTGACCGCGAAGTCGGCGCGGCGCGCAGCGAGGTCCGCGGTACGGATCTCGGTTGCTTGCCGGACCTCGGCGGCCCGGGAGAAGGAGAGGCCGAGGTCCTTAGCAATGGTGCTGATCGTGCGGCCGCCGCGGCCGAGGATTTCGGCGATCTCGTTGCGGCCTTTGCCCTCGGCGTGCAGCTCGCGGACGCGCTGGCGCTCCCGCTCTGATACCGGCTTGGCTGTGCCCACGGGCGGTCACCCCCCGGACGCACTTCAGCCCCCGCTCGTGGCAGGGGCCGAAGGAAGAAAAAGCCCCTGACCGCTCACGGCGAACGCGTTGTGTCAGGGGCGAACTTGGCTGGCGGCTTTGGCAGCCGTGTTCAGCAGCCAGACCTCTTCGGCTGCGGCTCTCGTCCGCAGCGGCTTGCGCGTCCGGGCACGCCGGACTTGGCCCCAGGATGGATCACTGAGGACCTGAAGGCAAATACGTCACACCTTGCAGAAGCCGGATGCCTTGAGCGCCGCGTTGAGCTTCGCGCCCTGTTCCTCCGTGGTGACCACGTCCCTGTACGTGAAGCGCTGCGAGGCCAGCCAGTCCAGCTTGTTCGCATCGCCGTTGATCGCGGAGCACTGGTTGCGCGCAGCGCCGACGGCCTTGTCCTCGTATCGGACGACGTCAGGGGCGGCTGCGGCGAGGGTGTCGAGGAGGGCCTGGCGGTCTACACCGGTCGGCTCGGGCGGAATGCCGGCCGCCGTTGCTGCGGCTTCCAGGGCTGCCTTCTTCTTGGCTTGCTCGGCCGCGCTCACCGGGCACGTGCGGCCGTCGTTGGTGGAGAACTCGGTGCCGCCTTCTTCAAGGCCGGTCGTGGCGGCGCCCATGCGGCCGATGGCCTTTTGTCCGTTGGCGAGTCGGTTGTCGAGGTCTGCGGTACCGCCGGTAGAGCAGTTGATCATGATGTAGTAGCCAGCCTCGTCGGTGAGGTCGCCGACAACGGCGTCGAAGACGGCGCGAAGGCCCTTCGCAGTGTCGACCTCCACGACGACGTTGCGTTTGTTCCCGCTGGCGTCCTGCGTGACGACCTTGTATGCCGGGGCGTCGGCGTTGTCGTCAGTGCTGCTCGCCGAGCACGCGGTGAGCGCGCTGGCGAGTAAGGCGATTGCGGCGGTGTGGCGGATGCGCATGGTCTCCCCTGGGCACGGCGGTTGCTGCTGGGGCATCATGCCGCAGACCGGACACCTGGTGCGCGGGAACTGTGAAGAGGCTGACGGCGTCTGCCGAGATAGCCGGACGTGAGCGGGAGGTGGGCGTGGGCCCAGTGCAGTGGGGCGACGTGCCGACATGGGGCGCGGCGCTCTTCGCGGGTGGTGCAGCCTGGTTCGCCTACCAGACGATCACCAGCCAACGACAGCAGATCGGCGAGCAGCGTCAGTTCATCGCAGAGCAGTCGGCGAACTTGGCGTTGGAACGAGAAGCGCTGCGTGCGGCGGCACAGGAACGGCGGGAGCAACAGGCTCGAATGGTTCAAGTTCAGGAAGGGATCAGAGCGTTCAGCATTGGCGCATTGCAGAATCTGAGCGATGCCCCGATCTACGAGATCATAATCCGCTTCGGCAACGACCAACCGAAGGTGGGCCGACTCATCCAGGATCAGAGAGCGCAGACCTTGGGGCGCGTTTCCACGCCGTTCGAAGATCGACCGATGCCCTTGGAAGCGTTGGTCGCGGGCGATGCGTTGACCTTCGAGCTGAAGCCCGAAGCCGGAGAGCGTTGGATCACCTTCCTGGACGATGCGGGCGTGCGCTGGAGTATCGACCGACATGGGAAGTTGGAAGAAGTGCCGCCACATCCTGTGTACTGATCAGTCCGTCCAGCGACAGGAACGCAAGACCTGGGTCTCTGGGCTGGATGATCAGTCACCTTGGCGGCGGTAGCTGCGTCGACCCGTCATGACGGCCGTGACGTTCCGCCCCTTCCAGCGGTTCACGCCGTGCTCGGTGTCGTCCGGCTCGGGCCAGCGTCTCCGGGCGAGGTCCGCGCGGATCGTACCCGCCGTGATGCCGATACCCGCCTCCTCCAGCTGCTGGGCGGTGTAGAGCCGCTCGGGTTCGAGGGCGACGGCCTGGCGGTCGACGTGGCGCCGGACGAAGTCGGCGACGTCGGCCGCGTCGTACTCCTTGTAGCGTCCGCGCTTCCTGGCCGGGGCGGGCCAGGCGGGGTGCTGCGCCCAGGTCTTCGTCACAGTGTGGATGCCTACGCCGTAGTGTTCGGCGATCTCGGGGGTGATCCAGCCGGGTCGTTCTACCATGGTGGGGATTCTCCTTTGCGGAGTTTTCAACTGGTGGGGCCGGCGCTCTCTCACCCCCAGGCGCGCCTGGGGATCGCGCCGGCCCCGTTTCTGTGTGAGAGCCGGTGCTGCGGGGCCAGTAGGAGAGGGCCCCGCCCCGGGCTGGCTGCCCGGGGCGGGGGGCTTTACGACTCGTCGACTTCCGGCTCGTCTTCCTCGATCATTTCGATCCAGGTGACGACCCGGTTGAGTGAGAACTCAGCTGCATCGAGCCGCCAGGGAGCGGGTCCCGCCATCTTGGTGATGACGATCAGCTCGTACGCCGTGAACCAGTCCAGGATCGCGTGATCGAAGGCCTGCTTGTGGCGGCCCGAGATCGGCAGGTCCGGGATGATGTGGCGCACCCGGTCCAGGCTCAGCAGAGCCGTGGTGGGGGCGTCCTCGTCGTCGCCCGGCGTGAAGTCCGGGATGGTGACGGGGAGCGGGAGGTCTTCGAGCAGGGCCTGCACGTAGGCGAAGGCACCGATGAGGACTTCCATGAGCGTCAGGAGACGCTCCCTGTGGTTGTCGTGGTCTGCCACGACTTCTCCTCTCTGGAATTTTCAACTGGCGTCAGGCCCGGGGCTCTCACCCCCCGCCCTGACATCTCTAACTTTACAGCATTCACTTCTAGATTTGCAACACTTCGGCCGAGGGAAAGGGCGATCCGCAGACCGCCCCCGCCCCGTGATCAGGCCCTCTCGAACCGCTCCAACCGGCCGTCGCCGCCCACGACCGCGACCAGCTCGGCGCCAGCCAGCTCATCACGCGGAATGCCGGTCTCTCGGACGAGGCGCTCCACGGGCACCCGCTCCGGGTCCGCGTGGTCCCGGAGCGGGGTCGTGATCTCCGCCTGGTCGCCGATCAGCAACAGCACGCGTGCCGTCAGTCGCTCGCTCATCAGGTGGTCTCCTTCGTCGACATGGGCCGGGGGGCGGCTTCCGATCCGGAGGCAGCCTCGTCGGTGCCCCACGCCTCGCAGGCGGCGTCCAGCTCGGCGTGCTGCTCCCACGAGTCGCCGATGAGCTGGCCGTCCCACGTCGGTGTGCCGCCGTTGAAAAGGTGGCCAGCGCCGATCTCCCGGCTGATCACCTTGCGCGCGGCCTCGACGATCGCGGCCGGGCTGGCGTACCCGTACACCGGCAAGGTGGTCGGGTACTCACAGGAGCCGTCGGCCTTCAGCTCGGCGAACAGCCAGAGGGGGCCGCGCTCGGGCTCGCCGTCCTCCTCCTCGATGCCGGTGTGCCACTCCCAGATCAGCAGCAGGCCGTGGCGCCAGGGCGTGCCTTCGGGGAGGTCCTCGTCGTCGGTGTCGTGAGTGCCGCTGGGGTCGAGGGTGATGACGGCGTTGAGGTAGCAGTACGTGCCGCGGCTCTCGCCGTCGTCGGTCCAGAGCTCGGCAGGCTTCAGGCCGTTGGCGGTGAGGGTCTCGGTGACGGCCTCGATGTAGGAGTCGTGCGGCAGCGTGCGCATGGTCAGCCCTTCTTCTGGTCGTGACGCGGTGTGCCGGGAGCGGGCCGCGACGGTGTCGGGTAGTGGCCACCGCGCGAGGCCTGGTAGTTGGTCGCATGCCGGTCGAGGTGCCTCTGCGTCATCGTCGCGCGCAGCTCCTCTTGGGGGACGGATCGGCGGAAGGCCATGATGACGGTCTCCAGTCTCGTGTACGGGATGGGGACCGGGGCGGCCGGATCGCCTGGCAGCAGACGGCCGCCCCGGGGTTCTAGTGGTCGGTCGTGGTGCGGTGGTTGTCGCCTTCGCAGAGGTCGTAGATCACGAGTCCGCCGTCCGTGCGCTGCACACGGATCCCCTCCCCTGACCCCTCTCCGGCACTGTTGTTGCTGTTGGCGTTGTCGCTTGACCTGCAACAACAACCCGAACCGTGGGCGTCGGTATCAGCCGGGGAAGGGGCGGCCGGAATGGCATCCCGGTGTACAGCCGGCCCGTTCCCCTCGCGCGTGCGCACGGCCTTCCAGGGAATGCCGTCGGCCTTCAGGAGCGCCTTCACGGCCTTGGTGTCGGGCAGCTGGAGGTCGTCGCGGAGAACCGTGAGGAGGACGCCCCTGTCGTCGCGCACCAGGCGGCGCAGGGCCTCGCCGACGTCCAGCTGCCAGGCCGTCTCCACCGGCTCCGCATGACGTCCCTCGCGCCATACCGTGAAGCTCTGACAGCCCAGCGTTCCGAAGACGCCGACGACGACGTAGGCCAGCTCAGGGAAGGCGGCGACGAGGCGCCAGGCCACCACCAGGCCCACGACGAACAGAGCCACAACACGGCTGCGGCTGCTCGGCTCTCCGCCCTCCCCCGGCTCGTCGGCCTGCTCGGTCGGCTCGCCGTCCGCCGGGCGCGACTTCACAGGAGCCCTGTGACGTAGTCGCCGGCCCAGGACACGGACGGTGCGACGGCGAACCCGATGAAGCCAGCGATGCTGGACGCCAGGCCGAGGCTGATCCCGGACAGGATGTGCCGGACGAAGTCCCAGCGAAACCCGCGCCGACTGCATACGGCAGCGATGACGACGGTGATGATGATGACCACGGCGTGCCCGCCGGGCGTGAGCGCGAGGTGGGTGCCCCGGGTTACGTCGGGGGTCGTGCCGCCGAGGCCGTAGACGAGGACGATGTCTCCGGCCGTGTTCGTGCCCCACAGGGACCAGTCGGCGGCGCCGCCGATGATCCCTCCAGCGGACAGGACGAGGAGTGCGCCGTACGCCATGCAGAGCAGCTGTGGCAGCAGTGCGCTCAGGGGCTTCACCGCGAAGCGCTTCTTGTGGCTGGTCCACCAGCGGGTGAAGTCCCAGGCGAAGAGGGAGAGTCCGGTGACGACGCCTCCCAGGGAGACGTAGCTGTAGACGGGGATGTCGAGGGGCGCGAGGGCCATTGCGAGGTCCTTCAGCGGAGGACGGCGACGCCGAGCGCCGCGAGGGTGACGATCAGGGCGACGCTCCCGCTGATGCGGGGGACGTCGGAAGGCACCAGAAGGGCCAAACCGGCGAGCGCGACCAGCGCGCACGCAGCACAGCACACGCCGAACACGGCGGTCATAGCGGGTGGGTCAGGCACCGATGGCGAACGGGGCGGGCGGCAGCTCGGCGAGGTGCGGCTCGTGGGCCTCCACCTCGGTGCGCAGGGTGCCGCGGATGATGCCGTCCGAAGGAGCCTCGTAGCCCGCCTGAACGAGCGCCAGTCTCATGGCCTTCGTGCCCGGACGGGTCGGCGGCACGGTGTCGTACAGCGACCGGAGCACGGCGCACCGGGGGTCGCTGTACGTGATCGGCGCCGGGAGCGGGGCGGCAGCCGGAGCCTGCGCGGCAGGGCGGGGCACGATCGGCAGCAGGTCGGCGTCGACTGGAACGACCTGCCCCCACGTGCTGACGGGCGTCACGCGCGCTGCGGGCGTGGCGGGGGCAGTGGGCTGCGCAGCTCGGGTCGGTGCCGGGGCAGCGGTGGGCAGCGCGGTGGGGGCGGTTGGGATGACGGGGGCCCTCACGGTTCGCGCCGCGGGCTTCCGGGTGCCGTCAACGGGGGCTCCGGCGGGCTCGCGGAGGACGCGGTACAGCTGGTTCATGAGGGCGCCGAATGCCAGCAGGCTGGCGACCGGGGGGACAGCGGCAACGACGTAGTCCAGCAGCTCGGCGGCTGGGCCAACTCCGGCGATGTTCAGGGCGATGGATCCGCCGGCGCCGAAGACGACGAGGGAGATTGCCCACCAGTCGATGCGGCGGGCGAGGGCAGCGCGCAGGATCAGGACCTCGCCTGCGGCGTAGAAGAGGTCGAGGGTGGCGGGCCACGCCCAGGCGCGGATGGGGTCGCCGGAGAAGCCGTGGCGGGCGCCGACGTCGTGGAGGTGCTCGTAGGAGAGCCAGAGGGAGACGCCGGTGAGGAGGAAGATCAGGACCGCGGCAGCGACAGCGAGTGTCCGAGCTGCGCGCGGGTGGATGGTGCGGTGATGGGTGGGCGCACTAGGGTGCAGCTCAGCCATAGGAGGTCACTCTCCGATGGTCAGAGCCTCGGCCGGAGCTGCAATCTCCGCGTCCGGGGCTCGCTCAGTTCTGGAGGGTGACGCCCTGCGTGGGGCATCTGCGCCGTCCATGACGGTACCGCGCTGGGCGCGGGCGGTGCTACGTGTTCAACGAGCGTGGGGGCTGACGGGCGTCATGGGAGCGTCACCGGCGCCCTCCGGTCGAGCACATATCGTCAGGTGGCCGTGCCCGCCCCGGCTGCGCAACGAGATGCGCAGCCGGGGCGGGT
The DNA here is from genome assembly GCF_040612135.1 of Streptomyces sp. NPDC006458. Taxonomy (NCBI): domain Bacteria; kingdom Bacillati; phylum Actinomycetota; class Actinomycetes; order Kitasatosporales; family Streptomycetaceae; genus Streptomyces; species Streptomyces sp. NPDC006458. Next base: position 620,137 of record NZ_JBEXPR010000001.1, on the reverse strand, counting down.
AGCTTCTCGGCCCTCCGGCGGCTGCGTCGGCCGTCCCTGCGTGGCGCTGAGCTGTGTCGTCTCTAGTCGTTCGCAACGAGGGGCATAAAGGCCCGGAGGCGATTCACGCTGGGCCGAACGGTCGTGACGACACCTCGCTTGTTGCGGGCCAAGAGCCCCATTGCCTCCAGTGCGTTCACGTCGCGAGTCACCGCTTTGTCCTGCTTGCCCGCATAGGCCAAGGCCAACTGTGGCGTCAGCTCCCGAATGGATGCCTTCGGCGTCCACTCGTTCACGGGCAGGCTCAGCACCAGCAGACGTTGACGAGCGCACGCGGGCGTGTGCTTGTCCCGGAAGGCCTCGTGGACGAAATTCACCCACGTCACGCCGAGCTGCTGCGCTTGGATCTCCTCGATCTGTTGCCGAAGCCCGTCGACCAGCCCCTGGAGTGCGTACGCGATGAAGCCGTTGACTGTGTACGGGGTGATCTCGCTGGTATGCCGCAGCTCACGGTAGTAGGCGCTGCGTGTCTTGTTGTAGTGATCAGCGAGTACATGCGCGGCCACTGTTGGGGCCCCTGAGCGGACCAGCAGCTGAAACTCAACCAGGCGCGCGGTTCGCCCGTTGCCGTCTTCAAAGGGGTGGATCCAAGCGACATAGAGGTGAGCCAAGATCGCGGACAGGACGGCGACGGGCTTCTCGTATACGGTCCCCAACGTCTTGTTGCGCAATCCTTCGAGCCATCCGCAGAGACGGTCCAACAGGTACGCGCAGTCTTCCGCAGGGGCGCCACGGTAGTGGGCACCGACGACCACGCTGGTTGTCCGTATCTGGCCAGCCTTCGCGTCTGTGTCGGGGAGGTCTTCGAGGACGATCTCGTTGAACTTCCGGACGCGCTCAACGGTCAGTTGGAGGGAACGCTTCTCCAAGACGTCGCCAATGATCAGGTTGTAGCCCGTGATGACGTTGTCGATCTCCTGCCCTAGGTATTCCTGTGAGGGCGGAAGGGTCAGTTCGTGGTCAACGCGCTGCCGGACCTGCTCTTCGGACAGGGTGTTGCCCTCGATCTGGGTGGTCGCGTGGGCGCCTTTCGTCAGAAAGACCCGATTCAGCTCGGCAGCGACTGACGGCTGGAGCGGGACGCCAGCGATGTGGTCCAGCTTGGAGACGGCCTCGCCGACGAGCATCCAGCACTTGTGATCAAGACTCTCCAGGTTCAGGAGGAAGTTGATCCACGGGTGTGACCCTTCGTATGACCGCACTACTGTCCCCTTGATACATCTGTAAGTATGCAGTTCAGAAGGCTCTGCATGGATTGTGAGGGTTATTTTTGTCCAGTCTATAGGGGACTCGCTTTGAGGCAAGTTACCGGTCGGCCAGTCCCGTGCACTGGCCGAAATGCTCGTGCTGCGGCCTGGCATCCCTCTACTGGGACAGCTCACTCCCGCAGTGCGACCACGCTGCCGCCCATCCAGGTGCGGCCGCAGCCGCCACACCAGACGGCGGGGTCTCGGCCGTCCCCGCCCTCGATGTGCAGCTGGCCGCGGCAGTGCGGGCACGGCCGCTCCAGGGCTTGGGTGCGCCTGGTCATCTCCAGGGCCTGGGCGATCTGTCCGGCGGCCCACTGGGCGGCGGCCGCGATCTGGTCGTGCTGGACCGGGGTGAGCTTGGCGAAAGGCCCGGGCGCCCCGTCATGACGGGCGAGGAGCCAGGCCGCGGCGTACGGTCCGGTGCGTCGGCGCGGGTCAGTGAAGGACCAGCGGCGATCGTCGGCCTCGTCCCGCAGGATCAGCGTCCGCAGCTGGAGGGCGACATCGTCTCCGGGGCCGGCCACCCGGATCGGGACCCGGGTGGTGGGCATCCGCTGGATGGCGCTGGCGATGCTGTCGGCGACGTCGACGAGCTGCCGGTCGACGGCCGTCATGACGTCGAGGACTGCGATGCGGAGGGGTGCAGCGGTGGCGCCGATCTGGTCGGGGCTGCGCTCCAGAGCACGGAGTTCGACGGCGTAGTCGGTGGCCTTGAGGTGGTCGTGGAGTCGGGCGATGCCCATGACGGGGGGCCAGGTGTCGGCCTGGTTGGTGGCGAGGGCGGTCTGGAGGTCCGCCCAGTGGTTGATGACGGTGTGGAGGTGGTCGGCGGTGGCCATCGCGACTCCTGGGACGTTAGAGGTACGGTGATCACTGCCTGGGGGCGCGCTGGTCTGGCCAGACGGGAAGCGCGCCCCTTCCGCGTGCTCAGGGGGGCGATCAGGCAGGCTGACGGCCGGTGACGCACGTCACGGGGTGTCGGACTCGTCGGCCGGCGGGTGTACCGCGATATGCAGCTCGGCGAGCCGTTCATCCCACCAACACGACAGGGATGTGCCGATCGGCGGCGGCCCGGCCTGCTTCCAGCGCTCGTACACAGCGATGACCCGGGCCAGGTCCTCCTCGGCGGACCGGTGGAGGGCGGCGGTCACGCGGGTGGTGGGCAGGACTACGTCCATCACGTTGTTCGCTGCTCGGCGCGCGGTCGCCTGCCGGACACCACGGTTGGCGATGTCGGGCAGGAGGGTGTACTCGATCGCTTCGGCGACTTGCTCCGCCAGGGATGGGGGCGCGGGCTCAGTGCAGTAGTCCTCGCCCGGGTGTGCGCGCCCGCAGACGGGGCAGGACGCGGGCTCCTGGGCGATGTCGTCGGCCGTCGTGACGGGTCTCGTCAGGGCGTCAGCTACCCGTCGGACCTGCTCTGTCAACGCCTGGGCGGCGCGGAGGACGGCCTTGATGTCGGGCGAGGGGGCAGGTCTGGTCACGGGGCGCTCCGGGCGTCGTCGTCGAGGGCGGCCTGGTCCTGCTCGGCGGTGGCGCCGATGGAGACGTGGCGGATGCGGGCGGTCGCGTGCCCCCAGCACCAGCCGGCGGCCAGGGCGAGGAGGGCGACGAGGAGGTAGGTCACTGGTGGCTCCTGGTGGGCTCGGTGCAGGCGATCGGGGGGGCTTCTGGGTCCGGGGCGGCCTCTTCGTCGTCCAGGCCCAGGGCCTTGGCGATCTCGTCGATGTCGAGTTCGGTCTCGCCTCGTTCACGAGCGGCGGTGACGAGCACCTCGGCGGCGCCCCACTGCAACGCGCGCTTGCGGTAGCAGTCCTGGATCTCGGGGGGCCATGCGGTGGGCTGTTCCCCAGGCGCGCCCGGCGCGCCCGCGGGCAGGACGGTCCGGCCACACCAGGCGGCGACGCGGACCGTCAGTGCGGCGGAGAGGTCGCCCACGCTGGCCGGGTCGCCCAGGCGGACGGGCGTCTCGTGCAGGACGGTGTCGATGACGCGGGTGAGTGGGGCGAGTTCGGCGAGCAGCTTGGTGTCGGACTGGGACAGGGTGGCGTCGCGGTGGCCGGCCTCGAACTCGGCACGGACGGTGGTGTTCGGGTCGGTCATGGCGCTCACTCGCCTGCCTCGTCGGCGGCCTGCTCGTTGCATCGCGTCGGCCACCACTCCTCGTGCCGTTCCTGCCGGCACACTGCGCAGAGGTCGCCGTGCCCCGTCGGCGAGCCGCAGTCCTTGCACTGGGAGGTCGGCCGATGCGGCGGCTGTCCGCCGCGCGTGACGGCGATGCAGTCCGGGCACACGCCGTCGGGGAGTTTGCGGACGAGGGCGTTGCGGAGCGGCTCCTCGGGCACGACGGCCAGAGCGTTGCAGGCGGTCGGGACGAGTCCGCCGGGCTTCGGGGCTCCGAGGAGGCGGTCGAACGAGTCGATGATGTGCCGGTGGTCGGGAGTCGCAGTGGCGTAGGGGCTGTGGGGGTTCGGGGTGATGGTGGTCATGTGGTCCTCTGTAGGTGGGTCCCTGGCCGCCCGCGGTTGCTGCGCGGGCGGCCGGCCCGCGGTCAGACGTGGCGGAAGGTGATCTCGGCGAGCTCGGCGCGGGTCTCGGCGATGGTCTTGCGCCCGTTCGCAAGGTCGCCGATCAGGCTCACGGCGTGGAACTCGCCTTCGTCGGTGGCGTCGCTGAGGCGGCTGGCGATCTCGGAGATCAGCTCGAAGACGTCGCCGTCGGCGTCGCCGGTCTCCTCGGGCTCGTCGTCGTCCTGGTCCTCGTCCAGGTCGGCGTCGTATCCGGCGACCGTCCAGCGCTCGGTCTCGTGGTCCCAAATGACCGACCAGGCGTTGTGATCGGTGAGGGTGCCGTCGAGGTCGACGCCGACGGGCATGCCCGCGACGTGGGCGGCGTTCAACGCGTCGGCGATGTCCACCCAGTACGAGCGCTCGGTGCGTGGCACGAAGACGTCGTCGCCCGTCACGACGGGTTGTGACGGGGTCTCAAGGGGCTGGGTGTACAGGCCGATGGCGTGCGCTGCGCGGCCTTCCCACGACAGCGGGATCTTCTCCCGCGTCATGACGGCGTCGTACACGTCGCGGGCCCAGCGCGCGTCTCCGAGCGCGGTGTGCGCGACGTCCTCCGTGGGTGGTTCCACGCCGACCGCCCGGGAGAGCACGTGCGCTCGCCATGGGAGCGGGCCGGCAGTCTGGGCGCCGATCTTCGTGGCGGCGAGCTGGACGATGTCGTACGGCCGGTAGTGCCACTTTGCGCGGCCTCGGCCGACGAGTCGCCGGAGGTGGCGGTCGTCGAAGCCGGGGTTGCTGCCGACGAGAACGGCGCCGGACAGGACGTTAACGATGGCGGTGACGGCCTCGCGACGGGTCATTGGCGCGACGTGTCCGCTCTCGTCGGCGGTCCATGCGGCCTCGGTACCAGGCGGGACGGCGAACCGCTCCTCGAAGCGCCCAACGGCCAGGGCTTCGGGGTCGGCGTTGGCGAGGCTGGGGCGGATCTGCCAGCAGTACTCGGTGTCCGTGTGCTGGTCGTCCTCGAACTCGCGGAGGATGACGGCGACTTCCCATGCCACGCCGATGCTGGCGTCGAGGTGGGTGGTCTCGCAGTCCACGAAGGCGATGTTGGTCACGTGGTGGCCTCTCGGTTTTCGGGCCCAGGCTCGGGCAGGCCCTTGAGGGCGTTCGGGGTGTGGTCGGGGCAGCGTCGGCCGATGAGGTAGAGGCGTACGCGGTCGGTGGAGCGGCAGTGCCGGCGATCGGCGCCGATCCAGTGCGCGCATGCCTCAGACTCGATGGGCTCAGGCACTCCGCGGCTCGTCGACGGTGGCGGGCGGCGTCATGACGGGTGTCGTCGCCCCGTCGGCGCCGAGCTGATCGAGTGCCAGGAGCCGGACGTGGTTGGCCATCCGCTCGTACTTCTGGAGCGTGCCGTGCCCGTCCCACTGCGCCCGCGGATCGGTCACGTCGACCACGGGTACGTGCCGGAACAGGTCGGCATCGCGGGGGTGGATGTGCCAGGACATCTGCCAGCCGCCGGCCACGAGGTAGAGCAGCTGCCAGCCGTCCTCGTCGACATCCGGGGACTGCGTAATGACGGCCGATGACGGGTGCAGGGCGGCGAGCCAGGCGAGGAGCTGCGCCCGCTCGCGGTATGCGCCGTCACGCTCCCGTTCGTACGAGTCGGCGTGGTCCTTCCAGCGCGTGGCTTCCTCACGGGCGGTACGGAGGTCGTCGGCCCGTCGGACACCGCGCTCGAAGGCTGCGGCGATCTCGGAACCGGACGGCAGTTGGGAGGCGATGCTGCGTCGGGGGGTCCTGCTGAACAGGCGCGCGAACCAGGGGCGAACCGGTTCCGGTTCCTGGTTCCTGCGGGGGTGGTTTGCTGTCGTGGACATGGTGTCTCCGGGGTGGTGGCCGGAGGTGGGTCCCTGCGTGGGGTCCCTGTCCTATGCGGTGTGGTCAGAGGCTGTTGAGGATGCGCTTGGACAGCGTCAGGACGAAGTGGTCGCGGTCGGCGTCAGACGTGTTGGGGGCGAACGCGAAGTGGAGGCGGACGCGGGGCTGGTCGCCGTTGCCGGGGTCGATTCCGAGGTGGATGGTGTGTCCGTCGGGCTGGAGTCCGTCGGCGCCGAGTGCGACGGCCCAGTGGGAGAGGTCGGGGGCCTTGGTGGCGAGGTCGACGATCTTGCGCCATGCGGTCTTGCGCTGGTCAGCGTCGAGGCTGTTCCAGGGCTCGTTCTCGTCCATGTCGTCGCGGATGGCGAGTGAGTCCCAGCCTTCGCCGGTGTATTTGGCGGCGGCTGCGCGGAGGTCGTCGTCGCTGTACGGGTGGTCGGTCACGTGTCGGTTTCCTATCGTGGTGGTGGGAGGGCGTCGAGTGCGTCGCCGATGTCGTCGGCGAGCTTGCGCCAGCGGGCGGCGAGTTGAGGTGCGGTGGTGTCGCGGGCTTGGGCGGCGACGAGGAGCGCTTCAACGAGTTCGGAGGCGTCTCGGGTGCCTCCGGGGAGGCTGAGGACGGCGGCCATCAGAACGGGGGTTCGTCGCTGTAGCCCTTGGCCGCGTCGACGGCCCAGGGGTCGTCTTGCGGGGGCGGGCCGTTGCGGCGCTGGGTCTGGCCCTGGGGGCGCTGCTGGTTCTGTGCGGGGCGTCCGCCTTGGCCGTTGCCGTTCTGCTGGCTGGCGGCGTCCTTGGAGACCTGGGCGACGGCGAAGGCGAGGTTGGGGGCGATACTCCTGATGAGGAGTGCCGGCCGCTCGTGCTTCTGGCCGTCCTTCTCCCAGCGTTCGGTGCGGAGTTCGCCGGTAACGATGACCTCCATGCCCTTGGACAGGCTCTCGGTCGCGTTCTCGGCGAGGCGCTCCCAGACGGTCGCGCGGATGTAGAAGACGTCGCCGTCTTCCCATTGCTGGGTCTGCTGGTTGAGACGGCGGGAGTTGAAGGCGAGCGGGATGGACGCGACCGCCTTCCCGGCCTGGGTGAAGCGCAGCTCCGGGTCGCCGGTGAGTCGGCCGACTCCGGTCATGGTGGGCAGAGACAAGGTTCAGTTCTCCTTCGAGTTGGTGCGGCGGTCGATGGCTTCGATCCAGGCGACGGCTACGGCGGCGACCTGGACGAGTTCGGCGCGCAGTTTGGCCGGGTCGCGCTCGCCATTGGCTTCGGCCACCTCCTCGGCGAGGACGTCGGACCAGGTGCCGTATCCGGAGCCGAAGGCGCTCTGGCACCAGCGGCGGGCGGCGTCGGCGGCCTCCTGCTGGCTCTTGTTGCCGGTGCCGTCGGGGTGGTTCTGCTCTCCGAACTTCTCGTCCTGGCGGGCGCGTTCGGCGAGGACCTCGCGGAGGACGCGGTATGTGGTGTTCGGGTTGTCGGTCACTCGGGCTCCGTGGGGAGGGTGGGCTGGATGGGGATGGCGGTCTGGTCGGGGTGAACGGGGCCCGTCGTGACGGGCTTGACGGGTGTCAGCGCGGGTCGGTGACGGGGCGTCGGCTTGGGGATGAGGCCGAGCTTCTGGCCGCAGATCGGGCCGTAGCCGCGGGCCTTTGACTCCTTCGTGCGGAGCTGGTGCGGGCAGTAGCAGCACTTCATCGGCGCTTCCTTCTGCGGTGGGCGTCGAGGCTGGTCACTCCGGCCGGGAGGGCGCCGGGGAGGGCCAGTTGCTGGATGCGGGCGGGGCAGGTGGCGACGTGCGGCATGTAGAGCCGCTCCCAGCCGTTCAGCGGGAGGTCCTCGCTGGGGCGGCGGGACCGTACGGCGCCGGTCCCGTCGCGCCAGACCGCCGCGTTCCCGGCGGGGTCCGGGTCGGGGTCGACGGCGAGGCGTCGCCCGGCCTCGGTGGTGGTCCACAGCACGGGGCGGCGGCAGTCTCTGCACGGGATGGGTCTCATGGAGTGGTGGTGGTCGGGGTGGCGGCCGCGCTGATGCGGGCCTGGTGGGCGTTGGGGGTGAGGGTGCAGGGCTGGCCGGCGGGGGCTTGGCAGATGCGCTCAGGGCAGCGGGTTGACATGACCCTGATCCAGTCCGCCTGGCGGGTGGTGTGCACGTCCCGGCGGCGGTCGACGTTTCCGCGCTGGTTGGTGCACAGCTCGCCGACCCGGGCACGGCACCAGCTGCACTGCACGGCCATGGCGGCAAACCGGTACGGCCTGCGCTGCTGAGGGATTGCCGTCATGACGCCACGGCCTCCTGCTCCTGGTCGTCGCGGGTGAGGGCAAGAGCGGCGGCGGCCGCGGCCTTGATGCGGGCCTCCGCCTGGTCGTGGTCGAGGAGCGGGAGGCCAGCGGCCGTCCGCTTGGTGTCCTCCAGACGGACGGGGTGGACGTCCTGGCGGCGGCGGCCAGCGGTGGTGCAGCTGCTGCCGGGGGCGGCGCCGCACCGTCGGCAGGGCCGTGAGCGGGGGTCCGTGGAGCTGTCGCGTCCGGCAGGCATCCTGCCGATCGCGGCGCGGGCGGCGGCTGCTCGGCCCTCGTACGGGTCGTGATCGGCGCCTGGGGGCAGTGCGAGGCGCTCGGCGGTCCCGAGAGACCCGGCGATGCTGCTGGGGCCTGTGAGGCCGTCTCCAGCGGCGCGGATGATCTCCCGGATGTTCGCGGCGGACTCGGCGCCAGTCTCCAGGGGATCGCCGTCGTACACGATGTTCGCCAGCTCGATGCGCTCGGAGCGGCGGGCCTTGATCTCGGTGATCACGTCGGCGGGAGCTACGAAGGGCTGCTGGCTGGCGACGACGATGACGGCGGCCCGGGCCTCGTCGAGGCTGTACGGGGCGAACAGTTCGCCCCAGACGTCGGGGGTGAACTCACCGATGCGTTGCGCGGGGCAGGCCGCGGCGACGTACTCAAGCAGCAGGACTGCTTCGTCCTGGGTCACTGGCCTTGTCCTTCCTGAGCGGCGGTGCGGGCGGCGATGCGGGCACGGGCGCGGTCGAAGACGGTCGTGCCGGTCGCTTGGTCGTAGAGGGAGTTCGCGGCCTGGGGGCCCGGGCGGGCGCCAGTCGGGGCCGCGGCGGCATTCATGACCTCGTTCACGACGCTGGGGAGCGTCGACGGGTGAAGGCCCTTGCGCATCCAGTGCGCGATGCCGCGACGGATGTGGTCGGGGTGGATCCGGTCCTCATCGAGGAGGACCCGGATCTCTCTGGAGAGCTGGCCGACAACGCGGGACGGAGGGCGCTCGGAGCATCTGTCCAGCCACTCGCTGACGATCGTCTGGGCGGTGACGGATGCTTCCGGAGCCTCGGCCGGAACGTCGTCGGCAGGCTCTCCCGCGAGAACCTCGTCTTGCGCGTCTTCTGTGTCACCGGGGGTGGGTGTGGCGGCGGGACCGGAAGCGTCTGCCTGGCCCGCGAACGGTTCCTGATGGTTCCCCTGGTGGTTAATGACGGTTAGGGGGGCACTGAGTGCGTGACGTTCGGACTCTGAGTGTGTGACGTCACGCATCGAGAGTGCGTGACTCGCGGACTCTGGGTGCGTGACATCCCCCTCTGTCACGTCGTCTGAGTGCGTGACAGTCACGGACTCTCCATGCGTGACCGTCACGTCCTCAGACGACGTGACGCGCTTCGCCCGGGCCCTGCGCTGACGCTCCGCAGCCTGCTTCTTCGCGTCCTCGGCCTCGGCCTCCAGCTCCGCCCAGTCGAACTCCGGCCGCTGGAGCTGCATCTGGAGCCGCCACCTCTTGCGCCCCTGCACGGTGCCGTGCTGCCGGATCAGGCCGCCGGCCTCCAGGCGACGCAGTGCGCGCTGGACGGTCCGCTCGTCGAAACCCGTCCGGTACTGGATCCGCAGTACCGAGGGATGGCTGTTGGAACCGTCGGAGCGGGCGTGCTCGGCCAGGACCTGGAGGACGTGCCGCGCCGTGCTGTCCGGCCGACCCTTGTCGGTCCGCAGCATCGGGGCGTCGTCCATCGCCCAGGTCACGGCCTCGGTGCTCACTCGCTCCTCATTCGGTGGGTGGGGTGGTGGCCGGTGGCCCCGCGGCCGGACTCATCCGCAGGGCCACCGGTGCTCATCGGCCGGCCGCGATCTGGGTGGAGCCGGTGTGGCGGTACTGCCCGGCGCCGCGGGCGTTGGCGGCCCGGCACGCCTCATCGACGGACTCTCCGTTCCGCAAGTGCCGCTGGTACGCGGCGCGGGTGCCACAGCGGGCGAGCCCGGTCCCGCGCGGGCGCCCCGTCGGCTTCGGCTTCGCCTTCGGGGGCTCGTCGGCTGCGGCCGCGACCGGAGCCTTCCGCTGCTTGTCGATCTCCCAACGCTGGGCACCGGTGAGGCCTGCGACGATGCCGGTCCGGAAGGTCTTGGCGACATCGGCCTCCCGGGTGAGGGCCGACTCCAGGCACTCAGGCCGCACCGGGCAGTCCCGGCAGGTCTGCCGGGCCAGGCCGAGCGTCCGCGGCGAGAAGAAGACGTCGGGGTCCAGGGGCCGGCAAGCGGCCATCAGTTCCCACTCTCGATCCATGACGGGACCTCCGTACGGTCGTTCTTGATCAAACGAATTGCGGCTGGTAGCGGCTACATGACGGGGGTCGCTGACGCCCGTCATCGGGGCACCCTGGTGATCTGCGGGGCGCCGATGTACGTGCCGTGTTGTCGGTAGTGGCGGTCTGCCGCCCGCATGCCGGCCATGCAGAAGTCGCAGGGCGGTTCCATCCGTGCGGCGTGCCAGCGGTAGCCGCGCCTTGTCCCGCGGCGGTGCCCGCACTTGCGGTTCCCCGGGCGGGCGAGGTGAGGGCTCGCGGGAGCGATCTCACCGGGGAACCATTCCCTCAGCGTCGATACGCTCAGGCCGACCCGGCTGACGATCTTCGAGTACGGCACCTTGGCGTCGAGCATCACGCGGGCCGCGTACCAGGCTTCTTCCGACGCCAGAGTCCATCCGTGACGCTGCCCGTTCATCGCCCGCTCGATGGCGATCAGGTCGAGGGAGACCAAGCCGTCCGGGCTGGCGAGCCACACGGTCGGCAGGATCATGCCAGGGACGGAGATCCACTGGCGCATGCCGGTCACTCGCTCACCGCCGTCACGGTGGATACCCACGCCAGCGCGGTGTCGTCGAGCTGCTCGCGCGCCCGGGTCACCGCGACGTAAGCGAGGCGGGCCTCCTCGCGGGGCAGGATGACGAGCCCCGTGCGCTGGTCGGGCTTCGGCGCCCGGAAGTCCGCGTGGATGCGGACCGCTGGCCACTCGCGTCCCTTCGACTTGTGCGCGGTGGAGACGATCAGCTCAGCCTGCCCTTCGGAGACCAGGCCGTCCGCGGCCGTGACAATCCTGGCGGGCCCATGCTCGTCGACCAGCTTGACGAGGACCTTCAGGGAGCCGTCCTCCTCGGCCGCGTACTGACGGACGTCGTCCCAGGAGGTGAAACCCATCAGCTCGGGGTGATCCGTGGGGCGGCCGCCCTGGAGCGCTTCCGCTGCCCAGGCGAGCTGCTTGATGGCGGAGCCGCCTCCGACCAGCGCGACCTTGCGGCCAGCCGCGAGGCCTTCCAGCACGATGCCCATGGCACCGGCGTTGGAGCGGCAGAGGATCGCGTCCGGGGCGTCGAGCGGGCCGACGGAGGAGTCGGCAGACTCCCATCCCGTGAGGCGGAGCGGCGCGTCGATGAGTCGCAGCCAGACGTTGGCGCGGGACGCGATGGCCGGGCCGAACCGGAACGACTGGCTGAGCGTCAGCTCGGGGCAGCCGAGTTCACGGACGAAGCGCTCCAGGGCGTCGTTGGCGCCGCGCCAGCTGTAGATCTGCTGGGCGGAGTCGCCGACAGCGATGCGCTGGGCGTGCTCCTGGTGCAGGAGGACCGCGGCCAAGACGTCGTTGGTGTCCTGTGCCTCGTCGAGGAGAACCACGTCCGTGGGGATGGTGGGCTTCGAGAGGGCCCACATTTTGAGGTAGTGGTCGTGGTTCAGGTTGAGGACGCTGTCGTCCTCCTTGAGGTCCTCCCAGGCCGCGCGCGCGACCGGCAGCACGAGCTTCTCCAGCTCTCCGCGGGGGTTCCTCTTCGTGAGGCCGTCGTAGTGCGGGATGTGGTGGGCGGTGATCTCGTGATCGGCGCTGTGGCAGTACCGCTCGATGGTGTCGAGCGCCGCCCGCATGATGACCTTCGACGTCATGGCCTTCGGTTGGCCGAGGTCGGTCCGGACCGTTGGGGTCGCGCCGATGATCCCGAGGATCGAGCGGACGTCGAGGGCCTGGGCGGCCTGGTGGGCGGTCTGCCGAGGACGCTGGAGCCGCTCGCCGTACTTCGGGTCGAAGGCGAGGCCGTGGCCGGTCTTAGCCATGACGTTGGACGGGAAGGAGCGGCGGGCGTCGGCCGCGATGCTGGAGTTGTAGGCGACGTAGGTCATCCGGCGCCGACGGTCGCTGCCCGCGATCAGCTTCAGCGTTGAGGACTTCCCGCAGCCTGCGCCGGCCTGGAGGGCGAGGTCGAGCCCGTCGCCGTACGAGTCGACCGCGTCGGCCTGCTCTGGGGTGGGGTTCACCACTGTGGTGCACCTCCTCTCTGGGGTGCGGGACCGCCCCGGCGTGGGGACGGGGCGGGCCCGCGGTCAGTGGTGAATCAGACGGATGCGAGGGCTTCGGTCTCCAGGCCCTGGACCATGTCGGCGAACTCGGCCGCCGCGGTCTGCCCGCGCTCGCCGAAGGCCGTGAGCGTGTCGAGCAGTTCCTGCGCCTCGCCCTTCGTCAGCTCGTTCGCCGAGCCGATCTGGCGGCCGATGATCAGCGAGGTCGCGCGGAGCCGCTGGTCGCGGGAGTCCTTGTGGGCGAGACCGACCTTGGTGAAGCAGGCGTGCATCATGCGCATCTGCGGCGCGCTGACGGGTTCCGAGCCCTGGTCCTGTTCGGCGGACGGCGGTGCCTGGCGGACGGCCGGGGCGGAGGCCTCCGCGTCGGCCAGCGAATGCGCCGGCGGTCCGGTGTACTCGCCCCCGCTCAGTTGTCCGGTGGCCTGCGGCGAGGGGGGCGTGACGCCCGTCGTGACGGGCTTGACGGCCTGCCCGTACTCCTTGATGACGTCCCCGAGCTTCGCGGGCTCGCCGGTCTTCGGGTGCAGGAGATCGGCACCGAGGAGGCGTCGGCTGTTGGCCTGGCCGTGAAGCTCCAGGGCTCGGTCGTACGTCAGGCCCTCGCGGACCAGTTCATCCACGATGGACTGCACGGGGTCGACGCCTTGGCCGAGCTGCTCCAGGATCGCCTCGGCGAAGTCCTCGCCCGGGTGGTGGACACACGCCCCGTCCAGCGCGGTGTACCTGGTCTTGGTGACGGTGCCCGTGCCCTCGACCATGTCGATCACGACGTCGACTTCGTACTCGGCGCCCTCGCGCTGGACCGTTTTGACGCCCAGCTTCTTGACCTTGCCGCCGCTCAGCTCGTAGTCGTTCTTCGTCCGCATGGTGACGATGACGTGGCCAGGGAAGCCGAGCAGGGCGTCCAGCATGTCCTGCTCCATACGGTTGACCGGGTCCCAGGCGGAGAACTTCCCGCCGCTGATCTTCTTCCCCTCCTCCTCGACGCGGGCGAGGAGGCCGCCCTTGCCTGCCCAGAAGTGAGACCAGCTGTCGATGATGAGGACGGCGATCCGCGCCTCGATGGCGGCGTCGACCGCGGCAATCAGGTTCTCCGGCGAGCAGAACGCCATGGGCAGGTGAGCGAAGGTGTGCGCCTCGATGTCCGGACGCCCGGGAACCGGCGCGTACTTGAGGGCGGAGCCGCGCTCTGTGTCAACGACGCCGATCTGTCCGCCCTTGGCGAGGGCCTCGGCCATGCGGAGAGCGGTCTTGGTCTTGCCGGAGCCGCCAGGGCCCTGGAGGGCGATTCGCGCCTTGGCGGTCTCGCGGGTCGCCGGGGCGAAGGTGAAAGTGGTCATGACGTGCTCCGGTTGTCGCGCGGGTTCGGGATGATGGGCCGGTAGGGGGCGGCGGCAAGGTGCCGGAAGGCGGCCACGATTCGCATCGAGGCGCCGTACGTCACGCGCTTCTTCCGGAAGGTGCCGTTCGTGTCGGCCTCGGTGCGCCGGTACTGGCCGTCGAGCTGCTTCTCGACGGCGTCCGCCAGCTCGGTGCCGAACTCCTCGCGGAGGGCGGCGAGCAGCTGCGAGGCCTCGCCGGGGCGAAGGGGCCGGCCGCTGGTGAGGGCCTCGTATGCCGTGCTGTACGCGGTCACTGGTCCTCACCGCCAACGAACGCAGCGACCTCCGACCAACGGGTGGCGACAGCCCGTAGAAGGGAGCGCTCCTGGTCCATGGCGGTCGTCGCCGCGTCCCACAGGTCGACGTCGCGCAGGGCCCAGATCTCCGCCTCGATCAGCTCGTCGAGCATGGTCGGGTTGAGCGCGTCGAGCTCCCAGCTGCTGTAGCCGTGCTCGCGGATGTATCCCGACGCCCGACTGTCCGTGAGCTTGGCCGGGTTGGGCGGCGGGTTGTGCTCGCGGACCTGGTCCATGTTCAGCGCGATCCGCCGGACCGTGACGTCTGCCTCGAAAAGGCGCATGCGCTCCTCGATGTCCCGGGTCATGTCCACCCCGGACGGGTCGTGGTCACCGAGGTGGATGATCACGGGCTTCTGTCCTGCACTCTGGTAGCGCCGCATCCGCTGCGCGGCCCCCCACAGCTCGGACTGTGAGGTGTAGCCGCGGCAGGAGAAAAAGTCGACGTCGTATCGCTGGCAGACGTTGGCGATGACGCCGACGAGGGCGTCCTTCTCGATCCAGACCTCGATCCGGTGCGGCTGGTCCGCCCAACGCTCGGTCCTGTAGCCGGAGGCTGCGGACCTGATGACCTCGTGCGGGGTCTCCCAGTGCGAGAGGCCTCGGAGGTTGCGGGTGCGGTCGACGATGTAGTCCCAGTCGAGTTCCCCCGCCAGGCGCGCGTCGTTGATGATGCCGCCGAGCCGCTTGTACTCGGTCTGCTTGTTCGCGATCACGTCGCGGGCGACGAACTGGTAGTAGAGCTGTCGCAGGGTCAGGTCGAAGCCCTGAGAGGCGTACTCGCGGCAGATCTGCTCTGCCATGTCGATCAGACGCTGGTGTGTCGGCGTGAAGGTCTTCGGGACGTAGGTCCTACGCATCGCCGCCCTCCCGCAGGGCCTGGGTGGGGGTGAAGGTGCGCGTCAGCCTGTCGCTGCCGACCGGGACTGGAAGGGCACCGAGCTCGCGCACGGCGGCCCGCAGGTCCGTGATCGACGTACCGCCCGTCATGACGGGCGTGGTCTGGGGTGACGGGGTGCCAGTGACGGGCGTCAGCGGACCCGACAGACGCGCGATGTTCGCCAGCGTGCAGCGCTCCGGCCGCCCGTCCAGCGACAGCAGCGGCATCCCGTCCGCCGTCCGCTCACCCTGGTAGAACCAGACATCCCCCTTCGCGTCCTGCTGCGGGCGGGCGAGGTCGTACACGATTCCCTCGAACTCGAACGGCTCGCGCGCCACCTCCTGCGCGAGCGCGCGGGCCTGCGGCAGGTGGTAGGCCAGAACCGACACGCGGACGCCGTCTCGGAAGCCCTGCCCGCCCACCATGTAGGGCAGCGGACGTTCCTGGTCGTGCCGGATCCCGAAGTACCGGCGCCACTCGGCCCAGCGCGACTGATCCGTGATGTGCAGCGACACGAGGATCCGGTCACCGTCGATCTGGATGTTCTGGAGATCAGCGTGCTCACCGATGGCTCGCTCGATGCTGGCTGCGGCCTGGCGCGCGCGCTCGCACGACGCATCCCAGGCGAGCGCCTGCTGCTCCAGCTCGGTCAGCTCGGTCTGCGGGTGCTCGCGGCTCCATCCGCCGTCAGGCGTCCGGCGCAGCAGTGTGGCGGAAAGCCGCTCTGGGGGAGTGCTGTTGTTGTTCACGCTGCGACCCCCTGCGCGACGAGGGACTGGCGCATGCCGGCCAGTGCACGGAACGCCAGGGTCTTGACGGCTCCGGGGTGCCGCCCCATGCGGGATGCGACCTCCGGGTACGTCAGGTGCTCCAGGTAGCGCAGCTGGAGGCACTCCCGCTGGTGGGGCGTGAGGGTGCTGAGCGCAGCGCTGATCTGGGCGGCCGCGTCCGCACTGGCCAACGCTCGCAACGCCTCGGCCTCGGCGCTCTCGATGGACGGTGGGGTGAGCTCGAAGAAGTCTCCGACCGGCATCTCCCTGGTGGTGGAGGAACGTCGGCCGTTGTCGATGCTCAAGTTCCGCGCGATGGTCATCAGCCAGGCCGGGAAGCCTCCGCCGATGCCCTCGCTGAAGGTGCCGATCCGGCGCAGGGCCCGGACGAAGGTGTCCTGGGTGAGGTCCTCAGCGGTCTCGGCGGTGCAGCCTCGGCGGCGCAGGTAGAGGTACACAGCGGGTCGGTGCTCGTTGTACAGAGCGGCGAAGGCGTCGCGGTCGCCCGCGCTCGCCTTGGCCACCAGGGAGGCGGTGGTGGGGCCTCCCAAGGGACTGATCTTGGCGTTAGCCTGGGAAGACACAGCCAGATCTCCTTTGCAGTAGGGGTTTTCGGTTTGTGCTGAGGGCCGCTCCGGGTCGCATCCGGGGTGGCCCTCGTCGCGTCAGGCCGGCTTCGCGAACGGCTCGACGGCCGTGCGCTCGGCCTCACGGCGGAGGTCGTCGAAGGTGAAGGTGATCCGGCCGCCGTCGTTGTGGTGGTGGATCTTGCGCTCATAGCAGCGCTGCTTGAGCACTCGCGCGCTGCGGTAAGGCAGCAGCTGCTTGGCGACAACCTCCTCCGGCGACCACCGGCGGAACTCAGCGCCTTCGCTGGCCGCGGCCTGGCGCTGTGCAGCGCTGGCGGCCAGTAGGCGCTTCAACTTCGTGTGGTGCCTGCGCGTGGCCTTTCTCCCGGTCACGGCGTCTCCTCGAAAATCAGCAGGTCAAGGGGGGTGTCGAGCACCGTGGCGACCTTCTGGACCCGGGCCTCCGCCGTCGTCCGGATCTGGCCACGCTCCAGCCGGGAGAGCCAGCCTCTATTGAGGCCGGTCAGCTCCTCCACCTGGCGAATGCTCAGATTCCGAGCGATGCGGAAGGCGCGAATTGCTTGTCCATGGGGTCTCACGCATTCGATCTAAGCGCACTCTGACTACCGATGCAAGCACTCTCACGCTCTAGATGCTTGGATTCCAAGCATCTAGAGCGTGAGGAAGGCGCACTCAGGGGGCGCGTGATGCAACCGCGATGGGACAACGCGCCTAAAGTGCGCAGGTCAATACGCTGAATCTGCTCTGTCTGCATGCAACCCTGTGGGGCATCATGGGAGGCATGGATCAGGACTTCGCACGGCTAGGTGAGCAACTGAAGGTGGCTCGCCTGCGGAGACGACCCCGTCTCTCGCAGGAGGACGCAGCAGAAACACTGGGCGTGGGGCGCAGTACCGTCCAGAAGATGGAGAGCGCGAAGGTCTCCCAAGTGACGCCCACGACCGTGCGGGCCTACGCGCGCCTGCTCGGCTGGACCGACGACTCCGTGGGCCGGGTGACCGCCGGCGGGGACCCGATCTCGGCGACTGACGAGCCCCAGCCGCACCTGCATGCCGTACCTGAGCTCAACCTTCCGCCCGCCGTCGAGTACGAGCTGAGGTCAGGCAAGGTGCTCGATTCCCAGGTGTTCAACCTCGGGCCGGACGAAGCGGATGGACAGATCATCGTCGTCCTCCAGGGCAAGAAGGACGCCACGCCGGAGGAAGTGGAACGCATCGCCGCGAAGTACCGCCGAGCGCGACGACACCTCCAAGGGATCGCCAGTGAGCCCAACGAGGTTGCAGAGTCATAGGTATGTTTTTGCAGGCCATTGATATTGAGGCACTGCGTGTGGTTGCATGCACAGACCGTCACCGAGAGGGGGGCACCGCTCGGCGGAACGGAGCCTTCCATGCAGGACCTGCGCATCGAAGTGGAGCGCGTACCGGCTGATCAGTGGTTCGCGCCCTACATCGAAGATCACGAGTGGGGGTGCACCTTCTACTTCTACTCGGACGACATCACGGCCGAGGGCGCTGAGGCATTCGCCAGCGTCTTCACACAGCAAGCACTGCGGTGGAAGCCGCGTACACCAGACGCACCGCGAGGGCCCCGCATCCCCATCTGGATGGAGACGGACCCGGACATGGAGCGCGGGTGCGCGATCGTCGTCGACGACCAGCCGACCCACATCAGGTACATCGTCCGCGAGGGCCTGATCAAGCAGCGGTCCGCCGACGCGATCACCCGCCACCAATCCGAGCGTTCACCGGACTGGGAGCGCAGGCCTGCGCGGTACATAGCGCGCCTCCGGGCCGTCTGACCCCAGCCGGAACTCCAGGCAGGGGATCACACGTGGCGTATGCCGAGAAGGTCTACAAAGTCAGGAACGGGAAGAAGACGGCCCAGTTCACCTGGCGATGCAAGTACAAGGCACCCCCAGGACACCAGCCGCCGTGGCTGACCGAGTCCGGGTTCCCCACAAAGAAGACGGCCGAAGAGTGGGGTGCCGAGCAGGAGGCCGCGATCCGGGCGGGGACCTGGATCGACCCGACGAAGCTCCGCATGCCGTTCGGCAAGTGGGTGGACATCTGGAAGACGTCGGTCCGCAAGCGGCCTCGGACGCACAGCAGCCGGGCCTACCTCCTGGACAAGCTGCTGCTGCCCGAGTGGGAGCACAAGCCGCTCATGGAGGTGAACAACGTCTTCAACGTGCAGGCGTGGGCGACGCGGGTGTCGAAGCCTCTCGGGCCTCACGACCCCAACACCGTGGCGCAGGCCCGCAGCCTGCTGAGCACGATCCTCTCTGGGGCCGAGGACGCCGGATGCATCCCGACGAACAAGCTCTTCGGCCGGCGCATCCTCGTCGGCGCAGACCACGTCGACGAGGAGGACCAGGAAGAGGTGTGGGCGCAGCCTGATGAGGCGCATCGCCTGCACCAGCGCTTCGGCGGCGTACAGGGACTCATGGTGCTTACGGACTGCTACCTCGGCCTCCGCTGGGGCGAGCTCACCGGTCTCCACAAGGACAACTGCCTGCTGAAGCGGATCGACAAGATCGACGGGAAGGCGGTCGTGCGGCATGTGATCCGGGTCGATCCCCGGGTGGGTGCCTTGCACGAGGACCCGATCGAGTTGGACGAGGAAGGGCTCGCGGCCTGGCACAAGGCTGAGGACGCCCGGCTTGAGATGTGCCGCGCGAAGGGATGGAAAGCCAACCGGCGGAAGGCCCCCAAGAGCCAGCTCAAGGTGTACCTGGGGCCGCCGAAGAACAAGTACAGCAGCCGAGAGGTCGACGTGCCCGAGTTCCTGGCGCGGATGATCGGCGACCACATCGAGACATGGCCGCATGACCACCCGTTCACGACACCGTCCGGGACCTGGTGGCTGCGGGGCAACTTCTCCCGCGACCTGCGGCCAGTGGCTGATGGGCGGGAGGCGATTCCGCGGAAGCGCGGGTATGCCGGCCGGGAGGGCTGGGAGCCGATCCTGCCCGGGTTCACGATGCGTGGGGCGCGGCACACCGCGGACACGTGGATGAAGGAGGACAGGGTCGACCGGGCCCTTCGGTTCGCCTCGCTGGGGTGGGTTCCGAAGGACATCGAGGGGACGTACGAGCACATCACGCCCGAGATGCGCAGGCACCGGCTGGAGGCTCTGACGGCTCGCTGGCGGCGTGGACGCCGTGTGACGCTGCGAAGCGTGGCGTGACGACTCTCGGGAGTTGATCTCCCGAATATCCCCTAAACGATCTACAGAGGCCCCCCGCGGATCATGCGGGGGGCCTCTGGCCTGTGTGGGCGCGGACGGTTTCGAACCGCCGACATCCTGCTTGTAAGGCAGGCGCTCTACCCCTGAGCTACGCACCCGAGGACGAGTCGACAGCCTACATGGCCGGGGGGAGTGCCCCGCAAACCCTTATCGCGCGCCCCTGAGCGCCCCCGAGAGGGTGCGGGGGAAAACCCCACCACGGATCCGGGAGCAGCCCGGATCCTCCGGCCTCCGCCCGGCCCGTACGGTCGGGGGTGTCGCACGGGCCGCCGGGTCCGGCGCAGTCGTCTTCCGGGAAGACCAGGGGGAATCGTCATGGGCAGCTCCGTCCTCACGCCTCGCACGGCCGTCATGGCCGGTGTCGTCGCACTCGCCGTCGCCGGACTCGCGGGGTGCGCATCCCCCGAGGACGACAAGAAGCCCGAGCACCGCTCCTTCGCGCTTCAGGGACGCACCCTGACCGTCGATGCCGAGGATTCGGCACTGGATGTCGTCGCCGTGGACGGCGGGCCGGACGACCGTGTCGAGGTCACCCAGTGGTTCACGGGCAAGGTGGTGATCGGCGACGGCCCGGACGTCAGCTGGTCCATGACCGGCGACCGGCTGAAGCTCCGCGTGAACTGCTCCGGCTTCATGGCCGATTGCGCGGCCAGGCACCGCATCGAGGTGCCGCGTGGCATCGCGGTGAGGATCCAGAACGAGGACGGCAGCGTCGAGGCCAGCGGCTTCCGCGCGGCTCTCAGCGTCCACACCGGCGACGGCTCCGTGCGCGTCAGCGACAGCACCGGGCCGCTGGACCTGAGCACCGGGGACGGCTCCATCCGCGCCGACGTGGACGCCCGGCGGATCAAGGCAGAGACCGGCGACGGCTCCATCCACCTCGAACTGGGTGCCGTGCCGGACCTGGTGGACACCCGTACCGGCGACGGCTCCGTGCACGTCGAAGTGCCCCGGGCGACGTACCGGGTGACGACGAGGACCGGCGACGGATCGATAGACGTGGATGTCCCCCGGGACGAGTCCAGCAAGCACGTCCTGTCCGCGCGCACGGGCGACGGAAGGATCCGCGTCAGCACCTTGAACTGACGACCCGGTCCGCGTCACGCCCGCCGCCCGGTCCCGGTCCGCGTCACGCCCCCCGCCGCCCGCGTCGCGGTGGCGTCCCGGCCCGCCGCCCGCGTCGCGGTGGCGTCCCGGCCCACTGCCCGTAACCGAATTCATGGTCCGCACCGCGAACTGACGGGCCCGTGTGTTCGTCCTTAACCGGTGGGAGAATGACAACGGCAGGGCGCGACAGCACGGGAGAGGGATGTGACGGCGAAACCACCGCAGCCGTATTCGCCGTCGACGCGGCGCGCCCACCGCCCCGCGCCCCGGCGCACCTCGGGCTCACCGGTCCGGCGGGCGCTGCGCGACACGCTCACTCTGGCCGTACTGCCGCTGGCGGTCGCCCTCGCGCTGCCCGCGGCGTTCGCCGGGGGCGGCACCCGGCGCTGGTTCGGCGGCCGGGCCGACAGCCAGCGCGCGGAGGCGCAGGCCGCCAAGGACGACGCGGCGGCCGCGTTCTACGAACTCGACACCGCCCAGCGGGATCTGCGCATCTCGATCGAGACGATCGCGGCCGTCGACGACTCCCCCGCCGCCCGGCGCGCCGCCGCCGACTTCGCGGACCTGGGCCGCCGGATCGACGAGGCCAGCCACCGCTACATCCAGGCCGTCGACGCGCACGACCTGGACCGTGACGACCTGGAGGCCTCCGCCGCGGCCCGCGCCCGCACCGAGCTGACCACCGCCAAGGACGAGCTGGGCCGGGTCAAGCAGGACCTCGACCGGTTCGGGCAGAGCCTCGGCTCACTGCTCGGCAAGGCCGAGACCCAGCTCGCCCGGCTCGCACCCGCCGTGGAGCGGGCCCGGCAGGCACTCCTGGCCGCGTCCAACGCGCTCGACGCCGTGCGCGGCTCGGGCCTGCGCGCCGACGACCTCGCCGCCGGCCTCGCCGCGCTCGCCCCGGAACTGACCCGGCTCAACCAGGGCGCCGGGCAGCACGGAGTGCCCCAGACCCTGGAGCGGGCCGAGCGGGTGTCCCGGGAGGCCGAGGCGATCCGCGCCGAGGCCGAACGGCTGCCGGAGCGGGCCGCCGAGATCGACCACCGGCTGGTGTCCCTGCGCACCCGCGCCCAGGCCCTCACCACCCGGGCCGGGCAGGTCGAACCCATGCTCAGCGAGCTGCGGCGGCGGTTCACCGCCGCGTGCTGGCAGGACCTCCAGCACGTTCCCGACCAGGCCGAGGAACACGTACGGCAGGCCGAGCGGAAGCTGGCCGAGGCGCGCTCCGCTCGCGAGGAGCAGCGGTGGGCGGACGCGACGGCCCTGCTGACGACCGTGCGGGCCCTGCTGAACGGCACCGACGAGGCCGTCTCGGCGGCCGGCGACCGGCTCACCCGGCTGAACGCCGTGCAGAAGGACCCCCAGCAGGAGATCGAGCGGACCCGGTTCGCGATCCGGGACGCGCAGCGGCTGGCCATGGCCGGCCGCAACACCCCCGACCCCCGGCACGCGCGCCCGCTGGACGAGTCGGTGGCGCGACTGGAGCGGGCCATCGGCACACTGGAGGGGCGCCACCCCGACTACTGGCACTTCCTGACCGAGACCGAGGCGGTCCGGCACGGCGTGGCGCAGGTCGTGTCGCAGATCCGCGAGGAGCGCGGCGGCGGTCACTGAGGGTCCGCCGTTTGCACCACGGGGTGGGGCGGGCGATATTGGGAACACGTACGGCCTCCGCTAGCACCGCACCCAAGGGAGGCGGACATGGCCACACACGCGCTCCGCTCCGGATCGCGCCGCCGGATCAGGTTGGACGAACACCTCCCCGTCGATCACCGGCTGAGCAAGGTCTACCGGTTCGGGGCCGGGCTGATGGGGCTGGCGCTCCTCGCCTTCGGCATCCTCGGACTCACGAACAACATCGGCTTCTTCGACACCGGCGGCGACTCGGTCGTCGGTCTCAACACCAACGGCGCGCTGAGCGTGCTCTCCATCTGCGTCGGCGCGCTGCTGTTCGTCGGCATGGTGATCGGCGGGAACTTCGCGTCCACGCTGAACATGGTGCTGGGCGTGCTGTTCATCTTCAGCGGCTTCCTGAACATGGCCCTGCTGGAGACGGACTACAACTTCCTCGCCTTCGAGATCCAGAACGTGATGTTCAGCTTCGTCGTCGGCGTGGTGCTGATGTTCTTCGGCATGTACGGAAGGGTCGGCTCGGCCCTGCCGCACGACAATCCGTACTGGAAGGCGCGTCATCCGGGTCAGACCGACTCTCCGCAGCCCGCACAACCCACGCAGACCGCCCTGCCGCCGAAGGACGCCGGTTAACCTGTCCGCATGCCTCGCTACGAGTACCGGTGCCGCACCTGCGGCGACACGTTCGAACTGAGTCGTCCCATGGCGGAGTCCTCCGCACCGGCCGCGTGCCCCTCGGGCCACGACGACACGGTCAAGCTCCTGTCGGCGGTCGCGGTCGGCGGCTCCGCGAGCGCGCCCGCCGCGGCACCGCGAGGCGGTGGTGGCGGGGGCGGCTGCTGCGGCGGAGGCTGCTGCGGCTGAGGCGGCTGAGACGGAGTCAACGGACGTGGGCATACGAGCGTGGGCCAACAGCGGTTGGCCCACGCTCACGGCTGCCCGACCGGGTCAACGCGCGTGGGCCAACACCCGTTGACCCACGCCGCTCCCCACCCGGCCCGGCTCAGTCCGCGCCTCGTACCACCTTCAGGAACTCGCGCAGGATCCGCTCCCCCGCCAGCACCCCCCGCTCCGGCAGGGCGGTGATCATCGGGGCCGTCCAGTCCACGTCGGCGAGTTCGCCGTGGCCGGGACGCCAGCCCTGGTCGGCCACGAGGAGCAGGTCCGCGTCGAGGAGGGAGTCGCCGGCCGTCAGCGTGAGGTCGGCACCCGCCCGGCGGGCCACCTCGCGCACCGCCGCGCTCTTGGTCAGCGGCTTCGGGACGGCGTAGATCTTGCGGCCCTGCAGCGACACCGTCCAGCCGCGGTTCTCGGCCCAGACGGCGAGTTCCTTCACCCACTCCTCGGGGAGCAGCTCGCGTTCGACGACGAGGTAGGCGAACAGGTCCTCGGCGATGCGATGCTTGCGGACCCAGGCCGGGTCGGCGGAGACCTCCAGGTGGGCGCGGATCTCCTCAAGGGGCGCGCACTCGTCGGCGAGGCGGGCCGTGACGGACGCCTGCCAGTCGGGGTCGGAGACGCCGTCGACGAGGATGTGCCCGCCGTTCGCGCAGATCGCGTACTTCGGCACGGGGCCGGGCAGGTTGATGCGCTGGTACTGCTTGCGGGTCCGGGTCGTCGTCGGCACGAACACCGCCGCGTCGCCCAGTTCCGTCAGCAGGCCCGCCGCGGTCTCGGTCAGGTACGACAGCGGCCTGCTCTCGTGCACCTCGACGCAGAGCAGGCGTGGTGCCCGCGCGTCCGGCATGGTCAGGGCAAGGGCCGCCGAGGAGTAGATCAGCGTCCGGTCCAGGTCGCTCGCCACGAGCACCGGCATCAGAGTGCCACCGCCTTTCCGTCGGCGCCCGTCGCGCCTCGCGTGTACTTGGGATGAATCAGCCCGACGCAGGTGTAGGGCAGTTCGGCGACCTCCTCGACGGGCACGCCGCGCTGCTCGGCGAGCAGCCGTACGTGGTCGAGGTCGGCGCCGGCCCCCACCCGGGCCAGGATCTTCCAGGGCACCCGGCGCAGCAGCACTCGGGTGGTCTCGCCCACGCCGGGCTTGACGAGGTTGACGTCGTGGATGCCGTACTCCTCGCTGATGCGCTCGACCGCGGCCCAGCCCTCCCAGGTCGGCTCGCGGTCGCCGGACTGCAGTTCCTTCACGGTGGCGTCCACCGCGTCCTCGACCTCGTCGAAGCATGCGGACACCGCTTTCAGGAAGGGCACCGAGACATCCGCGCCGGCGAGTTCGCGGTAGAACTTCGCGCCGTGGTAGTCGTCCGGGCCGACCAGGTCGGACCTGAGTACCGTACGCGATATGAGGCCGGAGACCGTGGAGTTGAGGCAGGCGGAGGGGATGAGGAAGTCCTCGCGGGTGCCGTAGGTGCGCACGCAGGAGCCGGGGTCGGCGAGGACGGCGATCTCCGGGTCGAAGCCGGCCGGGCCGCCGGTGGCCTCGAACTCCTCGATGGCGGCGGCCAGTTCGCGGCTGATGGCGCCCTTGCCGGTCCAGCCGTCGACGAACACGACGTCGGCGGGGTCGTGTTGGGCCGCGAGGTAGCGCAGGGCGTTGGCGTCGATGCCGCGGCCGCGCACGATCGACACGGCGTAGTGCGGCAGGTCGAGGCCGTGCCGGTGGCGGGCCCAGCGGCGCATCAGCACGCCGACCGGGGTGCCCGCGCGGGCCAGGGAGACCAGTACGGGGCGCGGTGAGCGTTCGGCGAGCACGAGCTCGGTGACCGCGCCGACGGCCTGGGCGAGCCGGGCCGCGGACTCCTCCAGCGCGCTCTGGAACAGCTCCTGGTACTGCGCGGTGGGCTGGTACTCCACCGGCAGGGACTCGGCGTAGTGGGCGCCGCCGCTCTGGATGGCCTCCTCGCGCTCCTCGGTCGGCGCCTCCAGGGTGACGTCCGAGAGGTCCTGGAGCAGCCAGCCGACCTCGTCGGGCGCGTAGGAGGAGAAGGCGGGGCCGCGGAGGGGCTCGGGCAGCATGAAGGGCCTTTCGGGTACGACCAGGGGCTCGGGGACGTAGGACGGTACGACCGCGAGCAGGACCTGCGGGGTGTGGGCCGCGAGCTGGGCCAGCAGGCCGTCGGGGGCGTGCAGCAGGGGGGTGTCGCCGGTGGAGTCGACCACGGCGACGACGGTGTCGAAGCCGGCGCCGGCCACGTTGTAGGCGTAGCGGTCGCCGGGGCCGTCGGCGGGGTCGTCGTGGGCGGGGAAGACCAGGCGGGTGCGGATGGCGTAGCCCGGGTCGTCGACGGCGAGGACGGGTGAGCGGGTGCTCGTGGAGAACCGTATCTCCGCCGAGGGAAGGAGCTGTTCCAGCGCGTGGGCGAGGCGGAGGGGGGCGTACATCAGTTCCTCGTTGCCGAGGACGAGGACGCGGTGCGCCTGGCTGGGCAGGGCCTCTGCGAGGCGGGCGGCCATGGCGGGGAGGGCCGATTCCAGCTGCTCCCGGTGCTTCTGGGTGAAGCCGTGGCGACCTCCGTCGGGGAGGCTGGTCGGCCAGTCGAGGTCGACTCTCCGCGCGAGCGGCCGCGACGGCGCCGCAGCCGACGGACTGCCGCCCTCCGCCGCGCCCTCGGCCTCGTACCGGGCCACCAGCGCCTGGCCATTCTCCAGGACACCGTCCGGGAGCCTGACCGTCCCCGAGGCCGCGGCCACGAGATCCACCCGCGCGCCGATCTCGCGGGCGAAGCGCTCCAGGCGGGCCGCGTCCTGCGGGGCGCGCATGTCGACCAGGGCGACGACCACGTAGCGGCCGCGCGGGTAGCGCTCGTGCAGGTCCCTGATCGTGTTCAGGACGGTGTTGCCGGTGGAGAACTCGTCGTCGACCAGGACCAGCGGGCCGTCGCCGACCAGCAGGGCCGGGTCCTCCGGGAGGAGCAGGTGGGAGGTGGCGTGGGAGTGGGACTCCTCGAAGCCGCCCGCGCGGGCCACGCCGGGGACGGGGCGGCGGGTGGAGTGCAGGTAGGGCACGGGGCCGACGCCGTCGGCGACGCTGTGGCCGAGGCCGGTGGCGGTCTCGGCGTAGCCGAGGACGACCGCGCGGGCCGCCTCCTCGGCGCCGAGCAGCTCACGCACCCGGCGGCCGAGGGCGAAGCCGTGGCCGTGCACGACGGACGGGGACTGCGGCACGTGCTTGCCGAGCACATGGGAGACCAGCAGGTGGGCCCGCTTGGGGTTGCGGCGCAGCCCGAGCCCCAGCAGTGCCGTCAGGCTGTCGTCGCCCACGAGTTCGACCCCGAGCCGTTCGGCGACCCAGGTGCCGGACCAGACTCCGTTGTTCTCTGCGTTGTTCATGAGTTCCTGTGTCTTCAGCCGGGAATCCCGGCGGCGAGCAGCTCCACGAAACCGACGTCCTCACGCGCCACGCCGAACACCTCGGCGCGCAGCATGGTCCGCTCGGCCCAGGCGCGGTGCGGCTTCACCTCGTTCATCTTGTTCGTGTACGCCGATCGCAGTACACCCCCACCGAGCCGTTCCGGCCGCAGGATGTCCTGGGCGTCGCTGTACTCCTCGTGGCTGACGACGGACAGCGCGTGCACGGGCAGTACGTGGGAGGGGTGGATGCAGGTCTTGCCGGTGAGGCCGTTGGCCTGGTCGAGGGTGATCTCGCGCAGCAGTCCGTCCATCGAGTGTTCGAGCAGGGCCTCGCGCAGCTCCTCGGCCTGGCCCTCCAGGAAGGGGCTGCGCCGCAGCTGAGGCTTGAACATGCGTTCCTGTACGCGGAAGTACTCCCACACCGGGCCGGTCACGGTGAAGCCGGTACCGTCGGCGCGGCCGAGCATGTTGACCACGTCGGCGATCACGGAGGCCACGATCTGGACGTCGTAGGCGGTCATGTCGGGGGCCCGGCGCAGGCCGTAGGAGGAGCAGAAGTCGGTCACGCCGAGGCGCAGGGCCAGGACCCGGTCGCGGTACTTGTCGACCGCGCGGGAGATGCCCTCCAGGGTCTCCACGCGCGATTCGCGGTAGAGCAGCTCGGGCGACTCCAGGACCGGCATCGCGAACAGGCGCCGGCCGCAGGCGGCCTCGGCGACGCCGATGGCCTCCAGGAAGGGGATGCCGCGTTCCTCGGTGAACTTGGGCATCACGAAGCCGGACAGCAGCCGTACGGCCGGGCCGAGGCGGTCGACCAGGTCGGGGATCTGCTCGGGCGCGCGCACCCGGATGAACAGCAGCGGCGGGTCGGCGGCGTACGGCTCGCGGGCGGCGAGCTCGGTGAACTGGCGGACCAGGTTCTCCTCGGCGTCCGGCACGTCCGCGTCGCTGATCGAGTCCTCCAGGCACAGCACCATCGAGACCACGCCACGGTCCGCCTGCTTGACGATGTCGTCGGCGAGCCGCGGCCTGGTGGCCGGGCTGTACAGCGTGGCACCCAGGGCCGCGGACAGCAGCCGGGCGGTGGAACCGGCGGTGAACTCGCACGGCTCCTGATGGAAGAGGCGCTGCCGCACCTCCGGGGCGATGTGCCCGAAATGACGCATAAAGCTCCCCCGTGGTATCGGATTGACCTAAGTGATGATGTGAGTGGCCGGTAATAGTACGTAGGGCTCTATGTCCCAGGTTCCCTCCGGGCATGAATTTCAGGTAACGCGGGTGCACACAGCCGTCCGTACGGCGGGCCCACCCCCGCATTGTCGTGACCAGGACCGAGAAGGCAGGATGACCGCATGACGCACGCGATGCTGAAGGGGTCGAACGTCCCGCTCAAGACCACCACGGTGCGAGCCGTGCTGCGCTGGACAACCGGGCAGGGTGTGCCCGACGTCGACGCCTCGGCGCTGCTCCTCGGCCCCGACGGTCGCGTGCGCTCCGACGAGGACTTCGTCTTCTACAACCAACCCCGGCACCCTTCCGGGCAGGTGTGGCGGCTCGGCAAGAAGCGGGTCGCCGAGGGCCTGACCGACACGATCCAGACAGATCTCTCCGGTGTCGAGTCCAGTGTCGGCCGGATTCTGCTGGTCGCATCGGCGGACGGGGTGACGTTCGACCGTGTACGTTCCCTGCGGATTTCACTGTACGACCCGTCCGTGGCCGAGGGTGAACCGCTGGCGTATTTCGACGTCAAACCGGAGACCGGGCGGGAGACCGCGCTGATCTGCGGGGAGCTGTACCGGCGGGGTGACGGGTGGAAGTTCCGGGCGCTCGGGGAGGGGTACTCGGACGGGCTTCGGGGACTGGCCACGGACTACGGGATCTCCGTGGACGAGTCCGAGGCGGAGCTGCCGCCCGAGGTGGCGCCCGAGGTGGTCTCGGAGCCGCAGCCCGAGGTCTCGCGGCCGCTGCCTCCCGAGGCGCCCACGACCGCCGTGCCGGCGCAGACGGGGTACGGGTATCCGGAGCCGGCGTACGGGTACCCGCAGACGGCCGGTACGGCTCCGGCCTACGGGTATCCGCAGCCCGTGGGTGCGGCTGGGGAGTTTCAGCTGCCTCCGCAGGGTCCGCAGTTCATCAGGCCGTAGAGGGCTCGGGGCGCCTTGCGGGCAGGGGGTCCTGTCCGTCCGCGGCCTTCCCTTGCCTGTGGCTAGTGCCCCGGCAGGCAGCGTTTGCCCGTCAAGGAGCGGCGTCCGGCGCGTGCTCTCGGTGTGCCGGGTGCAGGCCCTCGTACTGGATGTACTTGGGTCTGTGCCCGGTGCGGCGAGAGGGCGTGCCGGACGCCGCGACGGGGCGAACGTTGCCTGTCGGGGCACTAGTCGCGCGCACGCGGCGGAGCCGCACATCGGCACAGCCCCTCGGGCTCTCGTTCTACCGCTCCGCCTTCGTCTTGTAGCCCCTGCCCCACTGGAGGCCCCAGCCGTAGAGGCGGTCGAGTTCCGCCTGGAAGCCGTAGACGAACTTCACCTCGCGGCGGACCACCATCTCGCCCTTGACGTTCTCTATGAGGACGATGGCGCAGGAGCGGGCCTGGGGGTGGCGTTCGTCGAGGCTGATCTCGATGCGGGGGCCGTTGCTGGGGTAGAGGGTGACGACCGCGTGGGTGCGGTCGAAGGCGGGGGTCTGGTCGTAGATGTAGGCGAAGACCAGCAGCCGCTTGATGTTGTCGCGGTGGTCGAGGTTGACGTAGATCGTCTCGCCCGAGGCGGAGCCGAAGCGGTCGTCGCCGCTGAGCTTGACGTACGGCGGGGCGTTCACGTCGCCGAGGTAGCCGCCGAGCGGCTGGACGACGCCCTTGGTGCCGTCCTGGAGCTCGTAGAGGCAGCCGAGGTCGAGGTCGACGTTGACCATGCTCTGGCTGTGGCCCATGACCTCCGGGGGCTTCAGGGCCCGCAAGGGGTGGCGCAGCAGGCTCTCGCGCTGGGAGCCGCCGATGTCTGAGGTGCGCATGCGCCAGGCCAGGTTGATGCGGAGATGCCCGGTGGCGGCGCCCTGCTTGGTGAGGGAGACCTGGCTGTGCCGTTTGGTCAGCTCGATCGCGTTGGACGATGCGCTGCCCGAGTCGAACTGGATGTCCCGCCCGCGCCAGAGTCCGTCTAGCCAGCCCATACCCGCCCCCAAGTCTTCTTGTCTTCAACGACCGGCAGGGCGGCGCCGGAGGACTCGGTCCTCGACACCGCCCCGCTCGAAGCGTTCCTCACCCGTGAGGGTGTCACACCCCGGAGGAGACCTCGGTCTTCTCGTCCGAGCCCGCTTCCCCTCCGGCGGCCGCCAGCGCGCGGTTGCGGCGGACGGAGGACCAGAAGGACCAGGCGATGAGGACGACACCGATCAGGCCGGTGATGAGCTCGCTGATCTGGTACTGGATGGTCACCAGGAGGATCACGGCGAGGGCGCCGATGGCGTAGTGGGCGCCGTGCTCCAGGTAGACGTAGTCGTCGAGGGTGCCCTGGCGGACCAGGTAGACCGTGAGCGACCGGACGTACATGGCGCCGATGCCGAGGCCGAGGGCCATCAGGACGATGTCGTTGGTGATGGCGAAGGCGCCGATGACACCGTCGAAGGAGAAGGACGCGTCCAGGACCTCCAGGTAGAGGAACATGAAGAACGCGGCCTTGCCGGCCAGGACGATCGCGGGGCGCGGCTTCCCGGCCCGTTCCGCCGCCTCCTCGGCCTCGTGCTCACGCTCCTCCTCCTCTTCGAGTCTGTCCTCGAAGTAGCCGGAGAGACCGCCGACGATCATGTACGTGATGAGGCCGGCGATGCCGGAGAGCAGGACCGTCTCGGCCTTGTCGGCGTGCCCGGCGTGCAGGTGTGCGTGCGTCGCGAAGGTCATCGAGGTGGCGAGCAGGACGATCAGCGCGACGCAGACCGACAGCATGTCGATCTTGCCGAGCTTGGCCAGCGGGCGCTCCAGCCAGCCCAGCCACTTGATGTCCCGGTCCTCGAAGATGAAGTCCAGGAAGATCATCAGCAGGAACATGCCACCGAACGCGGCGATCGACGGGTGGGCGTCGGTGACGAGCTGCTCGTACCGGTCCTTGTCGTTCAGCGCGAGGTCGACGGCCTCGATCGGACCCATGCTCGCGCTGACGGCGACGATGACGACCGGGAAGATCAGACGCATGCCGAAGACGGCGATGAGCACGCCGATCGTGAGGAAGATCTTCTGCCAGAAGGCACTCATCTTCTTCAGGATTCCGGCGTTGACCACCGCGTTGTCGAACGACAGCGAGATCTCGAGTACGGAGAGGATCGCCACGATGCCGAAAGCGGTCCACCCCCCGTAGAAGACCGCCGCGACCAGGCCGAGCGCGGTGACCGCGAACGACCAGCCGAAGGTTTTCAGAACCACTGGCTACCCAATCCTTGTTGGGGGCACCTCCCACACGGAGTGTGGGGGAGGGTCTCCCCCGAGCCGTACTCGGCTTTACGAAACGTTGACGAAGTCTATTCTGCGGCGCCCCGGCCGGGCCAGGGTTGGCCGGCCGGAAACACCCACTTCGGAGATACCGCTCTAGCGGCGCGCCATCACGCTCCCGCAGCCGACCGGAACCGGCATGTGGTGCCCGGGGGCCGCAACGGGGGCGGCCCGGCGGGTCTCGATCGGCACGTCGGTGAGGGCGGCTCTGTGCGCGATCAGGCCGCCGGTCGCCGGGCTGAGGTCCCGACTGACCCGGAGAGCTTCGCTGAGCTGCTGCGACTTGGGCATAATGACCGGACTCCCGTCCATCCGTAGGTCGGTGAGATTCGGGAGAGCCATCTGCCTCGTTTCCTAGGCGCAGCAGGTGGCTCTCCTCGTTTCCGCCGAGGTGTTCCACCCGTGCTCGTCCTCGGCTTTACGAAACATTGACCCCGAAGTCTAGAGCGATGCCCCGCAGTCCCGAGGCGTACCCCTGACCCACGGCGCGGAACTTCCACTCCGCCTGGTAGCGGTAGACCTCGCCGAAGATCATGGCGGTCTCGGTGGAGGCGTCCTCGCTGAGGTCGTAGCGGGCCAGTTCCTGGCCGTCGGCCTGGTTGACGACCCGGATGAAGGCGTTGCTGACCTGGCCGAAGGTCTGGCCGCGCTCGTCGGCCATATGGATCGAGACCGGGAAGACGATCTTGTCGCAGTGAGCCGGGACCTTGGACAGGTCGATGATCAGGGACTCGTCGTCACCGTCGCCCTCACCGGTGAGGTTGTCCCCGGTGTGCTGCACCGAGCCGTCGGGGCTGGTGAGCTGGTTGTAGAAGACGAACCACTCGTCGCCGAGCACTCGTCCGCCGCTGCACACCAGCGCGCTGGCGTCGAGGTCGAAGGGCGCTCCGGTGGTGGAGCGCGCGTCCCAGCCGAGCCCGACCATCACCTGAGTGAGGTTCGGCGCGGCCTTGGACAGGGAGACATTTCCTCCCTTGGCGAGCGTGACGCCCATGTTGCTGGTCCCTCCCCGAGGTGATGCTTACGTGGCTGTCCTGCGCGTCCGGCGCCGCACGTAAACCGTGCGGCGCCGGACGGAGACCTTCGGTCGGCTCAGACGTTGACGCCGAAGTCCTGCGCGATGCCGCGCAGGCCCGAGGCGTAGCCCTGACCGATGGCGCGGAACTTCCACTCCGCCCCGTGCCGGTAGAGCTCACCGAAGACCATCGCGGTCTCGGTCGAGGCGTCCTCGCTCAGGTCGTAGCGGGCGATCTCCGCCTCACCGGCCTGATTCACGACGCGGATGAACGCGTTGCGGACCTGGCCGAAGGACTGCTGGCGGTTCTCGGCGTCGTAGATCGACACCGGGAAGACGATCTTCTCGACGTCGGCCGGCACCGCCGCGAGATTGACCTTGATCTGCTCGTCGTCGCCCTCGCCCTCACCGGTGATGTTGTCACCGGTGTGCTCGACCGAGCCGTCGGGGCTCTTGAGGTTGTTGAAGAAGACGAAGTTGGCGTCGCTGGCCACCTTGCCGGTGTTGTTCAGCAGCAGCGCGCTGGCGTCCAGGTCGAAGTCCGTGCCGGTCGTGGTGCGCACGTCCCACCCCAGACCGACGATGACCGCGGTCAGGCCCGGGGCCTCCTTGGTCAGCGATACGTTGCCGCCCTTGCTGAGGCTGACTCCCACGAGTCCTCCATTGGTGTCCAGGGGCGGGGTTGCCCCGTCGTGCGTTGATAACGGATCAAACGATTCGATCCTAGTGACGGGTTCCCGTGCCACGCAGGCCCCGGGGGTCAAGAATCAGAGGGTGTCGAGCGCCGCGACGTACTCGCCGAGGTCACGGGCGTCCGGCAGGGCGTTGACGACGCTCCAGCGGACCACGCCCTCCTTGTCGATGACGAAGGTGCCGCGCACCGCGCAGCCCTTGTCCTCGTCGAGGACGCCGTAGGCGCGGCTGACCTCGCCGTGCGGCCAGAAGTCGCTGAGCAGCGGGTACTCCAGGCCCTCCTGCTCGGCGAAGACGCGCAGGGTGTGGATGGAGTCGTTGGACACGGCGAGCACCTGCGTGTCGCGGTCGGCGAACCTCAGCAGGTTGTCGCGCACCTCGCACAGTTCCCCGGTGCACACGCCGGTGAAGGCGAACGGGTAGAAGATCACGACAACGTTCTTCTCGCCGCGGAAGTCGGACAGCCTCACGGTGCGGCCGTGGTTGTCCTTGAGCTCGAAGTCGGGGGCCTTCTCGCCGACCTGGATGGCCATCTCGGGCAGTTCCCTTCGCTGGGCTGTTCGGGTGGGAACAGCCTACGAGGCGAACGGCGCAGGCCGACGGACGGGCCGAGACATGCTCGGCCCGTCCGCGGTTCACGACGATGCCGGACTCAGCGCTTCTTGGCCGCCGACTTGGGCGTGACCAGACGGCTGGCGTTCCAGTCCTTGCCCGCGTTGATGCTCTTGCTCTGGGACAGGCCGGCGGTGGTGGCGGCCTCTCCGATGTCGCTGGGCTCGACGTAGCCGTCGCGGCCGGTCTTCGGCGTCAGGAGCAGGATCTGGCCGCCCTCCTCCATGTACGCGATGGCGTCCACCAGCGCATCGGTCAGGTCCCCGTCGTCCTCACGGAACCAGAGCACCACGGCGTCGGCCACGTCGTCGTAATCCTCGTCGACGAGCTCGGTGCCGGTGGCCTCTTCGATGGCCTCACGGAGCTCTTGATCGGCGTCGTCGTCGTAGCCGATCTCCTGGACCACCTGGTCGGGCTGGAAGCCCAGCCTTACGGCCAGGTTCGTCTCCGCGTGGTCCGCGGTCGCGCTCACGGTTTGCCTCCTGATCATGTTTTGGGAATAACTCAGCCACGCGCGTGCGCGAAGCAATGGCCGTAGTCCACACGGGCGGGGCGGATCGCGCAAGTACCCGGCCGTGCAGACCGCCGAAACGGTGACGATCCTGGCTCTGTCACCGCAACTCCAGGCACTCCTTCGTGATCAAAGGTGACACACACCACACCTTTCTGCCCCCTTTGGGCGTTTGAGAACCCTATGCGAGTACGAGACTCGAACGTGATTCCACCGACATGCCGGGTCTGTCGGTTACCTCACGGTAGAGATGACGTTTGCCGCCCCGAGGTACACGATGGGGAGCGGTGCAGGCAGACCGAACACGGCCCTTCGACAGGTAAGGAACAGCGTGGCTCCCGGATCCGATCGCAATCCGATCATCATTGGCGGCCTTCCCAGCCAGGTTCCCGACTTCGACCCCGAAGAGACCAGGGAGTGGCTCGACTCCCTGGACGCCGCCATCGACGAGCGCGGCCGCGAGCGCGCCCGCTATCTCATGCTGCGGCTGATCGAGCGGGCCCGCGAGAAGCGGGTGGCCGTACCGGAGATGCGCAGCACGGACTACGTCAACACCATCGCCACCAAGGACGAGCCGTTCTTCCCGGGCAACGAGGACATCGAGCGCAGGATCCTCAACGCCACCCGGTGGAACGCCGCAGTGATGGTCTCACGCGCCCAGCGCCCCGGCATCGGCGTGGGCGGCCACATCGCCACCTTCGCGTCCTCCGCCTCGCTGTACGACGTGGGCTTCAACCACTTCTTCCGCGGCAAGGACGAGGGCGACGGCGGCGACCAGGTCTTCTTCCAGGGTCACGCCTCCCCGGGCATCTACGCGCGCGCGTACCTGCTCGACCGGCTCGGCGAGCAGAACCTGGACGCGTTCCGCCAGGAGAAGTCGCGGGCGCCGTACGGTCTGTCCTCCTACCCGCACCCCCGGCTGATGCCGGACTTCTGGGAGTTCCCGACCGTGTCGATGGGCCTCGGCCCGATCGGGGCGATCTACCAGGCGCGGATGAACCGCTACCTGCACGCGCGCGGGATCGCCGACACCTCGAAGTCGCAGGTGTGGGCGTTCCTCGGTGACGGCGAGATGGACGAGCCGGAGTCGCTCGGCCAGCTGACCATCGCCGCGCGCGAGGGCCTGGACAACCTCACCTTCGTCGTCAACTGCAACCTCCAGCGGCTCGACGGGCCGGTGCGCGGCAACGGCAAGGTCATCCAGGAGTTGGAGTCGGTGTTCCGGGGCGCCGGCTGGAACGTGATCAAGCTGATCTGGGACCGCTCCTGGGACCCGCTGCTCGCCCAGGACCGCGACGGCATCCTGGTCAACAAGATGAACACCACCCCGGACGGGCAGTTCCAGACCTACGCCACCGAGTCCGGCTCCTACATCCGCGACCACTTCTTCGGCGACGACCACCGGCTGCGCACGATGGTCGAGAACATGACCGACGACCAGATCCTGCACCTGGGCCGCGGCGGTCACGACCACAAGAAGATCTTCGCGGCGTTCTCCGCGGCCAAGGCGCACAAGGGCCAGCCGACGGTGATCCTGGCCAAGACGATCAAGGGCTGGACGCTGGGCCCGAACTTCGAGGGCCGCAACGCCACGCACCAGATGAAGAAGCTGACGGTCGAC
Organism: Streptomyces sp. NPDC006458; assembly: GCF_040612135.1. Classification (NCBI taxonomy): domain Bacteria; kingdom Bacillati; phylum Actinomycetota; class Actinomycetes; order Kitasatosporales; family Streptomycetaceae; genus Streptomyces; species Streptomyces sp. NPDC006458. Next base: position 584,698 of record NZ_JBEXPR010000001.1, on the reverse strand, counting down.
GATCTGAAGCGCTTCCGCGACCGGCTGCACCTGCCGATCTCCGACCAGGACCTGGAGAGCGGTCCCCCGCCGTACTACCACCCCGGCCGGGACTCCGAGGAGATCCAGTACATGCACGACCGGCGCAAGTCGCTGGGCGGCTACGTCCCGACGCGGGTGATCCGCTCGAAGCCGCTGGCGCTGCCGGACGACAGTACGTACGCGACCGTCAAGAAGGGCTCCGGGCAGCAGTCCATCGCCACCACCATGGCGTTCGTCCGGCTGCTCAAGGACCTCATGCGGGACAAGGAGATCGGCAGGCGGTTCGTGCTGATCGCGCCGGACGAGTACCGCACGTTCGGCATGGACTCGTTCTTCCCGAGCGCGAAGATCTACAACCCGCTCGGGCAGCAGTACGAGTCGGTGGACCGCGAGCTGCTGCTCGCCTACAAGGAGTCGCCGACCGGGCAGATGCTGCACGACGGCATCTCCGAGGCGGGCTGCACGGCCTCGCTGATCGCGGCGGGCTCGGCGTACGCCACGCACGGCGAGCCGCTGATCCCGGTCTACGTCTTCTACTCGATGTTCGGTTTCCAGCGCACCGGCGACCAGTTCTGGCAGATGTCCGACCAGCTGGCGCGCGGATTCGTCCTGGGCGCGACGGCCGGACGCACGACGCTGACCGGTGAGGGCCTCCAGCACGCCGACGGCCACTCGCAGCTGCTGGCCTCGACCAACCCGGGCTGTGTGGCGTACGACCCGGCGTTCTCCTTCGAGATCGCGCACATCGTCCAGGACGGCCTGCGGCGGATGTACGGCGGCTCCGAGGAGCACCCGCACGGCGAGGACGTCTTCTACTACCTCACCGTCTACAACGAGCCCATCCAGCACCCGGCCGAGCCCGAGAACGTGGACGTCGAGGGCATCCTGAAGGGCGTGTACCGCTTCGGCCAGGGCACCTCAGGGACGATCCCGGCGCAGATCATGGCATCCGGTGTGGCGGTGCCGTGGGCGGTCGAGGCGCAGCGGATCCTCGCCGAGGAGTGGGACGTGCGCGCCGACGTCTGGTCGGCGACCTCCTGGAACGAGCTGCGGCGCGAGGCGGTGGAGTGCGAGGAGCACAACCTGCTGCATCCGGAGTCCGAGCAGCGCGTGCCGTACGTGACGCGCAAGCTGTCCGGGGCGCAGGGGCCGTTCGTGGCCGTGTCCGACTGGATGCGCTCGGTCCCGGACCAGATCGCCCGGTGGGTGCCGGGGACCTACCAGTCTCTGGGCGCGGACGGGTTCGGTTTCGCCGACACCCGGGGTGCCGCCCGGCGCTACTTCCACATCGACGCGCAGTCGATCGTGGTGGCCGTGCTGACGGAGCTGGCCCGGGAGGGGAAGGTGGACCGGTCGGTGCTCAAGCAGGCCGTCGACCGCTACCAGCTGCTCGATGTCTCCGCCGCGGATCCCGGGGCGGCCGGGGGCGACGCGTAGGGGTTCGCCCCAGGGGGCGCCCGCCGGGGGTCCCCGGCCACGCATCGTGGCTGGTCGCGCGTACCGCACGCCACCGTACGATGCGGCCATGAAGGAACAAACGGCACAGGGCCGCTGGGAGCGACGCACCCAGCGGCCCTTGCTGGCGCTGGCCGTCCTGTTCGCGTTCGCCTACGCGGTGCCGATCGTGGAGCCCTCCGCGAGCCGCGCGGTCACGCACGCGTGCGTGGTGACCGAGTGGGTGGTGTGGGGGGCGTTCGCACTGGACTACGCGGTGCGGCTGGCGCTGTCGCGCGAGCGGTGGGCGTTCGTGCGCCGGCACTGGCTGGACCTGCTCGCGGTGGTGCTGCCGCTGATCCAACCGCTGCGGTTGTTGCGTGTCGTGTCGACACTGCTGCTGGTGGGGCAGCGGGCCCGGCTGGCCTCGCAGATCCGGCTGACCACGTACGTCGCGGGGGCCGTGGTCGGGTTGCTGATGTTCGGCTCGCTCGCGGTGCTGTCCGTCGAGCGGGACGCGCCCGGCGGGAACATCCGGACGCTGGGTGACGCGGTGTGGTGGTCGTTCACGACCATGACGACCGTGGGGTACGGGGATCATGCGCCGACGACCGGGCCGGGGCGGGTGCTTGCCGTCGGGCTGATGCTGTCCGGGATCGCGTTGCTGGGTGTCGTCACCGCGAACATCGCGGCGTGGTTCATCGCGCGGTTCGAGATGGACGACGAGGAGGAGCGGCGGCAGACGGAGGCGATCGCTCTGCTGACCGAGGAGGTTCGGGCGCTTCGCGCCGAGGTTGCCGCGTTGTCCTCCGCGCGGGTGCCTTCTCCTTCGGAGGAGCCGGGCGCCTACTGAGGTGCCGGGTTGTGTCGCGGTGCGGGTGCGGGTGCGGGTTGTCGGGGGCTTGTCGCGCAGTTCCCCGCGCCCCTTGGGGTGGGGCCGTTGCGTTACAGGTGCGGGGTGGGTTTGGTTGCTCGCGCCGTTCCTCGCGCCCCTTCGCGCCGTTTCTCGCGCCCTCGGAACGTGCAGTTCCCCGCTGCCTTGAAGGGGCGCGGGGAACTGCGCGACCGTTGCGAGGTCGCGCCGGCGCGTGGGGGTGGGTGGCGTCAGATGTGGGCCGCTCCCGCGCCCGCCTCGGCGTTCGCGCCTCGCTTGGTGAGCAGGGCGACCAGTACGGCCACGCCCGCCACGGCGGCCGCGACCAGGGAGGCGAGGCTCATGCCCGAGATGAAGGTGTCGTGGGCCACGTCCGCGATCTTGGCGAGGCTGATGACAGCCACTGACAATTGACAAAGGAAATCAGTAGTCGGTAACTGACACCTATGGAAACACTCCGCGAGCGCAAGAAGCAGCGCACCCGGGAGGCGCTGGTTCGAGCCGCGTTCGAACTCTTCACCACCCAGGGCTACGAGCAGACCACCGTCGACGAGATCGCCGAGGCCGTCGACGTCTCCCAGCGCACCTTCTTCCGCTACTTCGCCGGCAAGGAGGACGCCGCCCTCTCGGTCGCACGCCTGACCGAGGAACACTTCTACCAGGCGGTACGCGCCCGTCCGCCGCAGGAGCCGCCGCTGGAGGCGATGCGCCGGGCCGTCCTGGAGGGCTGGGACACCATCAGCGAGGTCATCGAGTCCGTCGTGCCGCTGGAGCTGTACCTGCGGATGTACCGGGTGATGGAGTCGACGCCGGTGCTGCTCGCCGCGCATCTGCGGCGGTCCGCCGACACCGAGGAGCACTTCGCGCGGCTGATCGCCGAGCGCGAGGGCCTGGACGTGGAGACCGATCTACGGCCCAGGGTCGCGGTGGCCGTCTTCGGCGGGGTGATGCGGATGACCGAACGGCAGTGGAGCACCCGGGACGAACTGAACCTGGAGGCGATCCGCGAACTGACGACCGCATACCTCGACCAGGTGGGACCTGCCCTCTCGGGGAGCTGGCGCACGGACCGGGAGGGCGGCCCAGGTCGCCGAACGTGACCGGTGCCGCACGGTCCGAGAAAGCACACGGATCGTCAAACGTGATCCCTGTCACTCCGTTCACGCGAGACCGTGTCGTTCTCCTAGTGTGTCCTCCCAGTGACTTCCTTCGACACCTCCCCGCAACTCAACGTCTGGCGCATGCTGCTCGCGCTGGCCGTGGTGTTCGTGATGCTGGCGACCACCGGCTGGACCGCGATGCGCGGCCACCGCACGACCACCGAGCTGGCGGCCTCGCTCTCCGCGTGGGAGCACGGCAGCGTCGCCGGACACCGGCTGCCCGACCCGGACGCCGCGCCCGGCCTGCTGGCCGGCTTCTTCGCCACGCTGACCGAGGGCCAGCAGGTCTCGCTCGCCCGCCGCTACCCGCTCGCGGTCGGCAACATGAACGGCGCCCCCGTCCAGCTGCGCTACCAGGCGAACCGGATCGCCCTCGGCAAGGCCCGCAGGGTCGAGCTCGGACGCATGCGCGACAAACGCCTCACGTCCTCGGGGCAGTATCTGGCGGGACGCCGGATGCACCGCCTGGAGTCACTCATGGAGCCCGGGAGGCAGATCCTCGCCTTCGACCCCGACGGCTCCGGGCGGGTCGCCGAGGTGCTCGGTGACCTGGACAAGGCCGAGCGTGTCTCCGTCGTCGTCCCCGGCGTCGACACCGACCTGCTCACCTTCCAGCGCACCAACCGCCGCCACTCGGCCCCGGCCGGCATGGCCGGGGCGCTCTACGAAGCCGAGCGCGAGGCCAGCCCCTCGACGCGGACGGCGGTCATCGCCTGGGCCGACTACACCGCCCCCAGCGGGCTGGGCATGGACGCGGCCACCGCGCTGCGCGCCGAGGCCGGGGCCGTGCGGCTGAACGCGCTGGTGCGGGCGCTGCCCGGCCGGGCCCCGGTGTCGCTGTTCTGCCACAGCTACGGCTCCGTGGTGTGCGGGGTGGCCGCGCGCTCGCTGCCCGCCCGGGTGGCCGACATAGCGGTGGCCGGCAGCCCCGGCATGCGCGCCGAGAGTGCCTCCGGGCTCGGCACCGGCGCACGGGTGTGGGCCATGCGGGACGCCGACGACTGGATCGAGGACGTGCCCCATCTGGAGCTCGGCGGCCTCGGACACGGGGCCGACCCGATGTCCGCCGAGTTCGGCGCGCGGGTGCTGTCGGCCCGCGACGCCCAGGGCCACGCGGGCTACTTCGTGCCGGGCACGGACAGCCTCAGGAACTTCGCCGAGATCGGCACTGGCGCGTACCGCGCGGTGGACTGCGCCGACGACACCGACCTGTGCCGGACGGATTTGTCCGTCGGCGCGTCGGCCGGACGCGCGTAGAGGCGCAGAAACTGCGGTCTGCGCGGGGAGGGGACGAAGGAGCTCGTGCCGCATACGATGAGCCGCATGGGTGACGTACTGGCCGGATTTCATGCTGCCTGGGAGTTCGAGTCCGACTCCGTGCTCATCCGCTACGAACGGGGGATTCGGACACCCAAGCTGTTCCAGGCGCTGAAGGAGCGCCGGGTGCCGCTGGCGGCGCTGCGCGGGGTGTCACTGACGCCGGGGCGGCGGGGGACGGTGGTGCTGCGCGCCGAGCTGCGGCCGGGCGCCGATCCACTGCTGGAGGCTGCCGCCGGGCAGCTGAGGGAGAACAGCGATCCGTATCGGCTGGTGCTGCCGGCCGAGCGGGAGGTCCTGGCCGAGTACTACGCCGACGAGCTGCGGGCGGCGCTGCCCGGCACCGCCGAGGCCGCGGACCGGTTCCTGGTGTCCGCGCCGGAGCCGCCGTTTCAGTTCAAGGCGTACGACGGGAAGGCGTCCTTCGACGGGTCCACCGTCGGTTTCCGCTGGTTCTGGACCGGGGCGTCCTCGGCGAAGTGGAAGGCCGGGGACCAGAGCTTCGGCGTCGACGCGCTCAGCGGTGTCGAGTGGCGGTCGCCGGAGGTGTTCGAGGGGCATCTGCGGTTGCTGACCCGTGAGGGCGGGCAGCCCGCCCAGGTCGACCAGGACCCCGCGGCCGTGGTGTTCGGGCTGGGGTACGGGCCCGTGCACGAGTCCCTGCCGTTCGCCGCGGCCGTTCTGGCCGCGGTGCGGGACAAGGGGCCCGTCGCCGCGGTGCCGGCCGGACCCCGCAGGGATCCGGCCGACATCGCCGAGCGGATTCGGCATCTCGGGGACCTGCACCGGGCCGGGCTGGTCACCGACGAGGAGTTCTCCGTGAAGAAGGCCGAGCTGCTGGCGGAGCTTTAGCGTCCGTCCGGGGCGACCTCACTCACGTCCCGCGGAGGTGAACGCCATGTTCGCGTACCTCTCGCCCGCCACCTGGGCGGCGATCCCGTCCAGGAGCTTGAGGTCCTCCTCGTCCAGGGCGACGCGCACGGCCGCCACGTTCTCCTCCACCCGGGCCGGCCTGCGGGTGCCCGGGATCGGGATCACCGGCAGACCGAAGACCTCCGCCTGCCGCTGCGCCCAGGCCAGGGCGATCTGGCCGAGGGTGGCGCCGTGCTTGGTGGCGATCGTGCGGATCGGCTCCAGCAGGGCGGCGTTGGCGGTGGCGTTGTCGCCCGTGAAGCGGGGCTGCTGGCGGCGGAAGTCGTCCGAGGTGAGGTCCTCGGCGCGGGCGAAGGAGCCGGTGAGGAAGCCCCGGCCCAGCGGGGAGTACGGCACCAGCGTGACGCCCAGCTCGGCGGCGGCCGGGACCACCTGGGCCTCGATGTCACGGCTGAACAGGGACCACTCCGACTGGACGGCCGCGATGGGGTGGACGGCGTGGGCCTCGCGCAGTTCGGCGGCGGTGACCTCGCTGAGGCCGAGCTGCCTGACCTTGCCCTCGCGCACCAGGTCGGCCATGGCGCCGACGGACTCCTCGATGGGGACGTTCACGTCCCGGCGGTGCATGTAGTAGAGGTCGATGACCTCCACGTCGAGGCGCCTGAGGCTGGCCTCGACGGCCTCGCGTATGTAGGGCGGGTCGTTGCGCACGATCCGGCGGGTCGGGTCCTCCGGCACGGTGGCCAGGGCGAACTTGGTCGCGATGAGCAGCTCGTCGCGGTGGGCCCTGAAGAACGGGGACAGGAAGCGCTCGTTCTCCCCGGAGCCGTACATGTCCGCGGTGTCGTACAGGGTGACGCCCAGTTCCAGGGCCCGCTCCAGGGTGGCCCGGGACTCCTTCTCGTCCGAGGGACCGTAGGCGAAACTCATGCCCATGCAGCCCAGGCCCTGGACGCCGGCTTCGGGGCCGTCCGCGCCGAGGCGGGCGGTGGGAATCCGGGGGTCGGTCATCGGTTCGTCTCCGTTTCGCGCGCGTGTGCGGCGCCGCTGTAGATGTTGATCTTCCGGTCCAGCACGGCGAGGGTGTCGTGCAGTTCGGCGATCCGGGCGAGCACGTCCCGGCGGGTGGACTCCAGCAGCTCGCGCCGCTCTCCGTAGGTCTCCTCGCCCTCACGCACCAGTTCGGCGTACCGCACCATGTCGGCGACCGGCATGCCGGTCAGCCGCAGCTTGCCGACGAGGTCGAGCCAGTCCAGGTCGCGGTTGGTGTAGCGGCGCTGGCCGGTGTGGGAGCGGTCGATGTGGGACATCAGCCCGATCCGCTCGTACCAGCGCAGGGTGTGCGCCGTGAGGCCGGTGAAGGCCGCCACCTCGCTGATCGTGTAGCGGTCCTCACCGTCGGGACGAGGGTGCCCGGGGGGCGGCGCGGCACAGATGTCCGCGGGGGATTCCGGTGCTCTTTCGGTGGTCACGGCCGTGGTCTGCATCACCGTCATGTGCCCCACGCTATGACCTTGGAGTGCGCTCGAAGCAAGCGAAAACCATAAGAAACCGGAGGGAGTTGTCCTGGTCTTCACGCCCGCCGCGGCCGGGGGTGTGGTGACTGCCGTGAGCGAGTGCGGGTCCGTCGTGGCCGAGGGGGGTGTGGTGACCGCCTTCGGGTGGGTGCGGGCCCGTCGTGGCCGATCGCGCAGTTCCCCGCGCCCCCGACCGACCCCGGCCGAGGGGGGTGTGGTGACTGTCGTCGGGCGAGTGCGGGCCCGTGGTGACTGATCGCGCAGTTCCCCGCGCCCCCAACCGGCCCCGGCCGAGGGAGGTGACCGGCGCCAGGCGAGTGCCGGTCCGTCGTGGCCGATCGCGCCGTTCCCCGCGCCCCCAACCGGCCACCGGCCGAGGGGAGCGTGGTGACTGCCGTCGGGTGGGTGCCGGTCCGTCGTGGCCGATCGCGCCGTTCCCCGCGCCCCCCAACCGGCCCCGGCCGAGGGGAGCGTTGCCCGACCCGGACGGGAGTGCAGGGGGTGGAACCCCCTGGCGGGGGCGGAGGGGCGGAGTCCCTGGGGATGGGACGGGTAGGGGCGAGGGGAGGTTGGTGGTGCTCGGGGTCCGGCGCGACCCCTTGATGGAGCTGTCGCTCAGGGAGCATAGGCTCGGCGCATGTCGTTGAAGAGCCTCGCGTTGATCGAGAACTGGCCGGTCCCCACGGCGGCGGCGGGCGTCGTGCGTGCCGACGGCACGGTCCTGGGCGTGCACGGACCGGCCGGCCACCGCTTCCCGCTGGCGTCGGTCACCAAGCCGCTCGCGGCCTACGCCGCGCTGGTGGCGTACGAGGAGGGCGCGATCGAGCTGGACGAGCCGGCCGGACCCCCCGGCGCGACGGTCCGGCACCTCCTCGCCCACACCTCGGGCCTGGCCTTCGACGAGCACAGGGTGATGGGCGCGCCCGGCGAGCGGCGCCTGTACTCCAACGCCGGTTTCGAGCAGCTCGGCGACCACATCGCCAAGGCGACGGACATCCCCTTCGCCGAGTATCTGCGCCAGGCCGTACTGACCCCGCTGGGGATGAACGACACCTCCCTGGAGGGCTCCCCCGCCAAGGACGGCGTCTCCACCGTCGAGGACCTGCTGCGGTTCGCGGCCGAGGTGCAGGCCCCGCGGCTGCTGGACCCGCGCACGGTGGCCGAGGCGATGACCGTGCAGTACCAGGGCACCAAGGGCGTACTGCCGGGCTACGGGCACCAGAACCCCAACGACTGGGGCCTGGGCTTCGAGATCCGCGACGGCAAGTCCCCGCACTGGACGGGCGCCACGTCCTCCCCGCGCACCTTCGGCCACTTCGGACAGTCGGGCACGTTCCTGTGGATCGACCCGGACGCCGGGCGGGCGGGCGGGAACAGCGCGGGCGCGGCCTGTGTCGCCCTGACGGACCGGCCGTTCGGACCGTGGGCGGTCGAGGCGTGGCCGCCCTTCACGGACGCCGTGCGCGCGGAGCTGTAGGAGCGGGCGGGCCCGGCGCTCAGTCGATCTTCTCGCCCGGGCGGGGCTCGGGAAGGGCGCCGAGCTTCTCGCCGGCCCCCTCGGTGTCGATGTGCGGCAGGATGCGGTCCAGCCAGCGCGGCATCCACCAGGCATGCTCGTCCAGCAGGGTCATCACCGCGGGCACCATCAGCAGCCGGACCACGGTGGCGTCGATGAGCACACTGACGGCGAGACCGAGCCCGAGCATCTTCACCACGATGTTGTCGCTGACGATGAAGGCCGCGAAGACGCTGACCATGATCAGGGCGGCACAGGTGATCACCCGCGCGGTGATCTCCAGCGCGTGCGCCACCGAGGCCTTCGCGTCGCCGGTGCGGATCCAGGCCTCGTGGACACGGCTCAGCAGGAAGATCTCGTAGTCCATGCTCAGGCCGAAGATGATGGCGAACATCATCATCGGCACATAGCTCTCGATGGGCACCTTGCCGTTGACGCCGAGGGCGGGGCCGCCCCAGCCCCACTGGAAGACGGCGACGACCACACCGTAGGACGCGGTGATCGACAGCACGTTGAGGACCGCCGCCTTCACCGCGACCAGCAGGCCCCGGAAGACCGTGAGGACGATCAGGAAGGCCAGGCCCACCACGACCCCGATGATCAGCGGCAGCCGAGCGGCGACGAGGTCGCGGAAGTCGACCTGCGCGGCCGTGGTGCCGGTGACATAGCCCTTGGCGTCGGTGCCGGAGACCGACTGGGGCAGGGTGTCGTCGACGAGCCGGTTCACGAGGTCGGTGGTGTCCTGGTTCTGCGGGGACACCTTGGAGTAGACCGTGCCGATCAGGACGTCGCCGTCCTGCGTCGGGCTGAGCGTGGAGACGAAGGCGGTCCCCGAGACGCCGTTGAGGGCCTTCTGGACGTTCGAGGACAGGTCCGAGCGCTGCGAGTCCGGGACCGAGGTCTGGTCGACGACGACGGTGAGGGGCCCGTTGGAACCGGGGCCGAAGGCGTCGGACATCAGGTCGTAGGCCCGCCGGTCGGTGAACGAGGTCGGGTCGGCGCCGTCGCCGATGTGGCCGAGCTGGATCGTGAAGGCGGGGATCGCCAGAACCGCGATGACGGCGAGGCCCGCGGCCAGGTAGCGCAGCGGATGGTGCTCCACACGCTGGGCGTAGCGGTGCCAGGTGCCCGTCACCTCGGCGCCGGGCTCGGCGTCGGTCTCGGCGACGGGCTTGCGCACGGTGTAGCGGTCGATGCGTCTGCCGATCAGACCGAACAGGGCGGGGACCAGGGTCAGGGCGCTGATGACCGCGGAGACGACCGTGACGGCCGCGGCGAGGCCGAGTTTGCCGATGAAGCTCACGCCGGAGGCGTACAGGCCCATGAGGGCGACGACGACGGTGGTGCCGGAGACCAGCACGGCACGTCCGCTGGTCGCGGCGGCGTGCCCGGCGGCGCGCACCGGATCGGCGCCGTCCATCAGGTTCTGCCGGTGCCGGGTGATCAGGAACAGGGCGTAGTCGATGCCCACGCCGATGCCGATCATCGTGGCGAGGGTGGGCGAGACGGTGGCGAAGGTGAACGCCGCGGCGAGCAGTCCGAGGCAGGCGAGTCCGCCGACCACGCCGATCAGGGCGGTGACCAGGGGCAGTCCGGCGGCGATCACACTGCCGAAGCCGATCAGCAGGACGACGATCGCGACGCTGAAGCCGATCAGCTCGCTGACCCGGTCGTCGGCGTCGGGGCGGGCCAGCTCGCCCAGCGAACCGCCGTACTCGACCTCGACACCTGCGCTCTTGAGCGGCTGCACGGCGCTGTCGACGCCGTCGAGGTAGCTGTCGCCCAGGGTGCTGGGCTGCACGTTGAAGCGGATGGTGATGTAGGCGGTCTGCCCGTCGGAGGACACCGGCCCGACCTTGGAGGAGGTGGCGTCCAGCGGGTTCTGCGCGGACAGGACGTGCGGCAGCTTCTGCAGGTCGGTGATGGTGGTCGACATCTGCGAGCCGTACGAGGTCAGGGCCTTGTCGTCGTGCAGGACGATCTGGCTGCTGTATCCGCCGGCCTGCGGGTCATGCTTCTCGAGGACGTCCAGGCCCTTCTGCGACTGCGCGTCCGAGAGCGAGAAGTTGTCGGAGTACTCGCCGCCGTTGAAGTGGTTGAGCGTCTGCAGCGCGCCCAGGGCGACCAGCCAGGCGATGATCACGATCACGAAGTGGCGTGCGCACCACTGGCCCAGTCCGCGCAGTCCCCCGGCCGGTGCCTCGCCCCGTCCCCCTGCTCCGTCACGAGCGGCCATGGTCGGGTCTCTCTCCCTGCCGGTCGGTTGCCCGGCCCTTCCTCCAGTACACGCCCGCCCGGACCCGACAGCATCTCGGACCCCGCTAGGCGTCCCCCGGCCCTGGGCACCCACCCGTCACGTCGCCATCTCCCACATCAGCAGCTCCGCCCGCGAGGCGGCGACGGCCGTCATGTCCCGGGCTTCCGTGATCCGCGCCGAGTCCCCCGCCGCCAGCGGCACGTCGTCCACCCGCACCTCGCCGCGTACGACATGGACGTACAGGTACGCCGCGTCCGGGACGGCCGTGCGCTCCCCCTCGGCCAGCCGCCGCACATGCAGCAGGGCGCCGGCCTCGGGCACGGCGTACGGGGTGGAGTCGGCGATCCCGGTCACGGTCCCGTACACCGGGTCGCCGCCCGGGTCCCTCGGCGCCAGCCACATCTGCAGGAACCTCAGCGGGGTGTCCCCGTCGTTGCGTTCCACATGGCGGACCCCGGCCGCCGAACTGAGGTGCTGGACATCGCCCGGCCGCACCCGGGTCTCCCGGCCCGTGGAGTCGCGGTGGGTCAGCTCGCCCTCGACGACCCAGGTGATCAGCTCGGTGTGGCTGTGCGGATGCTCATCGAAGCCCGCGCCGGGCGCGAGGCGCTCCTCGTTGCAGGCGATCAGCGCGCCGAAGCGGAGGTTGCCGGGGTCGTAGTGCGGCCCGAAGGAGAAGGCGTGCCAGGACTCGATCCCGGCCTGTGGTTCCCCGCCGCGGTAGCGCTCTGCGGCGCGCCGTACGTCCATCACGGACCCACCGTAGACCCCCATGACGCATGCTCCCGTCCGGATAAGGCAGTCTTGTCCCCGTGCCCGAACCCGAAGCCCGCACCCCAGCAGCCGCAACGCGTCCCGTCCATCCGCACGTCGCGACGCTGAAGCGGCTGGAGAAGTCCTCCGGATCGCTCGCCGCGCAGGCCATCGCGCGGATGGACGAGACACTGCCGTGGTACCGGGCGATGCCCCCGGAGAACCGCTCCTGGATCGGGCTCGTCGCCCAGGCGGGTATCGCCGCCTTCACCGAGTGGTTCCGGCACCCGGACGCGCCGCAGGCCATCTCGACCGATGTGTTCGGCACCGCGCCGCGCGAGCTGACCCGGGCGATCACGCTGCGCCAGACCGTGGAGATGGTGCGCACCACCATCGAGGTCATGGAGAGCGCGATCGACGAGGTCGCCGCCCCGGGCGACGAGCGCGTACTGCGCGAGGCGCTGCTTGTCTACGCCCGCGAGATCGCCTTCGCCACCGCGCAGGTGTACGCGCAGGCCGCCGAGGCACGGGGTGCCTGGGACGCGCGTCTGGAGTCGCTGGTGGTGAACGCCGTGCTGAGCGGCGAGGCCGACGAGGGCGCCGTCTCCCGGGCCGCGGCGCTCGGCTGGAACGCGCCGGACCATGTGTGCGTGGTGCTGGGCACGGCGCCCGACGGCGACTCCGAGCTGACCGTGGAGGCCATCCGGCGGGCGGCCCGGCACGCCAAGCTCCAGGTGCTCACCGGGGTCCTGGGCGACCGGCTGGTGGTCATCGCGGGCGGCAGCGACAACCCGCTGGGCGTGGCGAAGTCGCTGATCGGCCCGTACGCGGCGGGTCCCGTCGTCGCCGGGCCCGTGGTGCCCGACCTGCTGGCCGCCACCCGGTCCGCGCAGGCCGCGGCGGCCGGGCTGAAGGCCTGTACCGCCTGGCAGGACGCGCCGCGGCCGGTGCTGGCGGACGATCTCCTGCCGGAGCGCGCCATCGCCGCGGACCCGAGCGCGCGCGAGCAACTGGTGGAGGAGATCTACAGACCGCTGGAGGAGGCCGGATCGGCGCTCCTGGAGACACTGAGCGTGTATCTGGAGCAGGCGAGCAGCCTGGAGGGCGCCGCACGGATGCTGTTCGTGCATCCCAACACCGTGCGCTACCGGCTTCGACGTGTGACTGACGTCACGGGCTGGTCGCCGTCGGATGTTCGGTCGGCGTTCACGCTGCGGATCGCGCTGATCCTGGGGCGTCTGGCCGACGGCGACCAGCCTCTCTAGCGCTTTGTCGGAAGCCCACAAAACCCCCTCGTGTTCTTCGTTCCAGTCCCCACGGGCGGCCGTGCCCGTCCACAAGAGAGAGTGTGAGAGTGTTCGTACTCGTCGCTCCCGGCCAGGGCGCTCAGACGCCCGGCTTCCTGACTCCCTGGCTCGAACTGCCCGGCGCCGCCGACCGGCTGGCCGCCTGGTCCGAGGCCATCGATCTGGACCTCGCCCACTACGGCACGCAGGCCGACGCCGACGCGATCCGCGACACGGCGGTCGCCCAGCCCCTGCTGGTCGCCGCCGGGATACTGTCCGCCTCGGCACTGGGTGCCGTCGCGCCGGGCGCCGTCGCGGGCCACAGCGTCGGTGAGATCACCGCCGCCGCCTTCGCCGGAGTCCTGGACGACACCGCGGCCCTCACCCTCGTACGCAAGCGCGGTCTGGCCATGGCCGAGGCCGCGGCGATCACCGAGACCGGTATGTCGGCCCTGCTGGGCGGCGACCCCGAGGTCTCCGTCGCGCACCTGGAGAAGCTGGGTCTGACCCCGGCGAACGTCAACGGCGCCGGCCAGATCGTGGCCGCGGGCACGCTGGAGCAGCTCGCCGCGCTGGCCGAGGACAAGCCCGAGGGCGTCCGCAAGATCGTTCCGCTCAAGGTCGCCGGTGCCTTCCACACGCACCACATGTCCTCCGCGGTCGACGCACTCGCCAAGGCGGCCGAGGAACTGGCCCCGGCCGACCCGAAGGTCGTCTACGTCTCCAACAAGGACGGCCGCACCGTCGACTCCGGCGCGGAGGTCCTCTCCCGTCTGGTCGGCCAGGTCGCCAACCCGGTTCGCTGGGACCTGTGCATGGAGACCTTCAAGGAACTCGGGGTGACGGCGCTGATCGAGGTGTGCCCCGGCGGTACTCTGACCGGTCTGGCCAAGCGGGCGCTGCCCGGCGTCGCGACGCTGGCCCTGAAGACCCCCGACGACCTCGACGCGGCCCGCGCGCTCATGGCCGAGCACGCCTGACGCGACGTCCCCAGAAGGAGCCGAACGGACATGCCGAAGATCAAGCCCTCCAAGGGCGCCCCGTACGCGCGCATCCTGGGTGTGGGCGGCTACCGGCCGACCCGGGTCGTGCCCAACGAGGTGATCCTCGAGAAGATCGACTCGTCCGACGAGTGGATCCGTTCGCGCTCCGGTATCCAGACCCGCCACTGGGCGAGTGACGAGGAGACGGTCGCCGCGATGTCCGTCGAGGCGTCCGGCAAGGCCGTCGCCGACGCCGGGATCGACGCCGAGCAGATCGGCGCGGTGATCGTCTCGACCGTCTCCCACTTCAAGCAGACTCCGGCCGTGGCCACCGAGATCGCCGACAAGCTGGGCACGGCCAAGGCCGCCGCCTTCGACATCTCGGCCGGCTGCGCGGGCTTCGGCTACGGCCTCACCCTCGCCAAGGGCCTGATCGTCGAGGGTTCGGCCGAGTACGTCCTCGTCATCGGCGTCGAGCGGCTCAGCGACCTGACCGACCTGGAGGACCGCGCGACGGCCTTCCTGTTCGGTGACGGCGCGGGCGCGGTCGTGGTCGGCCCCTCGGACGTGCCGGCGATCGGTCCCACGGTCTGGGGCAGCGAGGGCGACAAGTCCGAGACCATCAAGCAGACCGTGCCGTGGACGGACTTCCGCGACGGCACCGTCGAGCGGTTCCCGGCCATCACGCAGGAGGGCCAGGCCGTCTTCCGCTGGGCCGTGTTCGAGATGGCGAAGGTCGCCAAGGAGGCGCTGGACGCCGCCGGGATCTCGCCCGAAGAACTGGACGTCTTCATCCCGCACCAGGCGAACGAGCGGATCATCGACTCGATGGTGAAGACCCTCAAACTGCCGGAGTCCGTCACCGTCGCCCGCGACGTGCGCACCACCGGCAACACCTCGGCCGCCTCGATCCCGCTCGCGATGGAGCGGCTCCTGGCGACCGGGGAGGCGAAGAGCGGTGACACCGCGCTCGTCATCGGCTTCGGGGCGGGTCTCGTCTACGCCGCCACGGTCGTTACCCTCCCCTAGGCACACTTGCTGCCACACCCTCTGAAACATCTACGAAGGAGCGCCGACATGGCCGCCACTCAGGAAGAGATCGTCGCCGGTCTCGCCGAGATCGTGAACGAGATCGCCGGCATCCCGGTCGAGGACGTCCAGCTGGACAAGTCCTTCACCGACGACCTGGACGTCGACTCGCTGTCCATGGTCGAGGTCGTCGTCGCCGCCGAAGAGCGCTTCGACGTCAAGATCCCGGACGACGACGTCAAGAACCTGAAGACGGTCGGTGACGCCACCGACTACATCCTCA
Organism: Streptomyces sp. NPDC006458; assembly: GCF_040612135.1. Lineage (NCBI taxonomy): Bacteria > Bacillati > Actinomycetota > Actinomycetes > Kitasatosporales > Streptomycetaceae > Streptomyces > Streptomyces sp. NPDC006458. The sequence continues at coordinate 569,395 of NZ_JBEXPR010000001.1, read as the reverse complement.
AGCACCAGGCCTGATCAGCCGATCAACCCCCTGGGCTGACTGCCCCGCCACCCGGCGGTGGCGCCGCTGATTCCTCGAATCTGGAGAACGAATTCCCGTGAGCTCGACCAATCGCACCGTGGTCGTCACCGGTATCGGCGCAACCACACCGCTGGGTGGCGACGTGGCCTCCACCTGGGAGGGCCTGGTCGCCGGCAAGTCCGGTGTCAAGCCCCTGGAGCAGGAGTGGGCCGCCGAGCAGGCCGTCCGCATCGCCGCTCCGGTCGCCGTGGAGCCGACCGAGATCATCCCCCGGCCGCAGGCCCGCCGTCTCGACCGCTCGGCGCAGTTCGCGCTGATCGCCGCTCAGGAGGCCTGGAAGGACGCCGGGTTCACCGGCAGGGCCGGCGAGGACGGCAGCATCGACCCCGACCGCCTCGGCGCGGTCATCGCCTCCGGCATCGGTGGCGTGACGACGCTGCTCGACCAGTACGACGTGCTCAAGGAGAAGGGCGTCCGCCGCGTCTCCCCGCACACCGTCCCCATGCTCATGCCGAACGGCCCGTCGGCGAACGTCGGTCTGGCCGTGGGCGCCCGCGCGGGTGTGCACACCCCGGTCTCCGCGTGCGCGTCCGGCGCCGAGGCGATCGGCTACGCCATCGAGATGATCCGCTCCGGCCGCGCGGACGTGGTCGTGGCCGGCGGCACCGAGGCGGCGATCCACCCGCTGCCCATCGCCGCGTTCGGCAACATGATGGCGATGTCCAAGAACAACGACGACCCGCAGGGCGCCTCGCGTCCCTACGACGTCGCCCGCGACGGTTTCGTGCTCGGCGAGGGCGCCGGCGTGATCGTCCTGGAGTCCGCCGAGCACGCGGCCAAGCGCGGGGCCCGCGTGTACGCCGAGGCCGTCGGTCAGGGCGTCTCCGCCGACAGCCACGACATCGTGCAGCCGGAGCCGGAGGGCCGGGGCATCTCGCACGCCCTGCAGAGCCTCCTCGACAACACCGATCTCGACCCGGCCGAGATCGTGCACGTCAACGCGCACGCGACGTCGACGCCGGCGGGTGACATCGCCGAGCTGAAGGCGCTGCGCAAGGTGTTCGGCGACGACGCCGACCACATGGCGGTGTCCGCGACCAAGTCGATGACCGGTCATCTGCTCGGTGGTGCCGGTGGTGTCGAGAGCGTCGCGACCGTGCTCGCGCTGTACCACCGGGTGGCTCCGCCCACCATCAACATCGAGAACCTCGACCCCGAGGCGGAGGCGAACGCCGATGTCGTGCGGGGTGAGGCTCGCAAGCTGCCCGTCGAGGGGCGTATCGCCGCGCTGAACGACTCGTTCGGGTTCGGCGGGCACAACGTGGTGCTGGCGTTCCGTTCGGTCTGACCTGCGGTCTGCTTGGCGGTGGCTCGGGCTCCCTGGTGGGGTTCGGGCCACTCGTCGTTGTTGCGTGCGGTTGCGTTGACGGGTGCGGGTTGTCTGTGGTTCTCGCGCAGTTCCCCGCGCCCCTGGCCGTGCATCCCCCGCCTCGTTGACGGGTGCCGGTTGTCCGTCGTTTTCGCGCAGTTCCCCGCGCCCCTGACCGGTTGTCCGTGGTTTTTGCGGCGTTTCCCGTGTCCCTGGCCTTGCTTCGCTTGCCTCGTTGATGTTTTCAGGGGCGCGGGGAACTGCGCGAAACGCGTCCACGAGGCGCGCCTGACACAAGTGCGGTTCTCAGACCACCTGGTGGAGCCAGCGGACCGGGGCGCCTTCTCCCGCGTACCTGAACGGCTCCAGTTCGTCGTCCCAGGGCTTGCCCAGGAGTTTGGTCAACTCCGCTTCCAGGTCGGTCTCGCCGCGCTGGCTGCGCAGCAGGGCCGCGCGCAGGCGGTCCTCGGGGATGAGGATGTCGCCGTGGATGCCGGTGACGGCGTGGAAGATGCCGAGGTCGGGGGTGCAGCTGTAGCGCTCGCCCTCGGTGGTGGTGCTGGGCTCGGCGGTCACCTCGAAGCGCAGCAGGTGCCAGCCGCGCAGCGCGGAGGCGAGTTTGGAGGCGGTGCCGGCCTCTCCCTGCCAGGAGAACTCCGACCGCCAGGTGCCGGGCGCGGCGGGCTGCCGGATCCAGTCGAGGTTGACGCGGGTGCCGAGCACCCCGGCGACGGCCCACTCGACGTGCGGGCACAGCGCGCGCGGAGCGGAGTGCACGTACAGAACTCCACGTGTCGTCACCGGGACCTCCGGGCAGAGCGGGACAGGCGGGCCGAGCGGCTGGCAGGACAGCCACGCTGATGGCGAGGCTACCGTGCGGCAGGGCAAGGAGTGTGACGTACCGTCGGTCCCAGTGCCCGGAAACACACACCATTCACCCGGCAGGACGCCTTTGCGTGTCCGGACCGTCACCGTCGGCGCATCAGGGAACTCCCGGACGTTGTCATGGTGGGGGTCGGGCGGGACGACTCCTGTCCGCCGGCCGAGGGGATCAGCAGGATGCGCAACCGTGTCTGGAGCGTCGCCGCCGCGCTGACGGCTGCCGTCGTCGGGGTCGCCGGGTGCGACGCGGTGGGCGGGAACTCCCCCGCGCCGTCCGGGACCCGGGCGGGCTCGGCGGCGCCGTCGCCGACGCCCGTGTGGGACCGCAGCCCGGGGTCGGTCGCGGCGGTGGGCGACTCGATCACGCGTGCCTTCGACGCGTGCGGGGTGCTGTCGGACTGCCCGGAGGCGTCCTGGGCGACGGGGAGCAGCGAGGACGTGGACAGTCTGGCCGTCCGGCTGCTGGGGCGGGCACGGGCGGCGGAGCGCAGCTGGAACTACGCGGTGACCGGGGCACGGATGGCCGATCTGCCGAGGCAGATGGCGCGGGCGGTGACCCGCTCCCCGGAGCTGGTCACGGTGATGGCGGGGGCCAACGACGCCTGCCGGGAATCCACGGCGTCGATGACACCCGTGGCGGCTTTCCGGGCCTCCTTCGAGGACGCGTTGCACACCCTGCGCCGCTCCCTGCCCAAGGCGCAGGTGTACGTGGCGAGCGTGCCCGATCTGAAACGGCTGTGGTCGCAGGGCCGTACCAGCGCTCTGGGCAAGGAGGTGTGGAAGCTGGGCATCTGCCCGTCGATGCTGGGCGACGCGGACGCGCTGGACGCGGCGGCCGTCGAGCGGCGCGCGACGGTGCAGCGGCGCGTGGAGGACTACAACGAGGTGCTGCGGGAGCTGTGCGCGAAGGACGAGCGCTGCCGCTTCGACGGGGGCGCGGTGTACGCGTACCGCTTCAGGGTCGGGCAGCTCAGCCGGTGGGACTGGTTCCATCCGAGCGTCGACGGACAGGCCCGGCTCGCGGAGATCGCCTACCGGACCGTCACGGCGGAAGAGACCTGACTTAGGCTCCCCTCGTGATCGAACACTTTGGAACACTTTCCGACGGCACCCCTGTCCACCGCTGCACGCTGGAGCGGGCGGGCGTGCGCGTACGGGTGCTGTCGTACGGCGGCGTCGTGCAGTCCGTCGAGACGCCGGACCGCGAGGGGCGCCGGGCGAACGTGGTGCTGGGGTTCGCCGGGCTGGAGGACTACCTGGAGCATTCGGGGCCGTACCTCGGGGCGCTGGTCGGACGGTACGCGAACCGGATCGCGGGCGGCCGCTTCCCGCTGGACGGGCTGACCTACGCCCTGGAGCAGAACAACGCGCCCAACTCCCTGCACGGCGGCGCGTACGGCTTCGACAAGCGGGTGTGGGACATGACGCCGGTCGAGCACGGCGTCCTGCTGTCGCGGGTCGCCCCGCACGGCGAGGAGGGCTTCCCGGGGCGCCTGGAGATCTCGGCGCGGTACACGCTGGACGCGTCGGGCGCGCTGCGCATCGCCTACGAGGCGGTCACCGACGCGCCGACGGTGGTGAACCTGACGAACCACAGCTACTTCAACCTGGCCGGCTCCGGGCCCGCCGGCGGCCATGAACTGCGCCTCGACGCCTCGCGGTACACCCCCGTCGACGCCGGTCTGATCCCGACCGGCGAGCTCGCCGACGTCACCGGCACCCGCTTCGACTTCCGTGAGCCGCGCGGCATCGGGTCGGGCTACGACCACAACTTCGTGCTGGACAAGGGAGTGACGGCGGAGCCGGTCGAGGTGGCCGAGCTGTACGACCCGGCGTCCGGGCGGGTGCTGACGGTGTCGACCACCGAGCCGGGCCTCCAGCTCTACACCGCCGAGTACCTCTCCGACCCGTTCGCGCCCGGCGACGGCGTCGCGCTGGAGACCCAGCACTTCCCGGACTCTCCCAACCGTCCGGAGTTCCCGACCACGGTGCTGCGGCCGGGGCAGGTGTTCCGTTCGGCGTCGGTGTACGCCTTCTCGGCGCGCTGAGGGAGGGCCTGTCTGTCAGACAGGCCCTGGGCCGGTCGGCGGCCCGCCGGGACGGCCGCCACCACCTCGATCAGCGGCATCCCCGGGACCGCCCACCGGGCGATGCCGCCGCGCGACCGGCTCGGGCTGCTCGGGCCGCCCGGGCTCGTCGGGCTGGTCGGGCCGCTCGGGCCGCTGCCGGGCGGCCATCTGCACACACCGGTGCCGCAGTTCGGGGCCGGGAACACCACTGAGGTGACCGACCCCGAGTTCGTGCGCGACCGACTGGACCTGGTCGCCCGGGTACGGGCGGTCCTCGCGGTGACCGTCAGTGCGACGGGGCGAACGCGAGGCTGACGCCGAGGCCCGCCAGAAGGGAGCCGATGACCTTGTTGAGGACCTTCTGGGCGCGCAGCATCGCGGTCCGCATGCGCTCCTGCGAGAAGAACACGGCGACCACGCCGAACCACATCAGGTGGGCGAACGACATGAACAGGCCGTAGCCCGCCTGCTGCCACAGCGGTGTGCCGGGGCCGACCACCTGGGCGAAGGTGGAGACGACGAACAGGGTCGTCTTGGGGTTGAGGACGTTGGTGAGGAAGCCGCTGCGCAGCGCGGCGAGCGGGGTCAGGCCGGTCTTGTGCTCCAGGTCGACCTTCAGCTCGCCGCGGTTGCGGAAGGTGCGCACGCCGATGTACACGAGGTAGGCGGCGCCGGTGAGTTTGATGACGGTGAACAGGAAGGTGGAGGAGGCGATCAGCAGGCCCACGCCGAGCATGGTGTAGGTGACGTGGACCAGCACACCGGCGGCGACCCCGGTCGCTGCGAGCAGGCCGGTGCGGCGGCCGTGCAGATAGCTGTTGCGGACGATCATGGCGAAGTCGGCGCCGGGGGCGACGACGGCCAGGACGGTGATGACGGCGACGGCGAGTATCTCGGTCACGCGGTGACGTTCTCCTCTTCTGTCTCGGCCCCCTCGGCCTCCTCGCCGACGGTCTCCTCGCCGAGCAGGTCACGGACCATGAGGGTGGCGCCCGCGACCGCGCCCGGCATCAGGAAGACGGCCACGAAGGGGACCAGGAAGGCCATGCCGAGGGGCGTTCCGAAGCCCCAGACCAGGGTCTTGCGGGAGCGCAACAGGGTGAGGCGGTCGCGCAGTTCGACACCGCGGCGCTGGAGGGCGACGGCGGCCAGCTCCTCGGTGAGGAAGAAGCCGGTGACGAAGAAGCCGAGCACGGGCACGACGGTCTGGCCGAAGACGGGGATGAACCCCAGCGCGAACAGCAGCACACCCCAGCACAGGGCGCGTACGACGATCCGCAGGCTGTCCCGCGCGGAGATCAACAGCTCCCGCCACAGCGGCAGCCCCGACTCGGGCGCGGTGCCGTCGGGCGAGACGTCCCGGTCGACCTGCTCCGACAGGCTCTCGTAGAAGGGCTGCCCGATCAGCAGTGTCACCGCGGTGAAGGTGAGCACGGCCAGCAGCAGGCCGAGCGCCCACAGCACGGCGGTGAGGAAGGCGCGGAACAGCCCGTCCCAGGGGCTCGACCAGTCGTCGGCGAACGGCGTCGCCCACGTCACGAAGTCGTCGCCCCACACGGCCAGCGCGACCAGTGCCGCGGCGTACAGGACCATCGTGATCAGCCCCGGGATCAGTCCGAACTCGTACTGCTTCCCGTGCCGGGCCACCCACCGCTGGCCCTTGACCAGGTACTTGAAACCCACCCCAAGATCGCGCATGGGCGCACTCTATCGGGCGAGGGTCGGGCCATCCGGGGGATGGCTGGCGCGCAGGTGCCTCTTGTTGCGGTTGAGTCGAACAGGTACATCTCGCCGTACCGATCCCAGGAAGCCCGGAGGAGGTACGTGTGCGCACCACCGCAAGCGCCCTGATCGCCCTCGCTCTCTCAGCCAGCTCCCTCCTGCTCACCGGTCCGGCCGGCGCCCGGCCCGAGCCCGTCACCCGGCCCGGTCCCGCCCTCGACACCGGCGCCGCCGACCTGTCGGCGGACTCCGCCCGGCGGGCCCTCACCGACCCCGCCCCCGACCTCGCGGGCGCGGCCCGCGGTTATCCGCGCCGGCAGGTGCTCGCGCCCGAGCCGGAGAACCCCGCCGACCGCTCGCTCAAGCTGGGCCTCGTCCCGTACCACGGCATCGCGCCGCGGCTCAACGCGCTCCAGGCGCTGGGCGACCGGGTGAGCGTGGAGGTGACGGGGCGCTCGGCGGGCGGGCACCGGCTATATCTGGTCACGGTGACCGCGCCGGAGTCGGCGGCGCGGGCGCGGGCGCAGGAGCGGATGCGCGTGGTCGTCAGCGGCCCGCGCGCGGTCCTGTTCGGCACCGAGCCGCTCTTCCGGGCCCACCCCAAGGGGGAATTCCCCCAGGTGGCCCGGGCATTGTTGACCATGGCGCAGGCCCGCAGAGGCTGAGTCGACGTTGGAGGAGAGCGGATGACGCAGGAGATCCACGGCACCGTCGCCGACGGCTACGAGGCGGTGCGCGAGGAGTTCGCCGCGTTCGTGGCGGACGAACGCCCCGACTACGAGGGGCAGTTGTGTGCCTATGTGCACGGCAGACGGGTCGTGGACCTGTGGGCGGGCGACGGCGCGCACGGCGACTCGCTGTACGGCGTTTTCTCCACCACCAAGGGTGCTGCGCACCTCGTGGTCGCGCTGCTCGTGCAGGACGGCACCCTCGAACTGGACCGGAAGGTCACGTACTACTGGCCGGAGTTCGGCGCCGAGGGCAAGGGTGCGGTGACCCTGCGGGATCTGCTGGCGCACCGGGCGGGTGTGGTGGGGCTGGACGCCGGGTTCAGCCGGGAGGAGCTGGCCGACGACCGGGCGGTCGCCGAGCGGCTCGCCGACCAGCGGCCGTTCTGGCGGCCCGGCGCGGCGTTCGGCTACCACGCGCTGGTGATCGGCGCGCTCACCGGTGAGGTCGTGCGGCGGGCGACCGGCAGGACGACCCAGGAGCTGTTCGAGGAGCGGGTGCGGGCGCCGTACGGGCTGGACTTCTTCCTGGGTCTGCCCGAGGCGCTGGAGCCGCGCTACCGCAGCATGCGGCCGATGGTGCCGACGCCGCGGCAGCAGGCCGCGCTGGACGCGGCGCCGACCGGGCGGCACTCGCTGACCTCGATCGCCTACAACTCCCATGTCCCGGACCCGGGGGAACTGGTGGACCACGCCAACTCCCGTGCCGTCCGGGCGAAGGGTCCCGCCTCGACGGGCGGGGTCGCGGCCGCGCGCGGTATCGCCGGGATGTACGCGGCGGCGATCAGCGAGGTGGACGGGCGTCCGCCGCTGCTGAAGCCGGACACCGTCGCGGAGGTCGGCCAGATCCACTCCGTCGGCCACGACCTGGTGGCCCGCACGCACAAGGCGTTCGGGCTGGGCTTCCAGGCGACCGCCGCAAACTGGTACCCGTTCCTGGGCGCCGGTTCCTTCGGCCACAGCGGCGCCGGCGGCTCCCAGGGCTTCGCCGACCCGCGCGCGGGGCTGGCGTACGGCTACACGCGGCGCCGGTGTTCCTTCCCCGGCGGGGCGGCCCTGGAGAACGAGCGGTTCGTGACGGCCGTGCACGGCGTGGCCCTGGCCGGCTGAGCGCACGGCGTGCCCCGGCCGGCCTGCGCACGGGTGAGGGCCGCACCCCACGTCCAGGGGTGCGGCCCTCGTCGTACGCAACGACCGGTGTCAGACGAGCGTCACGGTGATGTTCCCGCGGGTCGCCTTCGAGTACGGGCAGATCTCGTGGGCCTGCTTGATCAGCGTGGCCGCCGTCTCGGCGTCGGCGTTCGGGATGTCGGCCGAGATCTCGACGACGATGCCGAAACCGTCCTTGTTCTTGCCGATGCCGACCTTCGCGGTGACGGTCGAACCGGAGACGTCGGCGCCCTCCCGGCGGGCGGCGACGGCGAGAGCGCCCTGGAAGCAGGCGCTGTAGCCGGCGGCGAACAACTGCTCCGGGTTGGTTCCGGCGCCGCTGCCGCCCATCGCGACGGGCGGGTTGACGACGACGTCGAGCCTGCCGTCGTCGGTGGCGACCCGGCCGTCGCGGCCGTTCTCGGCGGTGGCGACGGCCGTGTACAGGACATCGGACTGCTGGATGGGCATGCGGTGGTCTTCCTCCTCGTCCGCCGCGGCTCGCGCCCACGATCGACGGCGGGTCCGGAAAGAAGTTACCGCATACCGGAAAGCAAGCACCAGAGCCGCCGCCGGGGCCAGTGCCGGGGCAGCGGGGCAGCGGGGCAGCCGCCGGAGCGACGCCCGGCATCGGCTCCGCGGCGCCCGGCTACAGCTTGACGATCATCTTTCCGGTGTTGTCGCCGCGCAGGACCCCGAGGAACGCCTCCAGGTTGTTCTCGATGCCCTCGACGACCGTCTCGCGGTACTTCAGCGCGCCCGAGGCGACCCAGGGGCCGACCTCGCGCACGAACTCCGGCTGGAGGTCGTTGTGGTCGTTGACCAGGAAGCCCTCGATACGGCCGCGGGTCTGGATCAGCCGGGCGAGGTTCCTGGGGCCGGGCGCCGGCTCCGTGTTGTTGTAGACCGAGATCATGCCGCAGACGGCGATCCGGCCGCCCTGGTTCAGGGAGCCGATCGCGGCCTCCAGGTGGTCGCCGCCGACATTGTCGAAGTACACGTCGACGCCGTCCGGCGCGGCCGCGCGCAGTTGCTCGGCGACGGGGCCGCTCTTGTAGTTGAAGGCGGCGTCGAAGCCGTACTCCTCGACCAGCAGCTTGACCTTGTCGTCGGAGCCGGCCGAGCCGATCACCCGCGAGGCGCCCTTCAGCTTCGCTGTCTGGCCGACCTGGCTGCCGACCGCACCCGCGGCGCCGGAGACGAACACGACGTCGCCCTCCTTGAAGGCGGCCGTGCGCAGCAGGCCCGCGTACGCGGTCAGGCCGGTCATGCCCAGCACGCCGAGGTACGTGGACAGGGGCGCGGCGTTCGCGTCGACCTTGATGGCGTGCTGGGCACCCAGGACGGCGTACTCGCGCCAGCCGAAGAAGTGCAGGAGGTGGTCGCCGACGGCGATGCCCTCCGCGTTCGAGGCGACGACCTCGCCGACCGCGCCGCCCTGCATGACCTTGCCGAGCTCGAAGGGGGCGACGTAGGACTTGGCGGCGCTCATGCGGCCGCGCATGTACGGGTCGACCGACACGTACAGATTCCGCACCAGGACCTGCCCCTCGCCGGGGGTGGGGACCTCGGTCTCCACCAGGGCGAAGTCCTCGGCCTTGGGCCAGCCCACGGGACGGCTGAGCAGGTGCCACTCGCGGTTGATCATGGGGGGGGTGCCTTTCGGGATCGCCTGGGCAGATTACTTCAGCATCTGAAACAACCATGAGGGTGAATATTTCAGGTTGTCAAGTAATAGGGGTAGGGTTGAGTCATGGCCGATCCCGCACGAACCCGCCCCGACGAGCTGACTCTGGAGGTCGTCGACCTCATCGCCTCGGTCGTCGCTCGCTACCACGAGGAGTACGAGGAGGCCGCGGCCGAGCACGCGTTGACCGGGGCGCAGGCGAAGCTGCTGGGGCTGTTGACGCTGGAGGCGCTGCCGATGCGGAAGCTGGCGCAGCGGCTGAAGTGCGAGCCGTCGAATGTGACGGGGATCGTGGATCGGCTGGAGGCGCGGGGGCTGGTGGCCCGGCAGCCGGATCCCGCCGATCGGCGGGTGAAGGTGGCGGTGGTCACGGAGGAGGGGCGGCGGGTGGCTCGGAGTCTGCGGGAGTCTCTGCGGTTTGCTCGGGAGCCGTTGGCGGGGTTGTCGGTGGATGAGCGGGTTTCCCTGCGGGGGCTGTTGCGGCGGATGCTCGAGTCTGCGCCGTAGGGGTTTGTCGCCACGGTTGCTCTCGGTCGCTCACGGCTGCGCGGTGGAGCCTGCCGCTGGGTTTCGGGGTTCCGCCCGTCGCGGCCGGTCGCGCAGTTCCCCGCGCCCCTTGAGGGGTGCCCGGTTGTCGCGTTTCCGGTTCATCGTGGCCGGTCGCGCAGTTCCCCGCGCCCCTTAAGTGGGTGCCCCCGACGTCGACCACCACGAACGCCACGGCTCGAACAGGCGCAGCAAGCCGACAGCAAGCGCCACCGCGTGAAGGAGCGCGGGGAACTGCGCGAGCAACCACATACGGCCGGAAGCCGACGCCAAGCCGCAAGCCCTTGCCCCTCACAACGGCGCACCCAACAGCCGACGCCAGCGACACCCCCAAAGGGGCGCGGGGAACTGCGCGAGCAACCACCCGCGGCAGGAAGCCGAAAACAGGCCCAAACCCTCGCCTCGCACAACGGCGCACGCGACGGCCGACGTCGATATGCGGCTCCGCCGCGGGGGCCCGGGGGCCCTGGGGCCGACAGCCGTGACGTCGGCTACGTGCACCACCACAGGAAGCGGTCGCAAGACTCCGAGGGGGAGGGGTGCGGAACCTGGGTCTCCGTGGGCGAGGGGGTGGGCGCCGGGGCCGACTCCTGGGTGGGGGCGGGGTCGTCGGCGGGGGGCGTGGTGGGGGTCGGCTCGGTGGCTGGTGATTCGGAGGCCGGGGTGGCCTCCGGGGACGCGGACCGGGTCGCCGAGTCCGAGTCCGAGGGCGACGGGGACGGGGACGGGGACGCCGGTGAGGCCGAGGCGCTCGCAGCGGATTCCGCGGGGGTGACCGGGTCGGAGAGCGGGTCGGCCGAGGTGTCGGCGCCCGCTTCTCCCGAGGTGCCCCCGTCCGGCTCCTGGTCGCTCCCGGCCGCGGCCGGCCGCGGCGAGGAGCCCGGCGCCTCCAGACCCAGCTCGGCGAGACCGAGCCCGCCCGCCGCCAGCACGAAGCCCGCCGCGACGAATGCCGTACGACGGCGGCGCCGGCGATGCGCGGCGGCCTTGCGGTCGCGGCGACTCACGCCGGAGCGGCGGGAGGCGCGGGACGGCGGGACGGGGCCACCCGCCGTGCCGCCGTCTGCGCCGCCCTCCGGGTCGTCGACGGGACCGCCCTCCGTGTCACCGTCGGCACCGCCCTCGTACGCGAGCCGGTCGTCGTACGCGGGCTCCGCGGGGAGCTGGTCGGCCGGCAGGCCGCATCCCGGGCAGGTGAGCGCGCCGTTGAGGTGCCGTCGGCACGGGTGGCAGTAATCCATGACGCCGGAAGATTAAGTTCCCGACACAGCAGGTTCCTAGGTGTCCCCGTGAAGGTTCTGTAGGGAAGCGGCCGTTCCGGCGTGGCGCGTTGGGAAGGCGGGGGTCTCAGAAGTACCGAAACCGTTATCTCTGCGACCCATTGACACCTCCGCCACCCCGTCCTTACTGTCACGGCATTTCGAACGCGTGTCGAAATACCGAACAGATGACGTTCGCGAGGGGCAACTGCCTTGCGCATCACCGGAATCAGCACCACGTGGAAGGTCGTCGGCGAGGGCTTCCGCAACTGCCAGGTGTGCGACCGCTGCCACGCCGGCGAGACCACCCTGTGCACGGCCGGGTACGAGGAGACCGGGTTCACCGAGCCCGGCGCGATGGCGGCCACCCGGCGGGGTCGGGACGGCGCTCGGCGCGATCATCGGCGGACTGGTGCTGGGTGTGCTGGACAACGGCATGAACCTGGTCGGTATCGGCACGGACTGGCAGCAGGTCATCTAGGGACTGGTGCTGCCGGCCGCGGTGGGCTTTGACGTGTGGAACAAGCGGAGGGTCGGTTCGTAGGCCTCGGTCGCTTCGGTTCGTCGCCGGCCGCGGGCAGTATGCGGTGGCTCGCGCGGTTCCCCGCGCCCCTGCGGGCGTCGTCCGACCCCGCCCGTGAAGGAACTCTTCGGCACGCTCGCCGCACGGGACGAAGGCCCACCGCTCCACGGTCCGCTCCTTCGGCGCGTGAACCGGCTCACGTTCCCCATGAGTTGAACACCACCACCGCCGTCTCCGTATGGATGGGCGGCCCGTGCTCCCCCGCGTCGGGCCACCCAGAAACGGAGGGTCCCTTGACGACCGGCAACGTCACCTCGCTGTTCCGCAGCACCTCGGCGCACAGTCCGTCGATGGCGGCGCTGGCGCGCGAGGGAGGCGACGGGGCCGGTCCGGTGGACTTCTGCATCCCGTGCAACCCCTACTTCCCCACCCCGGCGATGTTCGACGAGATGGCGGCCCGGCTGCGGGACATCATCACGTACTACCCGAGCAGCGCCGACACCATCACCGCCGAGCTGTGCTCCCTGCTCGGACTTCCGCCGCAGTGCGTGGCGATGGGCAACGGCTCCACGGAGCTCATCACCTGGATCGATCATCTGCTGGTCCGGGAGTCCCTCGCCATCCCCGTCCCCACCTTCGGCCGCTGGACCGACCAGCCCATGGAGACCGGCAAACGCGTCGACATGTTCCCGCTCCAGGAGTCCAGCGGCTTCGCCCTCGACCTCGCCCAGTACGCCGCGTTCATCCGCTCGCGGGGCACCCGGGTCGCGGTCCTGTGCAACCCCAACAACCCCGACGGCGGCTATCTGCACCGGCACCACGTGGTGCAGTTCATGGACGCCATGGCCGATCTGGACCTGGTCGTCATCGACGAGAGCTTCCTGGAGTTCGCCGACGCCGAGGCCGACCCGTCCGTCGTGCAGGAGGCGATGCTGCGGCCCAACGTGGTCGTGCTGCGCAGCCTCGGCAAGAACTTCGGCCTGCATGGCATCCGCTTCGGCTATCTGGTCGCCAACCCGGCGCTGGCGGGCAAGGTCCGTTCCATGCTCCCCAAGTGGAACCTCAACTCCTTCGCCGAGCACGTGGTGTTCATGCTGAAGGAGCACGGGCCGGAGTACGCGCAGAGCCTCCAGCAGGTCCGCCGCGACCGGATGGAGATGTCCAGCGCCCTGTCCTCGCTGCCCGGCCTCACCGTCTACCCCTCCCAGGGCAACTTCCTCTTCGTGCGTCTGCCCGTAGGAGCCGAGGGCACCGTGGTCCGCGACCGGCTGCTCACCGAGCACCGGCTGCTGGTCCGTGAGTGCGGCAACAAGATCGGTTCCTCCAGCCGCTTCCTGAGACTCGTGGTGCGCCCCCAGGTCGACGTGCGTCGCCTGGTGTCCGGCCTGGAACAGGTGCTCTACGGGACCAGGAGGGGAGCGGCCGCCGTGCCCGAGCTGAGCACCGGGACCAGCTACAGCTCGGGCACGGCGGCCGTGGATCGGCTGATGGGCGCGACGAACGGCGTGGGCCTGGCGATGCCGGCCCCTGCCGCGATGGCGGCGGCCCCCATGGCGGTCCCCGCCGCGATGGCGGCCCCGGCCGCCGCCATGGCCGTCCCGCCCGTGATGGAGGCCCCCGCGCCGATGCCGGCGCCCGCACCCATGGCCGTCGCACCCCAGCCGGTCGCCGCGGCCCCGGCCGTCCCGGCCCCCCAGCCGATTCCCGCCGCCATGGGACTCACGCCACCCGGTGTGCCCGCCCAGGGCGGTCTCACCGCCGCCGAGGTCAGAGGCACGAACGGGCTGACGCCGGCGCCCGCGACGGGCTGGCCGAACACCCCCAGCTGGCCGATGGCCGCCGGGTGAGCGCGGGAACGCCTTCAGCGGCCGTCCGACTCCCTCACCCCTGAAGCCGGCCGCCCGCCGCCGCCTCCAGCACCGCCACCGTCTCCGGGCAGGGTCCCCGCCGCGCCCACTCCAGCGGGGTCAGGCCCATGCCGCCGTCCTCACGCAGGGACGGGTCGGCGCCGCCGGTGAGGAGGGCCCGCACCGTGGGCGTGTGGCCCCAGCAGGCCGCCGCGCACAGCGGGGTGCCCTCCGAGCCGTGGCCGCTCTCCGTGTCGGGGTCGGCTCCGGCCGCCAGCAGCAGACGGACGATCTCCGTCCCGCCCTGGACGGACGCCTGGTAGAGCGGTGTCGTGCCGTCCGGGTCCGGGGCGTTGGGGTCCGCGCCCGAGCGCAGCAGGGTCCGGACCTCGTCGGCCCGCCCGAGCAGTGCCGCCGTCACGAGCCGCCGGGCCGACTTCTTCCGTCCGCGTCTGTTCACGGCCGCCGAGCCTAGGGCCTGCCGTTCGCCCGGGCGCCCCGGTTTCCGCGGAGGCTCCGATGCCCGCCGTACCGCGTAATCCTCCCGTGGCGGGCCGGTCGGAGGCCCGTCGTGCGGCTCCCGCCCGGACACAATGACCGCGCACCCGCCCCCCCACGGACCGTCAGGGAGGCTCCCATGGAGCTGAGCAGACGCACCTTCCACACTCTCGCCGGCGCGACGGCCCTGGGTCTCGCCCTGGACGGGACGGCGACCGCGCACGCCCGTCCCGGCACCGCGCCGCCCCCGGCCGCCGACGCCCTGCGGCACACGGTCGGCTTCGACCGCCACTCCCTCCTCGTGGACGGCCGGCGCGTGTTCGTCTGGTCCGGCGAGATGCACCCCTACCGGCTGCCCAGCCCCTCCCTGTGGCGGGACGTGCTGCAGAAGATGCGGGCGTACGGCTACAACGCGGTCAGCGTCTACGTCGCCTGGAACGTCCACTCCCCCGCCCCCGGCCGCTACGACTTCACCGGCGTCCGGGACCTGGACCTGTTCCTGCGCACGGCCGCCGAGACGGGACTGTTCGTCATCCTGCGGCCGGGCCCGTACGTCAACGCCGAGGTCGACGCCGGAGGCTTCCCCGGCTGGCTGACCGCCACCGCGGGCACCGCCCGCACCAGCGACCCGACGTATCTGGGCCATGTCGACGCGTGGCTGACCGCGGTGAACCGGATCGTCGCCCGCCATCTGTACACCCAGGGCACCGGCACGGTCCTGCTCTACCAGATCGAGAACGAGTACGACGCCCATGTCGACCAGCCCGCCGGCCGCGACTACATGGCCCACCTCTACGCCAAGGTCCGCGCCGACGGAATCGACGTGCCCCTCTTCCACAACGACAACGGGCGCAACGGATTCTGGGTGCCCGGGTCGTTCGACACGGGCGGGGAGACGGGCCGCTGGCTCTACGGGTTCGACGGCTACCCGAGCCCGTCCAAGACCCCGCCGGACTGGGGGTACTTCGGCAGCGGCGGCAGCAAGGGCGGCGCCACCGCCAGCCCCGACACACCCGGCTTCGTACCGGAGTTCGGGGGCGGCTGGTTCGACCCGTGGGGCGGGGTGGAGTTCAAGGGCAAGGGGTACGCGGAGTCCCGCCGCACCCGTGACGCGGCGTACGAGCGGCGGTTCTACCTCACCAACCTCGCCAACGGCATCACCCTGCACAACGTCTACATGACCTTCGGCGGCACCAGCTGGGGCTGGCTGCCCTCGCCCCAGGTCTACACGTCGTACGACTACGGCGCCGCCTTCGACGAGGGCCGGAACGCCACCGCCAAGCTCGTCCCGATGCACCAGCTCGGCCATCTGCTGCAACGTGTGACGGACTTCGCCGAACTCGTCAGGGCGGCGGAGGTGAAGGCGGCCGACCAGCGCGTGAAGGTGTACCACCTGACCGCGGCGTCCACCGGTGCCCATGTCTACGTCCTGCGCAACGACAGCGCGGACCCGGTCGCCACCACCGTCCCCGTGGGCGGTGTCCAGCTGCCGGTCTCCGTGCCGGGACAGGACGCCCGGCTGCTGGCCGCCGGACTGCGGCTGGGGCGGCGGACGCTGCGGTACTCCTCCGCACAGCCCATGCTCGGGCTCACGGCCGGACGGCAGGACGTCCTCGTCCTGACCGGGCGGCGCGGCGAGGCCACCCGCACCGCGCTGGAGTGGGCGGGCGAGCCCGAGGTGCGGGTGCTGGAAGGGGAGGCGGAGCACACGTACCAGGACGGCGCCCTGCGCGTCGACGCCCGGCTCGACGGCCTGACCCGGCTGTCGATCAGCGGGGGCGGGGCGGCCGCGCCGGTACTGCTGCTGCTCTGCGACGACGAGACCTCGGTGCGGCTGTGGCCGTACGAGACGCCCTCCGGGTCGGTGCTCGTGCACGGCCCGGCGCTGCTGCGGACGGCCGCGCTTGACGGGGCCGCGCTGCATCTGACCGGGGACACCGTCGACGCTGCCGAGCTGGAGGTATGGGCACCGCGCGGCGTCCGGGAGGTCACCTGGAACGGCGTGGCCGTGCGCACCGGCGACACCCCCTCGGGCGGCCTGCGCGCCGACACCGCGCTCACCGGAGTCGGCCCCGTCGCGCTGCCCTCGCTGAGCGGCGGCTGGCGGCGCCGGGAAGAGAACCCGGAGTCCGCGCCCGGCTTCGACGACTCCGCCTGGCGGCGCGCCGACCTGACGGCCTCGTCCAGCACCACCCCCGTGCCCGCGGGACAGCCCGTGCTCTTCGCCGACGACTACGGCTTCCACTACGGCGACGTCTGGTACCGGGGCCGCTTCACCGACGCCACCGGCGCCGTGTCCCTCTCCCTCGGCTACAGCACCGGCACCCAGGGCCTGCTGATGGCCTGGCTGGACGGGGTCGCGCTGGGCCGGCACCGGATGCCGGTGCCGGACAGCACCACCGTACGCAAGGGCAGTTGGCAGGCCACCGCCGAGCTGGCCGTGCCGGAGCGGCTGCGCACCCGCGGGGAGCACGTGCTGTCGGTGCTGGTCCGGCGGATGCAGCACGACATGGACGGCAAGTCCCTGGACACCCACAAGGCCGCGCGCGGCCTGACCGAGGCCGCCTTCACCGGGGCCGCGCCGCGGATCGCCTGGCGGTTGCAGGGCGAGACGGCGCACGACCCGGTGCGCGGGCCGCAGAACAACGGCGGCCTGTACGGCGAGCGGCAGGGCTGGCACCTGCCGGGACATCCGGACGCGGACTGGACGGCCGTCGAGATGCCGGGCGCGGCGAAGCGGCTCGGGGTGACCTGGTACCGCCGCTCGTTCCGGCTGGACGTCGACGCGGGCACCGACGCCTCGGTCGGGCTGGTCCTGAACGACGACCCGGCACTCGCCTACCGCGCGCAGATCTTCCTCAACGGCTGGAACATGGGCCAGTACATCAACGACGTGGGCCCGCAGCACACGTTCGTGCTGCCGGGCGGCATCCTGCGCACCCGCGGCACCAACACCCTCGCCCTCGCGGTGCTGTCCGACGGCACCACCGCGTCCGGGCCGGGCGAGGTGCGGCTGACGCTGCTGGGCGCGGCGGCCGGCGGAGTACCGGTCGACCTGGTGGACTCCCCCGGCCGCTGACCGGACTCAGGCGAGCCGGATCACAGGCGGAGTTCGGACAGTTCGGTGCCAGCGGGGCGGTTGGCGTACTCCTGGAGTTCGATCGCCTCGGCCACGCCGCGGGTGCCGAGGCCGACCGCCATCACCGGCTCGGCCCGGGGGCCGATCCTCTTGAGGAACGCGATGAACTCGCGTCAATGGGTCGCACAGCGGCCCGGGAGGCGGTTTCCGGCCAAGGGCGGCCACAGGCGGTCGTTCCCGGTCTGACAACGGTCCCTGGATCGAGTGACGCGGGCCGTTCTCCCCGCGTAGGCTCGAACGGCCCGCCCTACGGCGGTGGAAGGGGGCGCGATGGACAGCGCGGGGGCGCGCGGGAAAGCGGCCCGGGTGGCCGCGGCACTCTGGCGGCCGAGGTCGGCCTCCGCCATGCGCGGACTGGCTCGCGACCTCAGAGCCGCGCTCAGCGACCGGCCGCGGCAGCCCGCCGACGTGCGCGAGCTGTGCCGGGCGCTGTGCGAGGAGATGAGTACGCGGCGCGGCGGCAGACCCGTCGAGCTGCGCTTCGAGCGGTTCCCGGACGAGATCGAAGTGACCGGGCTGTGCCTGGAGTTCCAGGACTTCGACCTGGTCATCGTCGAGGAGCGGGCCGAGGCCTCCCAGCAACTGGTGATCCTCGGGCACGAGTTGTGGCATCTGCACGCCGGCCACCGGCATCTGCACGGACCCGGACACGCGGCCGCCGCGCACGCGCTGGCCGGATTCGGCGGCTCCGCCCTCACCGTCGCCGCCCGCAACGGCTCCCGCCAGGCCGACGAGGCGCAGGCCGACGAGTTCGGCCACCGCCTCGCCACCGCCTTCCGGCCGCTGCTGACCGGCCCGGACCCGCACACGCCCCTCGACCCCGTCCAGCGGTCCATGGGCTACCGGGGACGCGGGGGTTCGGCACGGTGACCCCCGCCCTCGGCGGGCCGCTCGCGCTGACCGCGCCCCGCCTGCTCATCGATCTCGACCTGGCCATCTGGCTGCCGACCGCGCTGCTGGCCACCGCCCTGGCGATCAAGCTGCCCAGCATCGTCAAGATGTGGCGGGATCCGCTGCTGCGCGCGGTGGGCGGACTGCTGCTGTTCGGCTGCGCGGTGTTCGTCTTCGCGGCCCCCTCCACCGTCGCCTGGACCAACCGCGTCACCGGCGTGCCCAACATCGCCGCGCCCTGGGTGTACTCCCTGCTCACCGCGCTGTGCGCGTCCTGGCTGCTGCTGATCGTCGCCTGGCGCAACGGCGCCGACCGTTCGGACGCCACCCGCCGGGCGACCCGCCGGGTCGTCGCCGTCTACGCGGGCGTGGTCGTCACCCTCTGGGTGCTGTTCGCGTGCGCGGACGTGTCCGTGGAGCGGACCCGCGATCTGGACACGTACTACGCGAACACGCCGTTCATGCGCGAGCAGATCGTGCTCTACCTGCTCGCCCACACCCTGGCGTGCGCTGTCACGGCCCGGCTGATCTGGAACTGGATCCGCACCGACGGCCTCGACGCCTGGCTGCGCTGGGGGCTGCGCCTCCTGGGCGTCGGTTACACCACGAACCTGCTGTTCGACGCGTCCAAGCTGACCGCCGTCGCGGCCCGCTGGACGGGCCGTGACCTGGACTGGCTGAGCACGTACGTGGCACCGGTCGCCGCCTGTCTGTCGGCCACCCTCGTCGCGGTGGGCTTCATCGTCCCGCACGCCGGCCAGTACCTGCACGAGACCTGGCGGCTGCGGGCCCAGCGCCGCCGGCTGCGGCCCCTGTATCTGCTGACGTGCTCGGTCACCGGCGGCCGCGAGCCCTACGACCCGCGCGCCACCGGTGAGTTGCGGCTGATCCGCCGCGAGACCTTCATCCGCGACGCCCTGCTCCAGCTGTCCCGGTACCTCGACGACGGACTGCGCTCCCGGTCCCGGGACGCGGCCGGGCATCTCGGCCACGCGCCCGACCGGGCCGAGGCCCTGGCCGCCGCCGTGGCGCTCCTGGCCGCCGTCGAGACCCGGCGGCTCCACCCCGACTGCGAGGGCAACGGCTCCGCGGACACCGCGTATCTGATGCGCGAGATCCAGTCCGTGTCGCTGGCCCTGCGCCGCCCCGAGGAGATCGAGGCGGTCCGCGTCCGTGCGACCGCCCCGGCAGAAAGTGCCCCTGCATGACCGAACGCGCCACCCCCGACGGCAGAACGGCCGTGGTTCTCGGGGGGTCCCACTCCGGCATGCTCGCCGCCCGCGCCCTGACCGCCGTCGCGGACCGGGTCGTCGTCGTCGAGCGTGACACCCTGCCGACCGGCCCCGCCCCCCGCAAGGGGCTGCCCCAGGCCCGGCACGCCCACATGCTGTGGTCGGGCGGTGCCCGGGCGGTGGAGGAACTGCTGCCGGGCATCACCGGCGTTCTGCGCGCCGCCGGGGCCCATCGCATGCCGGTGACCACGGGCATCGTGGCGCTGTCCGCCTGGGGCTGGTTCCGCCGCTGGCCCGAGTCGCACCATGTGATCCTGGCCGGCCGCGACCTGCTGGACGCCACGGTCCGCGCGCGGGTCCTCGCCGACGAGCGCGTCCGACTCCTGGACGGCACCGAGGTGTCGGGCCTGACCGGCACGGCCGCGGCAATCACCGGGGTACGGGTCCGGCCGCGCGACGGAGGCGAGGAGCGGGTCCTGGAGGCGGGCCTGGTCGTCGACGCCACCGGGCGCGGCTCGGCGCTGCCGGGCTGGCTGCGGTCCCTCGGGCTGCCCGCCCCCGAGCGCCGCGAGGTCGACTCCGGTCTCGCCTACGCCAGCCGCCTCTTCCGGGCCCCCGAGCAGGCACGCACCGGCTTCCCCATCGTCAACGTGCAGCCCGACCCGCGCGCCCAGGGCCCCGGCCGGGCCGGGTTCCTGCTGCCCATCGAGGACGGCAACTGGATCGTCACCCTCTCCGGCACCCGCGGCGGCACGCCCTCCCCCGACACGGCCGACTTCGCCCGCTTCGCCCGCGAGGAGCTGCGCCACCCGCTGATCGCCGACCTCGTCGAACGCGCCGAGCCGCTCACCGACGTGTCCTTCACCCGGACGACCGTCAACCGCCGCCAGTTCTACGAGCGCATGCCGCGCTGGCCCGAGGGCCTGGTCGTCCTCGGCGACGCGCTCGCCGCGTTCAACCCGGTCTACGGCCACGGGCTCGCCGCCGCCGCGCAGAGCGCGCTGGTCCTGCGGGACGTGACACGCCGTCACGGCTGGGGCACGCCGGGCGTCGCCCGCCGCGTCCAGCGGGCGGTGGCCCGGCCGGTGGGCGCGGCGTGGGACCTCGCCATCAGCCAGGACGTCTTCTACCCGGGCGCCACCGACCGCGGGCCCACACTGCGGGAGCGGCTGGTGGCCGAATACGTGGGGCGGCTGATGCTCACGGCCACGGGCAACGGCCGGATCGCGCGCCGGGTGACGGATGTGACGTCCCTGGAGCGCGGCGGTGCGGTGCTGCTGACGCCCGGTGTGCTGCTGGCGGCGGCGGTCGGCCCGCTCAGACCGGCGCTGAACGGGCCGCCGTTGACCGTGGCGGAGCGGAAGGCGGCGGGGCTGCCGTAGCCCGGCGGGCGGGTGTCGTGTACGGCGCCCGGCTCACCCCGCGAACGCGGGCTGCGCGATCCCCTTCCCCGCGCCCGGGACGACCAGCAGCGACCCCGAGAACGGGCTCGGCGCCGTGAGCCCCGTGCGGGCCGTGGTGATGTACAGGTCGGTCAGGTCCGCACCGCCGAACGCGCACGCGGTGGGCCTGCGCACCGGCAGCGCGAGGACCCGGTCCAGGACGCCGTCCGGCGTGTACCGGCGTACGGCACCCCCGTCCCACAGGGCGACCCACACACAGCCCTCGGCGTCGACGGTCAGCCCGTCCGGGAAGCCCGCGTCCTCCTCGATCGCGGCGAGGGTACGGCGGCCGGAGACCCGGCCGTCGGCGTGGTCGAAGACGTCGACGCGCCGGGCGTGCGAGTCGATGTAGTACATCAGGCGCCCGTCCGGGCTCCACCCCGTGCCGTTGCTGACGGTGACCGGGTCGAGGACGACGGACTGCCGCCCCTCGCCGGTCAGCCGGGACAGGGTGCCGCCGCCCGGAGCCTCGTCGTAGCGCATGGTGCCCGCCCACAGGGAGCCGTCGGGCGCCACGGCCGCGTCGTTGCCGCGGCGGCCGGGGACGGCCTCGCGGTGCAGCCAGCGGAAGGAGTCGTCGGGGTCGAGCAGGCCCACGCCGTCGCGCAGGTTCAGCACCAGGCCGCCGCCGGCCCGCGGCTTGGCAGCGCCCACGTGCTGCTCGGTGCGCCGCACGGTGCGCACGCCGGTGCGGGGGTCGTACGTGTGGACCCGGGAGCCCAGGATGTCGACCCAGATCAGCCGGCCGGCCGCGGCGTCCCAGGTCGGGCCCTCGCCGAGCTCGGCCTCCCCGCGTACCGCGATCTCGTACGCGCTCACGCCGCGCTCCGGTGGCCGAGCCGCTCGGACAGCTCGGCGGCGCCCTTGACGGCGAGCTGCTCCAGCTCGGCGCGGCGGTCCTCGCTCCAGCGGATCATCGGCACGGAGATGGACAGGGCGGCGACGACCTGGCCGGTGCGGTCGCGGACGGGGGCGGCCACGCAGGAGACGTCCGGGTTGGACTCGCGGCTCTCGACGGCGAGGCCGCGGGCCCTGATCCCGGCCAGGGCCTCGCGCAGCGCGGCCGGGTCGGTGATGCTGTTCGGGGTCATGGCGGCCAGCTCGGCGCCGTCGGGGACGCGCGCGGCGAGCTCCTGCTCGGGAAGGGAGGCGAGCAGCATCTTGCCCCCGGAGGTGCAGTGCGCGGGCAGCCTGCGGCCGGCCGCGGACACCATCCGCACGGCGTGCGTGGAGTCGACCTTGGCGATGTGGATGACGTCGGTGCCCTCCAGGATCGCCACGTGCACCGTCTCGTCGCAGGTCTCGGCGACCGAGCGGGCCACCTGCCGGCCCTCGGCGGCGAGGTCGAGCTGTTCGGCGTAGCGGCTGCCGAGCTGGTAGGGGCGTACGCCGAGCCGGTAGCGTCCGGGCCGGCCGGGCACGGGGACGATGTACGAGCGCGCGGCGAGCGTGGTCACCAGCTCGTGCACGGTGGTGCGCGGCAGTTGGAGCCTGCGCACGATGTCGGGGGCGGAGAGCGTGCCGTCCCCGTCGAGGAAGAGCTCGAGTATGTCGAGAGCCCGGGTCACGGCAGGCACGAGGCGTCCCACGTCGGCCCCCCTCCCTTGACGAGGCTGTGTTCGAAATTTCAACAGCCGATCGGAATGACGAACACAGGCTACGCAGAGGGCCTTTCGCCCGGCAATGCCCCCGCGCTCCGCGCACCGCCGGGCCCTCCAGCGCCTCCCCGACGGGCCCGGGCACCGCCGGCCCTGCCGCCTCGGCGGCGCACCGGGAGGACCGCGAGCCTCGGGATCTCGCCCGTGCCGCCCCGCCGGTCGGCCGCCACGACTGCGGACCTCGCCGTCACCACGGCAGGAACCGCCCGGCCCGAGGACCTTGCCGCCACGGCGGCCCCCGGGCCCGTTGCCATGGCGGCCCAACCACCGGATCGCGGAACCCCGCCGCCACGGTGCCCCGGGACCGCGGACCCGTCCGCCTTCGGCCGAACGCCGGGGACACACGGACGGCCGACGCCCGGGCGGGACACGGGTGCGCGACGATGGAGGGCATGCCTAGCCCCTTCACGCCGCTCGACTTCCAGCTGGTGCTGCTGCGCCGCATGGCCGACCACAACCCCGATCTGGTGGAGCACGCCCGGCGCGAGCTCGGGGTGTCGACGGGCGAGATGCGCGAGGCCAACAAGCGCTGGCAGGCGATGGCCCGTTCACCCCGCGCGCGAGGGGCCGCCGCGCGCTACCGCTCCGTCCTCGGCACTCCGGAGTCCTCGGCCGCGCGCCGCGTCGGGGACCTGGACTGCGAGGCCTGGCTGTGGCCCCTCCCGCTCTGGCCCGAGCTGCGCTTCGAGGTGCTGCTCGCCCCGAACGGCGAGGTGTGGAACGGGTGGCTGGTCCGCGCCCCGGGAGCCCCGGCACCCCGGCTGCGGACGCTGGAGGACCTCACCCCCTGGTCCTGCACGGTCGACGAGGCCGCCCGCGCCTTCGCCCCGGCCCGCCCGCTCCAGGGCACGGCCCCCACCCGCTGGGGCCTCGCCTTCACCGCCCCCGACGCGCACGCTGTGCGCCATGAGGTGGCGGCCGAGTTCACCTGGGGCCTGCTGCAGCGGACCGGGGTCAGGCAGCCGTAGCGGCGGCCAGGATCGCCCGCACCACCCGCGGCAGCGAGCCGGGGTGCAGCCACAGGAAGAGATTGGGCTCGACGAGTTCCAGCTCCATCAGCCGCGGCTCGCCGTCCTCCCCGTCGACCAGGTCCACGCGCGCGTACAGCAGATCCGGCCCGCCCGGCACGGCCGCCAGCGCCGCGTGCGCCACGGCGAGTTCGGCCTCGGTGGGCCGCCAGGGCGTGAGGCCCGGGTGCGGGTTGCGGTCGGCGTCGTACGGCGTGCCGGGCGCGAGGACGGCCTGCTTGCGGCTGGCGTGCAGCAGCTCACCGCCGAAGAACTGCAGCGCCCGCTCCCCCTCGGCGTCGATGCCCCGCATGTACGGCTGCACCATCGCGGTCAGCCCCTCGGCGTGCATGCGCTCCAGATGCCGTACGGCCGTCTCGTGCTCGGCGGGCGTGTACCGGGCGGCGTAGCGGGCGCCCGCGCCGGAGGCCGGCTTGAGGACGTACTCGCCGGTGCCGGGCAGGTCCGCGCTCTCGCCGGGCGCCAGGTACCGGGTGGGGACGGTGGGCACCCCGGCCGCGGCGAGCAGGCCGAGGTAGCGCT
The DNA here is from genome assembly GCF_040612135.1 of Streptomyces sp. NPDC006458. NCBI lineage: Bacteria > Bacillati > Actinomycetota > Actinomycetes > Kitasatosporales > Streptomycetaceae > Streptomyces > Streptomyces sp. NPDC006458. Next base: position 545,183 of record NZ_JBEXPR010000001.1, on the reverse strand, counting down.
TGTCGGCGTTCCAGCGGACGACGTCCACCGGGTTGGCGAGCCGGGTGGCCTTGCCGCAGCGCTCCAGCCAGGCCGCGAACTCCTCGGCGCGCCAGCTGTAGTCCCAGGTGGAGCGGATGACCGTGAGGTCGTAGGAGGCCCAGTCCACGGCCGGGTCGTCCCAGGGCACGGCGTCCGCCCACGCGCCCGCCGCCCGCAGCCGCTCCACCAGCACGGGCAGATCCCGGTCGTTGCTCGGCTCCGGCCGGGGGTCGTAGGTGGCGAGGGCGATGCGGGGCACGTCGATGACTCCTCGGGCTCGGACCGCTGTGCGATGTCCGGGCAGGCTGACCGGCCGGGCGGGAACCGCGACACGCCATTTGACCTTCACCTTCGGGGAAGCCCCAGCATCGGTGGCGCAAGGACGAGGACGAGGCGAGGTGCTCATGGACATGCTGACGATCGGCGCCTTCGCGAAGGCGTGCCGGCTGACGCCGAAGGCGCTGCGGCTGTACGACGAACTGGAGCTGCTGCGCCCGGCGCGGGTGGACCCGGACACCGGGTACCGCTACTACGCGGCCGGGCAGCTGGAGCGGGCCCGGCTCGTGGCGTGGCTGCGGCGGCTCGGGATGCCGCTGGCGGCGATCCGCGAGGTGTGTGCCCTCCACGAGCACGACCCGGCGGCCGCCGCGGTGGAGATCCGCGCCCACTGGGCGCGCGTCGAGGCCGAGACGGCGGTACGGCGGGACCTCGCCGCGTTCCTCGTCGGTCATCTGTCGGCACCTTCACGGGAGGACACCGTCATGCTGGAACTCCGTTACGCCGCCCACTCCGACCGGGGCCTTGTGCGCCCCGCCAACCAGGACACCGCCTACGCGGGCCGCCGGCTGCTCGCGGTGGCCGACGGGTACGGGCCAGGCGGCGAGGGCGCGAGCGGCGCCGCGGTGCGCGCCCTGACCGCTCTGGACACGGCCGAGGTGCCGGCCGGGGGCGTCCTGGGGCTGCTGGAGGACGCGGTGCGCGGCGCCTCCGAGGCCGTCCGGGAGGCGTCCGGCTCCGGGGACGCGGGCACGACCCTGACGGCCATGCTCTGGACGGGCTCGGCCCTGGCCCTGGCCCACATCGGCGACTCGCGGGCGTATGTGCTGCGCGAGGGCGAACTGTTCCACATCACCCACGACCACACCCTCGTGCAGTCCCTGCTGGACGAGGGCCGGCTGACGCCGGAGGAGGCGGAGACCCACCCGCAGCGCCTGCTGCTGCTGAAGTCCCTCTCCGCCGGGAGCGAGCCGCTGCCGGATCTACGGCTGCACGAGGCCCGAGGGGGCGACCGCTATCTGCTGTGCTCCGACGGCCTGCCCACCTGCGTGTCCGACGACCGCATCCGGGAGCTGCTGGCCTCCGCTCCCACCCCCGACGACGCCGTCCGTGCCCTGACCTCCGAGGCGAACGCGGCGGGCGGCGCGGACAACGTCAGCTGTGTGGTGGCGGACGTGGTGGAGGCCGCGGCCTGAGCGAAGGCGACCGTGTGAGGGAGGCCGCGGCCTGAGCGAAAGGGACAAGGGAGGCCGCGGTCTGCGTGACAGCGCCCGTGTGATGGAGGCCGCGGTCCGAACCCGGCAGGATCGGGGCATGTCGCTGACCGGAACTGCCGCGCACGCCTCGGCGGGCGCCCTGCCCCCGCTGGTCGACCGGGCCGTGGCCACCGCCCGCGCCCACGGCTTCCCGTACTCCTGCCGTCCCGAACAGGGCCGCCTGCTGCACGCACTGGCGGGCGGCGCCCGGCGGGTCGTCGGGGAGACCGGGACCGGGCTCGGGGTCGGGCTGGCCTGGCTCGCCTCGGGGGCGGCGGCGCCGGTGCGGCTGGTGAGCGTGGAGCGGGATCCGGAGCGGGCCGGGGCGGCGAGGGCCGTGTTCTCGGACCGGCCGGGTGTCGAGGTGCTGACCGGGGACTGGCGGCGCATCGAGGAGCATGGGCCGTTCGACCTGCTGGTCCTGGACGGCGGCGGGCAGGGCAAGACGGACGGGGACCCGCCCGCCGATGTGGAGCGGCTGCTCGTGCCGGGCGGCACGGTCGTCGTGGATGACTTCACGCCTGCCACCGCCTGGCCGCCGCTGCACGGCGGCCGCCCGGACCGGGCCCGGCTGCACTGGCTGCGGCACCCGGCGCTGGACGCCGTGGAGCTACGGCTCGCGGCGGATCTGGCCGTGGTGGTGGGGACCCGGCGGCTGCCGGAGCGGGCGGGCGTCACGGCCGGTCGGTGACCGGGGTCACGGCTCGGGTGCGCCGCGCCGGGGCGGGCGTCGGGTAGGAAGTGGGTGTTGTCTCCCACGGTGTCCGACGGTCAAGGAGTGCCCGCGTGTCCTCCCTCTTTCCCGCACTCGCCCAGGGACCGGGCGAGCGCGTCGCGCTCCGGTTCGGTGAGCGGTCGCTGACGTACGCCCGGCTCGCCGCCGCGGCCGGTGCCCTGGCGGAACGGGTGCGCGGCGCGGACCGGGTCGCGGTGTGGGCGACGCCCGAGCTGGAGACGGCGGTCGGCGCGGTGGGCGTACTGCTCGCCGGGCTGCCGCTGGTGCCGCTGAACCCGAAGTCCGGCGAGAAGGAGCTGGGGCACATCCTGGCCGACAGCCGGCCGGAGATCGTGCTCGCCGCCCCGGGCGCCGAACTCCCCGCCGACCTCAGGAACCTGACGCGGATCGACGTCGACGTGCACGCCTCCGGAACACTCCCGGAGGAGACGGCCGAGGACGGCGACCCCGCGCTCGTCGTCTACACCTCGGGCACCACCGGCCCGCCCAAGGGCGCCGTCCTGCCGCGCCGGGCCGTCGCCTCGACGCTGGACGCGCTGGCCGACGCCTGGCAGTGGACGGACGCCGACGTACTGGTGCACGGGCTGCCGCTGTTCCATGTGCACGGGCTGGTGCTCGGCGTGCTGGGCCCGCTGCGGCGCGGCGGCGGCGTGCGGCATCTGGGCCGGTTCGACACCGGCGGCGTGGCGCGGGAGCTGGCCTCGGGCGCCACGATGCTGTTCGGGGTGCCGACGATGTACCACCGCATCGCCGAGACCCTGCCCGGGGACCCGGAGCTGGCGAAGGCCCTGGCCGGGGCGCGGCTGCTGGTGTCGGGGTCGGCCGCGCTGCCGGTGCACGACCACGAGCGGATCGCGGCGGCGACCGGACGCCGGGTCATCGAGCGGTACGGCATGACGGAGACCCTGATGAACACCAGCGTCCGGGCCGACGGCGAGGCCCGCGCCGGGACCGTCGGTGTGCCGCTGCCGGGCGTGACGCTGCGGCTGGTGGAGGAGGACGGCTCCGAGATCACGGCGTACGACGGGGAGAGCGTCGGGGAGATCCAGGTGCGCGGGCCCAACCTGTTCACCGAGTACCTCAACCGGCCCGACGCCACCGCCGCCGCGTTCACCGAGGACGGTTTCTTCCGCACCGGCGACATGGCGGTGCGCGAGCCGGACGGCTATGTCAGGATCGTCGGCCGCAAGGCCACCGACCTGATCAAGAGCGGCGGTTACAAGATCGGGGCCGGGGAGATCGAGAACGCGCTGCTGGAGCATCCGGGGGTGCGGGAGGCCGCCGTCACCGGGGAGCCGGACCCCGACCTCGGCGAGCGGATCGTGGCCTGGGTGGTGCCCGCCGATCCCCAGGCGCCGCCCGCGCTGGAGGAGTTGGCCGAGCACGTGGCCCGGCGGCTCGCCCCGCACAAGCGGCCCCGGGTGCTGCACCACCTGGACGCGCTGCCACGCAACGACATGGGCAAGATCATGAAGCGGGCGCTGACCCCGTGACCGGCCGTCTCACCGCGCGGCGGGCGATCGGGCTGGTCGCCGACGACTCGTCCTTCACCGAACTGCCGCCGCCCGGCCGCAGGTCCGCGCCCGACGGCCCGCTCGGCTGGCAGGGCTACGACGCCGCGCACGCGCGGGCCGCCGAGCGCACCGGGGAGTCCGAGTCCGTGGTCTGCGGCACCGCCCGCGTCGAGGGCACCCTCGCGGTGCTGGTCTCCTTCGAGTTCGGCTTCCTCGGCGGGTCGCTGGGCGAGCGCACCGGGGACCGGCTGGAGGCGGCCTACGTCCACGCCCGGAAACACCGGCTGCCGGTCGTGCCGTTGATCGCCACGGGCGGCAGCCGGATGCAGGAGGGCATGATCGCGCTCACCCAGCTCCAGCGCGTGGCCCGGCAGTCGGTGCTCACCCGTGAGGCCGGGCTGCCGCAGATCGCCGTGCTGCGCGACCCGACGACCGGCGGCGGCTGGGCCACCCTGGGCGCGGGCGCCGATGTGGTGCTGGCCCTGCCCGGCGCGCAGGTGGGCTTCGCCGGGTCCCGGGTGCGCCCGGCGGACGCCGACCCGGCCGCGTACACCGCCGAGGCGCAGGTGGCGGCGGGCGCGGCCGACGCGGTCGTCCGCCCCGAGGAGCTGCGCGGGGTGCTGGGGCGCTGGCTGCGGCTGCTGAGCCGGCCGTCCCGGGAAGACCCGCCTCACGGGGTCGCGCTCACCCCCGCGCCCCCGCCGGCGCCTCTCGGCGCGCGCGACCTGCCCGCGTCCGGCTGGGACGCCGTACGCCGTGCCCGCGCCACCGGGCGGCCGCGCGCTCGGGCCTATCTGGACGCCTACTTCACCGACCGGGCGGCGATCAGCGGCGACCGCTGCGGCGGCACCGACGAGGGCATGCTGTGCGGCTTCGGCGAGCACGACGGACGTACGGTCGCCTACGCCGCCCAGTGCGGCACCGCCACCCGCCCGGCCGGCTACCGCACGGCCACCCGGCTGATCCGGCTCGCGGACCGGCTGGGCGTCCCGGTGCTGACGCTGGTGGACACCCCGGGCGCGGCGAACGACGCGGAGGCGGAGCGGCAGGGGGCGGGCGCGGCGATCGCGGAGCTGTTCGCGGCGGTGGCGGGCGCCCGGACCCCGGTGACCACACTGGTGATCGGCGAGGGCGGCTCGGGCGGCGCGCTGGCGCTGGCCGCGCCCGGCAACACCTGGGCCACGCCGGACAGTTACTTCTCGGTGATCGCCCCGGAGCTCGCGGCCGCGATCCTCAAGCGGCCGGCGGCGGAGGTCGAGGCAACCGCCGGTCAACTCCGGCTGCGGCCACAGGACTTGGCGGAACTGGGCCTGATCCGGACAGCGGACGGGTTGTCCCCTGGAACAGGTGATCGTCACCCGTGAGGGCCACGTGGGGTCCGTGGGGCGGGAGACGCTCACCGTGCGCGAGCGACGGGCCGCAGACCATGGCTGAGGCGCAGGTCCCCCACGTGATACCGCAAGGAGTGAGCCGATCACGAACCTTCTCACCGACGCCCTCGCCCGCCTCGTCCAGGTCATCGGCCGGCTGGCCCGGGGGCCGGCTGGGGCGGCTGGGGCGAGGACGTCCGGGAAACGTCCGTGACCGCACGGCGGCGCCGTCTCCCCGTCCCGGGGAGGCGGCGCCGTCCGCGTCGCGGCCCCGGTTCTACCGCACACCCACCGCCCGGATGATCTCCTGGCGCACGGAACCGCCCCTGTCGTCCCGCGCCGACGCCCGCAGCGAGACGTACCGCGCGTCCGGCGGGACGCCCAGCGCGCCGCGCCCCGCGCGATCGAGCGCGACCTCCCGCCACGTCTGACCGTCGTCGTACGACACCTCCAACTCGGGCCCGCCGAGCGTCCCGGTGCCCTCCGCCCCCGCCACGTACGCGGCGCCGATCCCGACCGGCACCCGCCGCCCGCCCGGCACCTCGCCCGCCAGGTCGGTGGCGAGGTCGAAGGAGAGGTTGATCAGCGGCAGCAGGGTCTCCCGGTCCCCGTCGGCGGCCGCCGAGCGGAAGGTCCACTCGGTGTGGCCACGGACGGCCAGTTCCCAGCGGCCGGGGTCCAGCGCGGTGTCGGTGACGAGCCGGTAGGCGTGCTCGTCGGCGGGCGCGTCCCAGAGGTGCACGGCGGAGCCCCGCGCCCGGTCTACCTGTTCGCCGTCCAGGTACAGCCCGGTGTCCTGGCGCATGCCGCTCTCCTCGCTCCACACGTCGCCGACACCGGTGTGGTCGGGCCCGGAGTCGCCCCAGCCGGGGGCGTCCAGCGCCAGCACACCGCCGCGCCGCCGCTGGTCCGTGTCCAGCGCGGTGCCGAGCCAGGGGTGCCAGACCGGCCGGAACCACGCCAGGTCCCGGTGCGTGCCGCCCCGGTACCGGACGGCTCCCCCACGCTGTTCCAGCGCCCCGTCCGCCAGGGTCACCGACTCCTGCCAGCGCTGTCCGGGGCCCGTGGAGACGTGGTCGGTCCGCCGGGCCGGGAGGTCGACGCTCTCCTGGAAGCCGAGCCCGAGGGGGAAGGCGTCGGTGAGCGAGTACCGGAACTCGCCGCCGCGCACCGGCCGCACCGCGTGGAAGGAGGTGTCCAGCACGGCCAGTTCCCGCTCACCGGGCCGGTAGGTCAGATCCCGGTCGGGGATCGCGCCCCGGTGGCCCTGCGAAAGGTCGTACACATAGGGCGTGTTGCGGGTGCCGGTCAGGTCGACGACGGCGGTCTCCCGCAGCCGGGCCGCGTCGGCGGCGTCGAGCGTGGCGATCGGGAAGGGCCGGTCGGTGCCGTCGTCCGCGCCCCACCACGCGGTGAGCCGGCCGGGCCGGTCGTCGGTGACGAACAGGGCGGCCACGCCCGCGTCCTGGGCGGCTCGGGCCAGCTCGGCGGGGTCCGCGCCCTCGGTGAGACGGACCAGCACCGCCTTGCCGCGCACCCCGGTGAACGGCCCGGCCCCGGCATCGGCCAGCGGCAGCCGCCTGCGGCCCTCGGGCAGCGTGCCGCCGGGCTGCACGACCGCGTCGGCGACGCCCCGCACCAGAAGCTGCGGCCTGCCGAGCCGCCACACCGTGCGGTACTCGAACAGGCCCTGGGCGACCCGCGCGGTGGGCGCGGCGAACACGCTGTCGTACTTCACCGGCACCATCACCGCGCCGGACGCCCGCGAGCCGTTCGCCTCCCGGGCGTACTCCATGACGAGCTGGCGCCGCTCGGTACGCCGGTCGACCTCCGCGCGCAGCTCCCGCAACCGCCTCCCGTCCAGGGTGACTTCCCGGTCGCGGTCGAGGACGACCTCGGGCGCGGCGAGGAAGCCGAGGCCGAGCGAGTCGGCACCGCCGCTCCCGCGCACGTCGAGGAACGAGGTGAGGCCGTAGGTGCCCGGCGCGAGCCGCAGCCGGACCGTGCCCGAGTCGCCGACCCGCGCCGGGAACGGGTCGGTGCCCTCGGTGAGTCGCTGCACGGTGAGGTCGGCGGCACTCGCGTCACCGGCCCGGTCCCTGACATGCACGGTGAGGGTGTACCGCTCGTCCTCCTTGACCAGGCCGAACGCGGTGCGGGCGAGGGGCGTGCCGTCGTCCGCCGAGGCGACGATCCGGCCGCTGGTGGCGCCGATGGGTGCCGCGTCGCCGTCGCGGGTGACCGTGGTGGCGGCGGTGCCGTGGGCGGGCACGGTGAGAGTGGAGTCGGCGAGCACCGCGGCCCCGCCGGTGGCGGACAGCCGCAGCCGTACGTCATGGTCGGAGGAGTTGGCGTAGGTGACGGTCCGGGTCACCGGCTCGTTCGCCGGGTACGGCCAGCGCAGGAAGCCCAGATCGACGCCGCCGGTCGCGGTGACCACCGAGCCGACCGCGTCCGGCACGCTCACCCGGCCCGCGCCCAGTTCGTAGGCGGAGGCGTCGAGCGGCTTCGCCGTCGACATCAGCGCGTCCTTGAGACGGGCGCCGCTCCAGTCGGGGTGCCGCTCGGCCAGCAGCGCGGCGGCGCCCGCGACGTGCGGGGCCGCCATCGACGTACCGCTTAGGGTGGTGTACGGGCCGCTGCCGGGGGTGAGCCGTGAGCGCGCGGCGAGGATGTCGACGCCGGGTGCGGCGAGGTCGGGCTTGAGGGCGTTGTCGCCGAGGCGGGGGCCCGCGCTGGTGAACCAGGCGGCCCGGTCGGCGGAGTCGACGGCGCCGACGGTGAGCGCGGCGTCGGCGGCGCCGGGCGAACCGATGGAGGACGGGGCGCCGGTGTTGCCCGCCGAGACGACGAACAGGGCGCCGGTCTCGGCGGTGAGGGTGTTCACGGCCTGCGCCATGGGGTCGGTGCCGTCGCTGGGCTCGGTGGTGCCGAGGCTCATGGACACGATGTCCGCGCCCACCTCGCGGGCCGCCCACTCCATTCCGGCGATGATCTGCGACTCGCTGCCGGTGCCCTGGTCGCCGAGCACCTTTCCGACGGCGAGCGCGGCCCCGGGCGCGACGCCCTGCTCGGCGCCGTCGGAGGCGGCCCCGCTGCCGCCGAGCGTGGAGGCGACGTGGGTGCCGTGGCCGTAGCGGTCCTCGATGTCCTCGCCCTCGACGAAGCTGCGGCTCGCGGTGACGCGTCCGGCGAGGTCGGGGTGGCCGGTGTCGACGCCGGAGTCGAGGACGGCGACGGTGACGCCCCTGCCGGTGAGCCCGGCCGCCCGAGCGGCGGCAGTGCCGATCTGGGCGTTGCTTTCGGCCATGTCGGCGCGGACCCGCCCGTCGAGCCACACGGCACGGATGCCGTCCTGCCGGGTGAACGACCGCCAGAACTCACGTCCCTTGTCCGCCGCCACGGCGGCCCCGCGCACACTCGTCAGGCTCCGCGTCCGCTCGGCCCCGCGCGGCACGGCGGTCCGCGCGCCCCGGTCGTAGGTCACGATCAGCGGCAGCTCGCCCGCCCGGTCGTCGCCGAGCCCCTGGCGGATCAGCCCGCTGACGTCGAACAGCCGCTCGTCCAGGGTGTGCGCACGCAGATACGGCAGGGCTTCGTCCGGCACGACGGTGATGCGGCCCTCGTCCGTGCGGGTGCGCACCGCCCCGTCCGCGCCCCGGGGCCTGCGCACCGTGACCGTCCTGCGGCCGTGGCCGAGATCGGTGACGGTCACCCGGTCGCCGGTGACGAGCGTGACGGTGTGCGCGGCGTGCGCGGGTGCCGGGGCGCTCGTCGCGGCCGGGGGGCCCGCCTTGGCGGGGGCACTCGTCGCGGCCGGCCTTGCGGCCGCCGATGCCGGGGTTCCTTCCGCCGCGCCCCCGTCCGGCGCGGGCGTCAGCGTGAGCACGATTCCGGCCGCGACCACCGCGGCCGCGCGCCCGACTGGTCCTGTGGTCATCCCCACCTCTCTCGGTCGAGTGGTGGGAGAAGTGTCATGCGCCTTGTGCCGCCGGTGAGTTGCCCGGGAGAGATCGGTCCTCGTGATGGCGGGTTTCCGCCACTGCGACTCGCCGCCCGGCGTTTGCCGCGCGACAACGCCAAGTGTCCTCCGCAACAATGGAGTTCTTCGAGGTCACGCACAACACGGGGGAGCGGACGGCACCATGGACGGCCTGGTGGAGTTCAAGACCGAGGACGGCGCCGTGGTCGTCGTGGAAGGAGCCGACGACGACGAGTCCGGCGCCCGGCTGGTCTCGCGCGGAGACGGACCCGCGCAGGCGGCCCGCACCTTCGAGGGAGCGCTCGGCGGGGTGCGCGCGGCGGCGGAGTCGGCGCTGCGGGTGTTCCGCGACGGCTCGCTGCGGCCGGACGCGGTGGAGCTGGAGTTCGGTGTGAAGCTCAGCGCGGAGACGGGCGCGGTCATCGCCAAGGGCGCGGCCGAGGGCCATCTGGTCGTCAGGCTCAGCTGGTCACCGGGCCAGGTGTCACCGGGCCGGACAGCACACGGCCAGGCGTCAGCGGATCAGGCATCACCCGGCCAGGCGTCACCGGACGGGACGGCGCCGGACCCGGCCGACGGGCGCGCATGAGCAAGGACGCCTGGCACGCCCGGGTCGAGTGCGGCAGGGAGGTCGGAGCGGGCTTCCTCGTCTCCTCGCGCCGGGTGCTCACCTGCGCCCATGTCGTGCGCTTCGGCGACACCGCGGAGATCACCGTGTCCTTCCCGGGCCGCCGGGACCTCGGCGGCATCACCGCCTCCGTCGCCGTCCACGGCGGCTGGCGGGGCGGCGTCACCGACCCCGGCGACCTGGCCGTCCTGGAGCTGGCGCGCGAAGTGCCGCTCGCCCCGGCCGTGTTCGCCCCGCCCGACGCCGAGTACGGCGGCGAACTGGTGGCGTACGGCTTCCCCAAGGGCTACGACGAAGGCATGCTCGCGTCCTACCGCGCCCTGCCCGGCCCGCGCATCTCGGACGAGTGGGTCCAGCTGGAGGCCACCGCCGCGCACGGGCAGCCGCTGGTGGCCGGGTTCAGCGGGGCCGCGGTCACGCTGGCGGACGGTGGCGTGGTCGGCATGGTCTCGGCGGTCGCGGGCGCCCGGGGCGTGCACGCGGGCCGCATGCTGCCGAGCGAGGTCATGGCCCGCTACTGGCCCGGCCTGGGCGCGCTCGTGCCGACCGACGGCCACGCCGCCGAGGCGCGCGGGCAGTTGTACGAACTGGTGCGCCGGGCCGGGCGTACGGCTAGCCCGGAGCTCGCCCCCGACCGGCTCTACGTCGACGCGGTGGGCCTGTTCGGGCCGCCGCTGCCGCCCGGCGGATTCGCCTCGCTGGAGCAGGCGGCGCGCTATGTGCAGTGGGAGGTGCCGGACCCCGACGCGGTGCCCCGGTTCGCCGACCGGCTGGCGGAGCTGCTGGACGGGACACCGGCGGCCCCCTCCCCGGCGGCGGCCTCGCCCGGGGACACACCCTGGTCGCCGATCGTCGTGGAGATAGAGCACAGCGGCGCCGGTGCCGACCAGGTCACCGTGGAGGTCTCCGCCTACCGCGACGGCCACCGCCGCCCGGTGGGCACCCGCCGCCTGCCCCGCTCCGCGGTGCGCGCCTACGTCCAGGAACGCATCGACGAGGCGTTCACCCAGCTCGCGCCCGACGCCGAGGAGCTGATCACCTTCGTACTGCCGAGGGAGTGGCTGAACGAGCCCGTCGCCCACTGGGAGTGCAGCGACGACGACCCCACCCCGCTGGGCTGCGCCTACCCGCTGGTGGTGGCCGACCGGTCGCGGCACCGCAGCGGGCGCCAGCGCCACCAGCTCGCCCGCAAGTGGCAGAAGCTGGACGCCGGGGGCACGGCCGTGCACCGCGTCGACTGCGGCAGCCAGGAGCGCCCGCCGAGCCTGCGCCGCCGGCTGCGCGAGCAGGACGCGGGCGTGGCCGCCTACGCCGCCCCGCCGACCGCCGCGCGCGAACGGTTCGACGTCGGGGTGAACGTCCCCGTGCCCGTCCTGCTGTGGTCCCGCACCGGCTGCCCCGGCCCGGACACCGACCACGACGGCCCGTGCCCCGGCCGCTCCTTCCTCGACGAACTCGACCGGGCCGTCGCCGGGATCCCGCCCGCCGAACTGCCCCGCCACATCCTGACCCTGCGCGAGACCGCGGAGGCCGAGGACGAACCCGACCGGCACTGGGCGCACGGCATCCAGCTGCTGTGGGACGATCCGCGCTGCTTCCCCGAGCCGACCGCCTGTCTGCACTCGCCCGTCGCCTGAGCCCCCACGGAGAAGACCCCCCATGCCCCTGTGGCCCGTCTACACCGGCACGAACGCGCCGCACGACGGCATCACCGAGCTGCCCGCACCCCCGCCCTGGCGGGCCTTCGACGGCGGCCCGCCGCTCCCGCCGCCGCGTGAGACGGACGACGCCTCCCCCGACCGCGTCCACCGCGCCGAGACCTACCGGGCCACCGAGCAGACGGTCCAACTGGTCAACGCCGCCCTGTACCTGCGCCGCCCGCTGCTGGTCACCGGCCCGCCGGGCACCGGCAAGTCCTCCCTGGCCCACGCGGTGGCCCGCGAGCTGCGCCTCGGCCCGGTGCTGCGCTGGAACATCACCAGCCGCAGCACCCTGCACGACGGCCTCTACCAGTACGACCCGCTGTCCCGGCTCTACGCGGCCCGCCGCTCCGCCGAGTCGGACCCGGTGGACACCTCCGGCATCGAGAACCATCTGCGCCTCGGTCCGCTCGGCACCGCGCTCCTGCCCTACGAACGCCCCCGCGCGCTGCTGGTCGACGAGATCGACAAGAGCGACCTCGACCTGCCCAACGACCTGCTGCACGTGCTGGAGGAGGGCGAGTACGAGATTCCCGAACTCGTGCGCGCCGCCCGGCACACCCCGAAGGCCGAGGTCCTCGCGGACGGCACCGACGAGCACGTCACGGTCGAGCGCGGCCGGGTCCGCTGCCGGGCGTTCCCGTTCGTCGTGCTCACCAGCAACGGCGAGCGCGAGTTCCCGCCCGCGTTCCTGCGCCGCTGCGTCACGCTGCGGCTGCGCCAGCCCGACGACCGCCATCTCGCCGGGATCGTCCGCGCCCACCTGGGCGAACCCGACAGCTACGCCGAGCAGTTGATCGAACGCTTCCTGTCCCGGGTCGGCGGCGGCGACCTGGCCACCGACCAGCTCCTGAACGCCATCTACCTCGCCCAGTCCTCCGACCTCGCCGCCGAGTCGCTGGACGAACTGGCCACCCTGCTCATGCCGTACCTGGGCCAGGCCCCGCAGCCCGACGCCTTCTGACACCCACCGTGCCCACCGACGCCCTCCCGCCCCCGGACCCGCTGGCCCGCCTCGCCGACCTGCTCGCCGAGGCGTCCTCCGGCGTCCGCCCGACCGCCCGCGAGCTGGCCGAACTGCTGTGGCTGGCCGGGCGGATGGACGGCGGGCGCGAGCAGACGCGGCCGGCTGCGGAGCCGGTGGAACCGCAGGAACGGGCGAGGCCCCCGCAGGACCGCCCGCAGCGGACGCCCACGCCGCCCCGTGAACCCGAGCCCGGCTCAGCCGAGACCCCGGCGCGCGCCCCGCTGCACCTGCCCGCGCCCCGCCGGGCACCCGCCCCGGCGGCGCCCCGGCACACCGCCCTGCTGGCCCCCGTCCCGCCGATGCTGCGCCACCCCCTCGGTCTGCAACGCGCCCTGCGCCCGCTCAAGCGCCGCATCGACGCGCCCACGGGCCACGAGCTGGACGAGCGGGCCACCGCAGAGCGCATCGCCCGCGCGGACGCCCACCCGCGGTGGTGGCTGCCGGTCCTGCGCCCGGCACGGGAACGCTGGCTGCGGCTGAACCTCGTCCACGACACGGGCCCGACCATGCCGGTCTGGCGGCCCCTGATCGACGAACTGCACACCGCGCTCGCCCAGTCCGGCGTCTTCCGCACGGTCACCGTGCACCGCGCCGAGCCCGACGGCACGGTCCACGGCCCCGCCGCGCACGCCCCCGCCGACGGGCGCACCCTCACCCTGCTGGTCAGCGACTGCATGGGCCCGCAGTGGCGCAAGGGCCCGGCGGGCACCCGCTGGTACGGCACCCTGCGCCGCTGGGCCCGGCACATGCCGCTCGCCCTCGTGCAGCCGCTGCCCGAACACCTCTGGCGCGACACGGCGTTGCCGGCCGCGGCGGGACGGCTGTCGGCCCCCCACCCGGCGGCCCCCTCCGCCGCGCTGTCGTTCACCCCGTACGACGACGTCCCGGAAGGAGACCTCGCCGGACTCCCCCTCCCGGTCCTGGAACCCGAACCCGCCTGGCTGGCGAACTGGGCCTCGCTGGTCGCGGCCCCCGGCGGCACGCGGTACCCGGCGGCCGTGGCCCGCCTCGGCGGCGCGCCCCCGGGCGCGCACGACCGCACCGACCTGACCCGGCTGGGCCCCGAGGACCTGGTCCTGCGCTTCCGTGCCACCGCCTCCCCCGAGGCCTACCGCCTGGCCGGCCATGTCGCGCTGGGCCGCCCCGACCTGCCGGTGATGCGGCTGGTCCAGGCGGTCCTGGAGCCCGATCCACGCCCTCAGCACCTCGCCGAGGTCATCCTCGGCGGCCTCCTGACGGCCGTGGACGGGCCGCCCGGCTCCTACGCCTTCCGGCCCGGCGTGCGCGAGCTGCTGCTGCGGGGCGTTCCGCGCACGGCCCGGCTGCGCACGGCCGATCTGCTGGAGCGGGTGGGCGGCCTGATCGACAGCCGGGTGGGGCGGGCCCGCGGCGAGTTCACGGCGTCGACGCCGGCGGAGAGCGGAACGGAGGCGGGCGCGGACGGGGAGGCGTTCGCGACGGTCAGCGCGGAGAGCCTGCGGCGGCTGGCGGGAACGGACGGGGCGGGGCGGGACAACCGGGACGGGGCGGGGCGGGACAACCGGGGCGGCATCCGGCTGTACGACCTGGCCGCGCCCAACGGGTACCGGCTCCCGCCACCCCTGCTGGTGTCGGTCGGCGCCCGGCTCGCCCGCTTCTTCAAGGACATGCACGAGGCCGGGGGCGCCCTCGACGGCCTCGACATGCGCCAGGTGGTGCTGCTGCCGGACGGCAGGATCCTGCTCGACGCCGAACTGGTCCCGGAGACGGGCACGCGGGCGGGCGAGAATCTGCGGGCGCTCGGCCGGCTGCTGACGCGGCTGGCCTCGGACCCCCGCCGTCAGACCCGCCGCCCCGTCGATCCCGCCGTGCTCGACCGGTTGCCGGAGCCCGCGCGGCGGACGTACGCGCGAGCGCTGAACCAGTTGTCCTGGGCCCGGCCACAGGCCCTGGACCTGCTCATGGACCCCGAGCTGGAACGGGCCGTGCAAGCGACGTACACACCACGCCGCCACTACCTGATGCGGCAACAGCACGCTGCCGGACTCCAGCCCACGGCACGGGCGATGCTGGTCCTGCTGCTTCTGGAACACGGCACCTTCGTCACCGCCGACGCACTCCGTGCGGGCCTGTGGCACCCGGCCGACGAGCCGCACGACGCCCCGCAGGTGCTGGCCGCGACCTGGACCGCGCTCCGCACCCACCTCGGCCCCGACGCCGCCCTCGCGTCCTCCCCCGACGGCTACGCCCTGCACACCAGCGCGGACTACGTGGACCTCGTGCACGGCGAGGAGCTGGCCCGGCGGGCCGAGGAGGCCCGCCGGGAGGGCGACTCGGCCCTGGCGCGCGAACTGGTCGACGAGGCCCTGGACCTGTGGCGCACCGACACGCCCATGTCGAACGTCCCCGGCCCCGCCGCCCGGATCGCCCGGGACCGTCTCCACCGGCTCCGCGACACCCTCCTGCGCGCCCGCTCCGAACTCGGCGGCGACACGAGCCCGGCCCCCTCGATCGTCTTCGCCGCCGACAGCCTGGCCGGCAACCCCGAGGCACGGATCGCCCTGGAGTACGCCGTGCACGAGACGCTGGCCCGGGGCGCGCTCCCGGCCGACCGGTACGAGGTGACCGTGCGGACGGACGGGTACGAGGTGCGCACCGCCCCCGACGCCTACCTCCTGCCCGTCCTGGTCGCCGCCCTGCGCACGCTCCCCGAGGCCCTGGCGGAGCTGCGGGACGCGCCGCGGGTGCGGGTGACGTTCCAGGAGGCGTGGCAGCCGCCCGTGCAGGCGCCCCTGCTGATCGCCGTACCGCCCGCCCTGTACGCGCAGTTCGCCGCCAGCTCGGCGGCCCAGGGCCCGCAGCGGTTCCTGCCCTGGTACGGCGAGGTCGACGCCCCGCCCTTCGGCTGGTACTGCGCGCTGTCGCCCGGCAGCCCACCGCCGTCCTGGACCCGGGAGCTGGTGCGCGGCCCGCTGATCACGCGAGACCCGCGCGAACTCGGCATCCCCGACGCGGGCCGTACCGCTGTCGTCCACGCGCCGCCGGACGGCCCGCCGGCCCTGCTGACCCCCGCCCAGTCGGGCGTCACGACGTACTACGAGGTCGACCTCACCCCGCACGGGGCGCGGTCGGAACTCCGGCTGCCCAGCTCCGGGAAGGAGCCCTTCCCGGCCACTGTCGAGCTGACCTGGCACGTCACGGACCCGGTGGCGTTCGTACACGGCAGGACCACGCGGGTGCTGCCGCTGCTGCTCGACAGGCTCACCGAGGTCGCCTCGCGGATCACCGGCCATCACTCACTGCGCCACGCGGCGGGCGCCGAGCGCGCGATCGACGCGGCGCTGGGCGAATGGCCGGTGCCCGGCCTGGCGGTGAGCTGCTCGGTGCGGCTCGCACCCCGGGCCAGAACCGCCCAGGCCCCGGTCGCGCCCCGGCCCGCCGCCACGGCGCCGCCCACCCTTCCCGGTCTGCTCTCCGCCGCCGAAACCGTCCTGTTCGGCTTCGACGGCCCGCTGACCCGGCTGTACTCCGCCCGGGGCGCGCGCGAGGCGGCGCTGGAGCTGCTGTCCCTGGTCGCCGAACACCGTGACCCGCGGGACGCCTTGAGCGGCCGGCCGCTGGCACGCCAGGTGCCGCGCGAGGCGTCGCCGCATCCGTTGGACGTCCTGCGCACGTTCGCGCGCGACCGGTTCGGCCCCGTCCTGCGCGAGCGGCTCGACGCGCTCGAACTGCGGGCCGCCCCGGACGCGCCCGCCACCCACCGGTCGGCTGCGCTGGTCCGCGCCCTGCACGAGTCGGGCCGCCGGCTCGGGGTCGTCACCGACGTGTCGGCACCGGCGGTCCACCGCTGCCTGGAGCCGTACCGCCTGCCCCTGACGGCCGGCGTCCACGGGCGCGCCGACGACCTGACCCGGCTGATGCCCGAGCCGAGCTGTCTGCTGCGCGCGCTGGACAGCCCCGGCCGCCCCGCGTCCGACGGACTGCTGGTCACCTCCTCCCCCGCCGAGGTGACCGCCGCCCGCCGCATCGGTCTGCCGTGCGTGGGCCTGGCCCGCAACCCCACCACCGAGCAGCGGCTGCGCGAGGCGGGCTGTGAGCTCACGGTGGCCTCGCTGGGGCCCGTGCTCGACGCGGTCTCCACCCTGTAGACCACCTTCACCTGACACTTATTCAGGAGACAAGGGGCAAATCAACCGTTCGGCGGCGCCCCGCCCGGCGCATCCCAGAAGGCGCCCGCCCCCGAGGCCCCCGCACCATGCGAGTACGGCCCGCCGCCCGGCGGCCGGCACAGCGAGGCCCGCCCCCCGGCGGCCCCACGGTCTGCGCTCTCGGGAGGACCAGCCAATGACCGCCAGTCTGGAGCAGTTGCGCCGCTGCCATTTCGCCGTCGACCTCGGCGCGGCGCGGACGCGGGTGTACGTGAAGGGCGCCGGGCTCGTCGTCGACCAGCCGTCCGCCGCCGCCGTCAACACCCGCACCGGCGCGCTGATCGCGGTCGGCGAGTTCGCGGAGAAGATGACGGGCCGCACCCCCAGCTACATCCGCGTCGTACGCCCCGTCTCCGGCGGCACGGTCGTCGACATCGAGATGGCCCAGCGGATGCTGCGCCACCTGCTGGGCGACAAGATCCGCCGCTCGCTGCGCCGCAAGCCCCGGCTGCGGGCGGCCGCGTGCACCCCGCACGACGCGGACCCGCTGGCCCGGCGCGCCACCATCGAGACCCTGGTCGGCCTCGGGGCGCGCCGCGTGGAACTGGTCGACACCCTCATCGCCACCGCCGTGGGCTGCGGCCTCCCGGTCGAGCAGCCGGAGGCGACCATGGTGCTGGACTGCGGGGCCGCCGCCACGCAGGTCGCCGTGCTCTCCCTCGGCTCGCTCGTCACCGCCGAGCGCATCCCGGTCGGCGGCGAGGCCGTGGACCACGCGATCGTGCAGCACCTGCGGCACGAGCACGAGCTGATGCTGCCCAGCCAGTCGGTCCGGCCGCTCCAGCTCGCCCTGTCCGGCAACGGCCTGACCGCACAGGGCCCGGCCTCCACGGAGATCCACGGCCGCGACGTCGCCACCGGCCTCGCCCGCTCGGTCCAGGTCGACACCGCCGCCGTGCGCGACGCGATCCAGACCCTGCTGACGGCCGTCCTCGACGGCATCGGCAAGGTACTGCGCGCCTGCCCGCCCGACCTGGTGGCCGACCTCGCCGACCGGGGCATCATGATGGTCGGCGGCAGCGCCCTGCTCCCCGGGCTCGACCAGATGCTCCGCCAGGCCACCGGCATGCCGGTGCACATCGCGGAACGCCCCGACGTGTGCGCGGTGCAGGGCCTCGGCACCATGCTGGAGGGCCGGATCCAGCCCCTGGTGCTGGATCCGCTGAGCAGCTGAGGGCCGTCACAGGGCGTTGAGCAGCCGGTCGGCCACCGTCGCGGCCTGCCCGGTGTCGCCCCGGTCGGCCGCGTCCCGGGCC
Source organism: Streptomyces sp. NPDC006458 (assembly GCF_040612135.1). Classification (NCBI taxonomy): domain Bacteria; kingdom Bacillati; phylum Actinomycetota; class Actinomycetes; order Kitasatosporales; family Streptomycetaceae; genus Streptomyces; species Streptomyces sp. NPDC006458. Next base: position 527,230 of record NZ_JBEXPR010000001.1, on the reverse strand, counting down.
TGCTCCACAGCGGCGGACACGGCGGGGTCGTCCCCGTCGAGCCGCTGCCACACCAGCTCCAGGCCCGTCACGTCCCCGGCCACCGAACCCTCGTCCCCGGCCCGTGCGTCGACGCCCAGCTGCCGTGCCCACAGCGCCAGCCGGGCCCGGTCCACGGTGTCCGCTCCCTCGTACGGCAGCCGCAGGTCGGACACGTCCTGGGCGAGGCGCAGCGCGGCCGCCCGGTCGGCGGGCGAGGCGCTCAGCGCGTCGAGGTCCCGGCTCGTCTGCGTGCGCAGCAGCTCGGGCACGGCGTCGGAGACCCGATAGGCCTCCCAGGCGTCCCGGGCCGCCCGCGCGGTGGGGGCTCCGGGGTCGGCGTACAGGGCGTCGACCGCTTGGTCCAGCTCGACCAGCCGCCGGGGCACCGGACCCGTCCGCGCGTCGGCCGGCACCGCCAGCGACACGGCCTCCAGCTCGTCCGGCGTGCCGGTGGAGAACTCCCCGTAGCCGGGCGCGAAGACCTTGTCCTCGGTCGAGGCGTCCATGTGCAGCTCCCGCACGGTGATCGCCCCGGTGACGTCCCCGTACGGCCCGTCCACCGTCCGGTCCACGGCCTTGACCCGGACCTCCTCGAAGACCACGCCCGGCTGGTTCTCCGGCCGGTACACGTCCCCCTTCGCCGGATCGGCGGGCATGATCATCGCCGCGGGTGCCCCGTCCCGGCCGGCCTGCCAGGTGCCTTCGGTGTCGGCGACGACGCCGTCCTCGTAGTTGAGGACGTCCTCGCCGAGGTACCACACGGAGCCGTCGTCGGCCTGCGCGTACCAGTCCAGGGCGACCTCGGCGATCCGCCCGCCGGAGAAGGCGACGTACTGCGAGGTCAGCGCGTGGACGGTACGGCCGTCGAAGGTGATCTCCTTGGTACCGGGCATCAGGGTGACCTCGCTGCGGAAGGGCCGGCCGTCCACTTGGCCGCCGTAGACCGTCTGGTCGAGCTCGGCGGTGGGGTGCAGCGGGTTGTCGATGTCGGTGGGGTGCGTGAAGCGCGGTTCGGCGAGGTCGACGCGGTCGGCCCGCGGGGCGAGCGGCAGACAGGTGTCGCCGGTCCTGCCGGTGTCCTCGTCGACGGCCTTCACGCACTCGCCGTCGCGGCCGCTGCCCTCGGCGCTCCCGGAGTCCCCGGCGCAGCCTCCCGCCAGCAGAACGGCGGCGCCGAGCGCGGGCCACACGATCCGGTGACTCATGACGGCCTCCTCAGCTCTCCCCCGGCCCTGCCTCACCGGTGCTGAACGCGCCCCCCGAACGGGCCTGACGGACGGTTCAGCCCGCTCCCCCCGACGGCAGCACCGCCGTGAACCGCGCCCCGCTCCCCGTCCTCGACGACCGGCACGCGCACGCTTTCACGCTACGCGCGCCGGACACCCCCCGTCCCGGTCAGCCGAAGCGGCCCTCCACGTAGTCCGCGGTGCGCGGGTCCTGCGGGGTGGAGAACATCGCCCCGGTGGCGCCGTGCTCGACGATCGCGCCGGGCGTGCCCTGTTCGGCGAGGAAGAAGGCGCACTGGTCGGAGACGCGGGCGGCCTGCTGCATGTTGTGGGTGACGATGACGATGGTCACCTCGTGGGCCAGTTCCCGGATGGTCTCCTCGATCCGGCGGGTCGAGGTCGGGTCCAGGGCCGAGCAGGGCTCGTCCATCAGCAGCACCTTGGGGCGCACCGCGAGGGAGCGGGCGATGCACAGGCGCTGCTGCTGGCCGCCGGACAGGGCGCCGCCGGGCTGGCGGAGCCGGTCCCTGACCTCCCGCCACAGGCCGCCCTTGGTCAGGCACTCCTCCACCAGGTCGTCCTTGGCCGCGGAGCCGAGCCGGATGCCGGTGAGCTTCAGGCCGGAGGTGACGTTGTCGTAGATCGACATCGCGGGGAACGGGTTCGGCTTCTGGAACACCATGCCGACCTTGCGCCGGGCCTCGGTGAGCCGCTGGCCCGCGGCGTAGATGTCCTGGCCTTCGACCAGGACCTCGCCGGACAGGGAGGCCGCCGGGACGAGCTCGTGCATGCGGTTGAGGATGCGCAGGAACGTCGACTTGCCGCAGCCGGAGGGGCCGATGAGGGCCGTGACCAGGCCGGCGGGCATGGTCAGCGACACCCGGTCGAGCACCTTGTGGTCGCCGAACCAGGCCGAGATGCGACGGGCGTCGAGCGTCGCGCCGGTCACCGCGGGCGCCGGGACCGGCGGGACCGGTGGGACCGGTGGGAGGGGCAGCGTGGTCTCGGTCTGGGTTGTCTGGTCGGTCACGGCGTGTCCTTCATCGGCGAGTGATCTCACAGGTCGTCACAGCAGGTTGGGCAGGAGCATGAGCGCCTGGTCGGCGACCGCCAGGCCGAGCGCGCCGAGCAGCGGCACGCCGACGACCCAGGTGTGCGGCCTGCCCCAGCGGGCGTGCGCCCAGGCGAGGGCGGCGGCGGCCAGCACGAGCGCCTGTCCCCACAGCACGAGCGCCAGCCAGGCGGACTCTCCGCCGGCCATCGGCTTCTCGTCCTGTGGCAGCGCGCCGGCGGCGACGGCCGGGGCCGGGGTGGGCTGTACGTCCGACACCAGGTCGGCGTCCACGCGCAGGATGCCGCGGGGCATGAACGGGGTGCCGTCGGCCGTGACGAGCGTGATGCGGCCGCGGCCGTTCTCGGGCGCGGGCGGCTGCGGGTCGCCGGCCCGGCGCGGGCCGATCACCCGGTACGTGTGCCTGCCCTGGCCGGTGGTGACGGTGAACGTGTCGCCGGTGTTCAGCTCGTCGATGTGGCGGAAGGGCCCGCCGTAGGTGGCCTGGCGGCCCAGGACGACGCTGGTGCCGGACTGGCCGGGCAGCGGGGTGTCCCGGCGGTGGCCGGGGCCGCGGGCCAGGTCGCCGGCGGTGGTGCCCTCGCGGACGACCTCGCGCAGATGCAGCGCGGGGATCTCCAGGAGCGCCACCGGCTCACCGGGCGTGGGGGCCTTGCTGCCGCCCGCCGACTGCCCGATCGGCGCGGTGCCGTTGGCCAGGGCGAGGCGCAGGGCGGCGTGGTCCACCTGCCGGTCCCGGGACTGGCGCAGGTCGCTGACCAGGCCGGCGTCGGCGACGAGACCGAGGAGCAGCGCGGCCAGGATGCTCAGCGCGGCCCCGGCGACGCGCAGGCCGGGGCCGGCCGCCGAGGGGCGTTCGGGCCGTGCCCGGCCGGGCACGGGAGCCGACGTGCGGTCGGCTGCCTCGGGCCCGGCCGGGGCGGCGGTGGGTGCCGTCATCCGATCTTCACCGCGGCGGAGGTGGCGGTGCCGGTGGAGTATCCGGTGCGCTTGGCCTTCACCCTGACGGTGAGCTTGTGGCCGCGGTCGGAGCGGGTGGCCGTGTAGGTGGAGCGGGTGGCGCCGCTGATCGCCCGGCCGTCGCGCAGCCACTGGTAGCTGTACGAGGTGGCGCTGGGCGACCAGCTGCCCGGCCTGGCGGTCTGCTTGTAGCCGGCCCGGTGGGTGCCGGAGATCGACGGCTTGGCGGTGTTCTTCAGCGCGGGGCCGACGGCGACGGGGCCGGCCTGGGGGCTGGTGGAGGTGGTGCTGCCGGTGCTGTTGGTGCCCTTGGCCCGGCAGGCGATCTTGTGCTTGTAGTCGGTGGAGGTCAGCTTGCGGGTGCGCGCGGTGGCGCCGCTGATGGTGGAGCCGTCCCGCAGCCAGGAGTACGCCACCGAGCTCGCGCCGTTGAAGGTCACCTCGCAGGTGACCGTGGAGGCGACCTTCACCGTGCCGGTCACCTTGGCCGCCGAGACGACCGCCGGGGGCTTGATCTTGACCTTGTAGGTCAGCTCCGCGGACCCCGAGGCGCCGTGGGCCGCGTCGGCCGGGGTGAAGGCGGCCGTCAGCTTGTGGGTGCCGACGGAGAGGGTGCCGGTGGTCAGGGTGGCCTGGCCGCCGGCGACGGTGACGGGGCTGCCGAGCGCCTGGCCGTTGTCCCGGAACTGGACCGTGCCGGACGCGGCGGCCGGGGCGACGGTCGCGGTGAACGTGACCGGCTTGCCCTCGACGACCTCATTGGCGGGGCTCGCGGTGAGGGTGGTGGTCGTGGCCGTGGAGGGCGCGGAGTCCTGGTACGTGGTGTCGGTGGTGAACCAGATCGGCGCGGTGAACTCGCCGTAGGTCGTCGACCCGAAGGCGCCGCGGCAGGTGAGTGTGAAGTCGTAGCGGCCCGTCAGGGTGTCGAACCCGGCGGTGCTGGCGTAGTCCCGCATGGTCGAGGTCAGCGGCACGACGATGCCGCCGCTCGGGGACGGGGCGTAGGCGCTGATCGGGGAGTTGCCCACCACGATCTGGCCGGTGGCGGGGAAGCCCTGGCCCTTGACGCCGACGATGATGTTGGTGGCCGGGGCGGGGCAGGCCGCGGACGTGGTCAGCGCCATGCCCTGGGTGTCCGAACCGGCGTGCGGGGTCACCTCCATCGAGCCGATGGGGTCCGCCTCGGCGCCGCTCGTGCCGAGCGCGAGCGCACCGGCGGCGAGCACGGACACGAGGGTGGCCGCCAGGGGGCGGCGTGCAGCCTTGGCATGCATGGTGTGTCGTTTCTCCAGTGGTTGTCTGTGCGTTGTCGCGGTGCCGGGCCCCGGCTCACCGGTGTGCCTGGTGAGCCGGGGGCCCGGACTCACAGGTGCGCGCCCTCGGTGCTGTGGAAGTCCTCGCGCGGGCGGGAGCGGCGGACCAGGTAGAGGCCGCCCAGGACCATCGCGGCCGACAGCGCGCCCAGGCCGACCGCGTTGCTGCCGGTCGCCGCGAGCGAACCGCCGCCGCCCGAACCGCCGCCGTCGGCACCGCCGTTGACCTCGGTGGAGATGTCCTGGGAGCCGTCGCCGCCCGAGGTGCCGTCGTCGGTGGCCGTGGTGTCGTCGGTGGGCGTGGTGGTGTCGTCGGTCGGGAGGCCGGTGTCGGTCGGCTCACCGGTGTCGGTGGGCTCGCCGGTGTCCGTGGGCTCGGCCGTGCCGGTCGGCGTGGCCGAGTCGGACGGGGTCGTGCTGACGGAGTCCGACGGCGTGGGGCTGGTGGTCGCCCCGGTCGGGTCGGTGTCCTGGTAGGTGGTGTTCGAGGTGAACCAGATGGACCCGGTGAAGTCGCCGAAGGTGGTGGAACCGAACGCCTTGCGGCAGGTCAGGGTGAACTCGTAGCGGCCCGTCAGGGTCTCGAACCCGGCGGTGCTGGCGTAGTCCCGCATGCTCGACGTCAGCGGCACCTGGTGGCCGCCCGCCTCGTTCGCCGGGTAGGCGGTGATCGGGGAGTTGCCGACCACGTTCATGCCTTCCGCGGGGAAGCCCGCTCCCTTCACCGCGACGATCACGTTCGTCGCCTCGGCCGGGCAGGCCGCCGAGGTGTTCAGTGCGATGCCCGAGGCGTCCGTGCCGGTCTCGGGAGTCACGCTCAGGGTGCCGAGGGAGACCTGGGCCTCGGCGGCCGAGGCCTGCACGGCGGTCGCGGCCGTGCCGAGCAGCCCGGCCGTGCCGACGGCGGCGATCAGCGAGCCGACGCGGGTCGTGGCCGCCCTGGACATCCGGGGTGTGCGAGCTGTGAGGGACACGGGGCTTCTCTCCTAGGCAGTGATTCGGTCGGTACGGGGTGGGCGCGCGGTCACTCGGACGGGGTTCGGCGCCCGCGCAGCCACAGGGCGGCGCCCGCCGCCAGGGCCAGCGCGAACAGGCCGAATCCCGCCAGGGACCAGGCGCTGGGCCCGCTGTCGGAGGCCGAGGCCGCGACCTGGGGCCGTGCGCCGCCCTGCGGGACGGCGCCGCCGGGCGGGACGGAGCCGGGCACCGGGATGCCGTTGGGCTCCTGGGGCTGCTGCCCCTGCGCGCCGGATGCGCCGGCGCCCGGGGCCGGGGTGGTGCCCGCCGGGCCGCCGGTGCCGCCTGCCGGACGGCCCGGCGCGGGGGCCTTGGGCGGCGCCGCCTTGGTGCCGTCCTGGTAGGCCTTCTCCTGCCGGAAGTTCAGCGAACCGGTGAAGTCCTGGATGCTGTCCAGGTCGAAGGGGGCCCGCAGGCAGCTGACGGTGAAGGTGTAGGTGCCGCGCAGGTCGGTGAACCCGGCCGTGGTGGCGTAGTCCCGCATGGTGAAGGTGAGCGGGATGGCCGGGCCGCCGCCGACGGCCTGGCCGTAGGTGCTCAGCGGGGCGTTGCCGACGACGATCTGGCCCTCGCGCGGGAAGCCGGCGCCCTTGACCCGGGCGATGACGTTCTGGGTCCTGGCGGGGCAGGGCGAGTCCGCGGTGAGGGTGATGGGCTGGGTGTCGCTGCCCTTGGCGGGGGTGACGCCGAGCTTGCCGCCGTCCGCGGCCCGCGCGTCGGTGGGCGTGCCGGCGACGACCGTGCTCGCGGCCAGCAGACCGGCGGCGGCCAGGCCGACGGCCTCCCGGACGCGGGTGCGGGCGGGCGCGAGCGGCACCCGCGCGGCCCGGCGGCGCCGGCTCCGGCGGATCAGCAGCGCGGCGGTGAGCAGCGCCAGCGCGAGCAGCAGGCCGAGCAGGGCCCAGGGCACGGCGGTGAAGGCCTCGGTGCGGGTGACACGGGGCAGGATGCGGTGCTTGATGTCGCCGCGCACGGGCTGCGGGTCGACGGTGACCGTGGCCCTGTCCCGGAAGGCGGGCAGCACCCCGGTGGCGGTCGTGCGGTACGTCACGGAGTCGCCGGGCAGCAGTTCGGGCAGGGCGGGCATCCTGGCGACCGTCGCCGTGCCGCCCAGTCCGTCGCGGACCTCGACCTTCTGACGGGCCGCCAGCCGTACGTTGCCGGTGTTGCGGACGGTGTACGTCACCGTCGCCTCGCCCGTGCCGAAGGGGTTGGCGCTGCCGTGGTACTCGGTGCGCAGGTTCTCGACGGACAGCCGGGGCGACAGCTCGCCGGCCACCCGGAGGTAGATGCGCGCGCCGACGCGCTGGTCGAGGGCGACGTCGTTGCCCTTGGCGTCCTTGCCGGGCGCGGAGAGCGAGGCGACGATGCCGCCGGTGTGGTCGCCCGGGGTGGCCTTCGCCGGGACGGTCATGGTGAACGGCACGATGACGCGGCCACGGGCGGGGACCTTCACGCGGTTGGTGCGCAGGTCGATCCAGGAGCCGACGTCGGTGGGCTCGTGCCGGGCGGCGAAGAGGTCGAAACCGCCGTCGGCGGTGGTGAACGCGTCCTGGGCGTACACCCGCAGCGTCACGGGCCGCTTGCTGTAGTTGATGACCGCGATGTGGTCCTGGACGCGGGCGCCGGGGGTGGCGCCGTAGGAGAAGTTGGGCCGGGCGTCGGGCTTCCTGGCGGCCGAGGGCTGGACGCCGAACGTGACGCGTCCGTCGCCCGCACGTCCCGCCTCGCCCGGTACGGCGTCCGGTGCGGTGGCCGACGCGGTGGTGGCCGGCAGGACGGCGAGGACGCAGGCGGCCAGGACGGCGGCGATGCGGCGGGCAGGGCTGGTGATCATGTCGGGTCGTCCGTTCTCGGGCCAGAACCTGTTCCGAACCCGGAGCAGGCCCCGGGGCCTGACCGGTGGGGCGTTGGAGCGGGGGTGGGCCGGGACGGATGAGCCGTCCGTCCCGGCCCGGGGCGATCCTCGGGGGGTGAGGCGTTCGCCCCTCGGCCATCACATGAAGGTCAGATGGCCGTCAGGGTGAGCGTGGCGGTGTAGGTGCCGGCCACGGTCGAGGTCGGCGCGCTCAGGGTCAGGTCGGCGCCGAGGTGGGCGGTGCCCAGACCGGTGCCGCCCGCCAGCGAACGCGAGGACTTCAGACCGGCCGCGCCGGAGTCGGCGGGGGCGACACCGTGGGCCGCCGCGACCGCACCGCCGGCGGTGACCGTCTGGGACGCGCCCTTGTCGATCACCTTCGGGGTCCAGCCGAGGTTCTGGCCGTTGATCCGGTGCGAGCCACCGTCGGAGAAGTCGGTCACCTGGCCGCTGACGTTCCAGCCCGGGTTGCCGGCGCGGGTGTCGGTGAGGGTGACCGGGTTGATGGCGCCCGCGGTGGCGAGCAGGTCACCGTTGGTGTTCAGCTGCGGCGAGGGCAGCGTCACGTGCGGGTTGTCGACGCTGATGACCAGCGCGCCGGCCTCGACCGTGGTGGTGATGTCCTCGGACGCGGTGACGCCCTGGAAGGCGCCGATCACGTAGGGGACGGCACCGGAGGTGGAGCCGGTGTAGGCGGCGGAGTCCGCCGGGACGAACTCGGCCGTGAAGGAGTGGTCGCCCTCACCGAGGCTGCTGGTGGTGAAGGAGGCCTGGCCGCCCACGACCTGGACGGTGCCCAGCGTGGTGGTGCTGCCGCCCACGGTGTCCTGGAACTTGACGGAGCCGGCCGCCGAGGCGGGCGACACGGAGGCCGTCATGGCGACGGGGCTGAACTTGGTCGCCGTGCCGGCCGGGGAGACCGCGAGCGCCGTGGTGGTCTGGGTCGCCGGAGCGGCCTGGACGGTGTAGGCGACCGCGCTGGAGGTGGAGCCGTTGTAGCCGCTGCCGGACGGGGTGAAGGCCGCCGTCAGGGAGTGGCTGCCCGCGCCCAGGGCACTGGTGGTGAGCTGGGCCTGGCCGGCGGAGACGGTGACCGGGCCGCCCAGGGGCTGGCCGTTGTCACGGAACTGGACCTGGCCGCCCGCCGCCGCCGGGGCGACGGTCGCGGTCAGGGTGACCGGGGTGCCCGCGGTGACCGGCGAGGCCGGGGAGACCGCGAGGGCGGTGGTGGTGTCGGTGACCGCGGCCGGGTCCGAGTCCTGGTACGCCGTGTTCGACGTGAACCAGACCGAGGCCGGGAAGTCGCCGAGGCTGGTGGCGTTGAACGCGGTGCGGCAGGTGACCTTGAAGGTGTACTTGCCGGTCAGGTTGGTGAAGCCCGCCGTGTTGGCGTAGTCCCGCATGGTCGAGGTCAGCGGGATGATCAGACCGCCGCTGGGCGCGGTGGAGTAGCTGGCGATCGGCGAGTTGCCCACCACGTTCTGGCCGGCGGCCGGGAAGCCGGAGCCGGTGACCGAGACGATGATGTTGGTGGCGTTGGCCGGACAGGCCGCCGACGTGGTGAGGGACATACCGGAGGTGTCGGCGCCCGTGGCCGGGGTGACCGAGGCGGTGCCGATCTCGGCAGCCTGCGCGGCGGGAGCCGCGACGAGGCCGCCGGCCAGGATGGCGACGGCACCCGCGATGCCACCCGCCAGCGCCCGCGAGAGGGTCTTCTTCAGCACTGTCGTGCTCTCCTTCAGGTTCTCAGGAAGAAATCAGGAGCGTCAGGGGGTCTGCTTGCTGGTGTCGCCGCACTGCGCGTTGGTCGCGAAGCCGTAGGTGTTGATCACCGTCGGCTGCTGGCAGATCAGGGAGTTGGCCCCGACGAAGACCGTGCTCCACGGCGCGGTGGAGAGCTTGCTGGTCGGGATGACGTTGTAGACATCGCGCTTGATGGCGAAGTTGCTGTTCAGCACGTTCGGCGCGAGGTCGTCGATGGTGCCGAGGATCGCGCGGCCGCGGAGGTCGGCGATCGTCTGCGAGGCCTGCGAGTTGTACTGCGCGATGGAGAACGGGACGATCGACTTGTCGTCGAGGACACGGCCGTCGTGCTCCTGGACCGGCGAGCCGTTCTTGGCGTCCTTGATGCACGGGTAGTTGCCGGCGGTCACGTCGGCCTCGGTGATGCCGACCTGGCCCATCCAGAAGCTGCGGGTGCCGGAACCGGCCTGCGGCAGGAGCGGGGTCACGTCGTAGTTCGGAGCGGAACCCACGTAGTTGGGGTCGCAGTGGTAGATGGCCGTGAGGTCGGCCTTGCTGAGCTTGCGGGGCACCACCGAGGACGGCGTGAGCGCGTAGGAGACCGCGTCCACGGCGAACGGCACGTAGGTCAGACCGTTCTGGGTGGCGGCCAGGTTCAGGCTGGAGGAGCGGGAGAAGTCCAGGCAGCCGTTGTTGGCGCCCAGCGAGTTCACCAGGGCGGTACGGCCCGCACCCGAGCCGTTCGGGCGGGCGATGGTGCAGCCCGTGGCCTTGGTGGTGATGTTGGCGGAGCCCGTGGCGTCGTAGGAGCCGATGACCTTCTGACCGCCGATGGTGATCACGTTGGCCAGGCCGTTCATGACGTCCTGCGTGGTGTCGGAGCCGACACCGGCCAGCTGACGGTACTGCGGCGGGCCGGACGGGTCGGCGGAGGCCTGCGTGACACTGAGGGTGCCGGTGACGAGGCCGGCGAGGCCCACGGCGGCAACTGCGGCCATTCTCTTGTTCACTTGCTTGATACCTCTCGACTAGGCTTTTGCCGGGCGGTGATGCCCGGCGCGGTGTTTCAGGACAGTTCGTTGGCGCGGACCTGTCGGTGGATCGGGCCGGGCATCACCTCCTCGGGCTCGGTGACCGTCGGTCCCTGGCCCGCCGGTCGGCTATGGCCACGGCCAGTCGCGGTACGGCCCTCGGCAGGACGGGACCGCAGACGGCGGCGGCGACGCCGGTGACCAGGGCGATCAGAAGGGCGTAGCGCACGGCGCCGAGCGCCCAGGAAGGTGTGCGCAGCAGCGGCCCGCTCGCGGCCGCCGCCGGTGTGGTGGACGGATTCCCGGAGGGGTCGCCGCTCGCGGCGCTCTCGGTCGCGGACGCGGAGCTGCTCGGAGCCCCGGCACCGCCGGTCGTGGCGCCGCCGCCCGTTCCGCCGCCGGTGCCGCCCCCGCCACTGGTGCCGCCGCCCGGACCGGCGTTGCCACCGGAGGAGTCGCTGCCGGTCGTCGGGTCGCCGGGCGTCCTGGGGCCGGCCCTTCGCACGATGGCGTCGGCGGCCTCGCGGGTCTGGGTGCGCAGCGCGGTGGGCAGGGGAGCGTAGCCCTCGGGCAGGGTGCCCGCCGCCACGCCGGGTGTCTGTCCGCCGGCTACCGCGTACTTGAGCAGGGCGGCGTACTCGCTGCCCGCCTTCGTGTCGAGGAGTTCGGGGACGGTCGCGGCGTAGGCGAGCTGGGTGAGCGGGTAGGCCGCCCGGCTCCTGGTGGCCGGGTCGGCGACCAGGAACCCGGGGATGTCACTGGGTTTCATGGCCGCCTGGCCGGCCAGCAGCCCGCGGCTGTCGGGGGCGACGAAGTCACCGGCCGCGTTCTGGAGCTTCGCCGTGACCAGGCCGTAGCGGGCCGCGGTCGCCGAGTCGGTGATGGCCAGCATGGCCCGCTGGCCGGCCGGCTGGAGCGGGTCCTTCTTGTAGCCGGGCGGGGTCGAGGTGGCGTCCCAGGTGGTGCGCGCCAGGGTGTCGCCGCGGGCGGCGGAGCGGGCCGCGACGTGCAGGTCGCCGGCGTAGGGGTGCTTGTCCTGGATGCACAGCGGTTGCTCGGGGTGGTCCTCGAACCGCTGGCAGAACGGGTCGCTCTTGGGGAACTCGCTGCGCGGCAGCGCCAGGTCCGTGTAGGCGGGGTTGACCTTCATGCCCGAGAAGGCGGGGTCGCCGTGGCTGCCCTCGTTGTCGGCGGTGCCGGCGAGGAACTCGGCGGCGGCCGGGTCGCTCCTGACCCAGTTCCACAGCGCCCACGTCGCGTCGGACACGGGCTGGGAGACCAGCGCGTCACCGAGGGCGCCGCGGAAGAGGAGGTCCTTGTAGTCCGGGTTGTACTTCAGGAACTCGGGGTCGTGGCCGAGGTTGAAGGGGTTCTTCTCGGTGCTCGGCGCGCGGCGCGAGTTGCCGTCCTGGTAGGACTCGGTGAGCAGCTTGGCGACGAGGCGCGCGGTGAGGTTCAGCGAACGCAGCCGGGTGCCGTTGCGGGCCTTGACCTCGGCGGGCGCGTTGAACCCCGCCTGGCTCTCGATGAAGAAGCCGAAGGTCAGGCCCGACAGGGCGACGGGGGCGTAGACGGGGCGCCGGTCGGCGGGCACCGTGTCGCGGGCGGGCGGGCGGCCGATGAACACCAGACCCGGCTCGTCGCTCTGCAACAGCTGCCCGCGGGCGGTGTCGTCGGTGACGGACGAGTAGGAGTAGATGGTCCTGCCCGCGGTCGTGCACATCGCGGGCTGCCAGCGCTCCACGGCCTCACGGACGATCTCGGTGCCGATCGTGCTGCGCTCCTGGGCGCCGAGCGGGCAGAAGGTGCCGATCCGCTCGAACTGAAGGGGTACGACGAGACGGTGCTTCCAGTTGCTGGCGCTGAGCGGCGACGACTGGAGCATGCCGCCGGACTGGGTGGTGTACGCGGTGCCGTCGACCTCCTTGTCGTCCCGCGGCACGACGATCAGCCAGCATCTGCGTCCGGCGGTGGACCCGTCGACCTTCTCGCCGCAGCCGAGACCGGGGGCCTCCAGGCCGGTCTGGGTCTCGAACCACACCTCGCCCTTGCCGTTGGGGCCGGTGCGGGCGTAGGGGATCTCGTTGGTGGTGTTGCCGTCGTAGAAGTCGTTCGAGTTGCCCTTCTCGAACACGTCCCCGGAGACCGAGCGGAACGGCATGTAGGAGATGCCCGTCTCGCCGGGGGGCGGCAGCTCCTGCTCGGGGTCCTCCAGCCCTCTGTAGTAGCTGAGCTGGCGGGTGTTGGTGTAGGCGCCGGCCGCCTGGCCGCCGGCGCCCGCGCCGAACGCGGAGGAGCCGCCGAACTGGCACTGCCTGGGGTCGGGGCCACTGCGGTCGTCGCCCCAGCACTGCATGACCTGGAGGTAGTTCGCGGAGTAGTCGGAGGCGGAGACCGTGGGGGCGGCGCCCTTCCAGGACACCTTGACGACCTGGTTGACCAGGTTGCGGGTCTGGCTGACCGTCACCTTCAGGTCGGCGAAGTCGTCCTTGCCGGAGACGGTCACCTCGGAGGAGGTGCCGGCCGCCTCGGCGGGGGCGGGCGCCGAGACCAGCGCGGTGACGCCGATCACGGAGCACAGGGTGACCGCCACCGCCGTGGACGTGGTGAGGAACCGGCGCACCGCGCCGACGGGTGACCTGCGGAGTTCGGAGATCATGCGCGGCCGCTCCGCCTCAGACGCCGGCCGAGCAGCGGGGGCCCGACCGTGAGGGCCACCAGCAGGACGCCGGCCACCGCCATGAGCGCGGTACGGGTGCCCGAGCCGATGCTGCGGGAGGTGCTGACGGGCAGGGCGAAGGCGTCCACGCCGGTGCCGCCGCTCACGCCGCCGTCGGCGCCGACGACCTGGCCGGTGTCGGGGTCGACGGTCCCGCCGCCCGTACCGCCCGGGCCGCCGGAGGCCGCGGCGCCGCCGGTGCCCGCGCCGGTGCCGCCGCTGCCCGTGGTGCCCGCGCCGCCGCCCGTACCGCCCCCACCGCCGCTGGCGGAACCGCCGCCGGAGCCGGAGCCGTTGCCGCCGCCCGTGCCGCCGGTCGAGCCCGTCGAGCCCGTCGTGCCACCGAAGCCGCCGGAGCCGCCGCCGACCTGGGTCGGGGCCGTGTCACCGCCCGTGCCGGTCGCGCACTGGCTGGAACCGCGCTTGTCACACGGTTTCGGGTACGGGGCCGTCTTGGCGAGGGTGTTGCTGCCGTCGGCGGAGAAGGTGGGGTTGTTGCACTTCTTGATGTCGATGCGCTGTGTGTCGACGCCGGGGATCTTGCGGACCTGGTCCAGACCCGCCGTCACCAGGTTGATCGGCAGCGGCGAGTAGCCGAGGCTGTCCACCCGCCGCTGGCCCTCGCACAGGAAGTAGTACGCGAAGGCGCCGAGGGTCTTGCCCTTCTGGGCGTTGAAGTTCTGCTCGACCTTGGTCGGGACGATCATGTAGCTGTAGCTGGACAGCGGGTACGAGCGCGGGTCGGCGCTGTTGTAGACGTCGTCGAGGATCTGCGTCAGATACCGCGGCGAGCGGGGGTTCTGGTCGATGCGCGCCTTCAGCAGCGCCACGGCCACGTTCTTCGCGGTCGGCTCGACGTAGTACCCGCTCCTGTTGAGCACCTTGGCGACCGGGAACTTGGTCGTGTAGACGGCGTAGGAGTACTCGACGTAGGTGATGGTGCCGACGTTGCCGGGCTGGGAGACGTAACCGGAGACGCCGTTGGAGCCGGACTGGCCGACGAAGCCGCTGCCGGAGACGACCGGGTAGTTGGAGGTGGCGCCGCAGGGGGTGGTGCGGCCCGCGCGGCGGCAGTAGTCGTCCCACAGGCCCTGGTACTGCTTGCTCATCCAGGTGGTGAACTGCGCGGTCGTGCCGGAGCCGTCGGAGCGGACCACGGGCACCACCCGGCGGGCGGGCAGCGCGGCGGCGAGCGCCGGGTTGTCCGCCTTGATGGCCGGGTCGTTCCAGGTCTTGATCTGCCCGGTGAAGATCTTGGCGATCACGTCGCCGGACAGCCGCAGGTTGGTGACCCGCCGGTTGCCGATGGTCAGGTTGTACATGAACGACGTACCGCCGGCCACGATCGGCATGTAGGCGTACTTGCGCGCGGGCGGGTTGTCGACGACACCGGAGTCCTTGATGCCGTACGGGATCTCGGAGACGGCGTAGTCCACGGTGCCGTTGCGGAACTGGTTGCGGCCGTCGGAGGAGCCCGTGCCGTTGTAGGTCACGGTCATGCCGTACTGCTTGACGTTGGCCCGCCACTGGTCCAGCGAGTTCTGGCTCCAGGTGGAGCCCGCCCCCGAGATCGGCACATAGGTCGCCGCGTGCGCGGGGAGGGCGCCGAGGAGCAGGGCGGCGAACAGGACGAGCGCGGTGAGGGCCCGCGCCGGGACGCGGCTGGACGTGGCCGGAGGTGATCCGGGCATAACGGGGAACTCCTGGTCGGTGAAGTCGCTGGTGTGTGCGGCGGGTTACGCGGGGTTCGGTCCGGACCGGTCGGCGGCCGGCCGGTGCCGTGCGCCGGTGGGCGGGTGGTGGCGCCGGGCGCGCGCGGACATCCGCTCGACGTCGCGCCGGGAGGCCAGCACGCGGCGGTGGCGCTGACCGCAGGTCAGCTCGCCGGGACCGCGCCCGCCGACCACACGGGCCAGCACGAACAGCAGCAGGACGAGGGCCATGAGGAGGGCGGCGGTGCCGAACCCCCGGACGATGTAGGTGGGCTGCGGCGAGCGCACCAGGTCGAAGGTGGCCAGCGGCAGCGAGATCTGCGGGCCGTTCAGCGGGTCGGCGTTCAGCCCGGCGTTGACGCCGGAGGTGAGCAGCACGGGCGAGGTCTCGCCGATGCCGCGGGCGGTGCCGAGGATCACGGCGGTGGTCAGGCCGGAGCGGGCGGTGGGCAGCACCACCGTCCACACCGTGCGCCAGCGGCTCGCGCCGAGGGCGTAGGAGGCCTCCCGCAGGGAGCCGGGCACCAGCCTGAGCACCACGTCGGCGGCGCGGATGATGATCGGCAGCATCATCACGCTGAGCGCGAGCGAGGCGGCGAAGCCGGACTTGTCGATGCCCAGCATCAGGATGACGGTGGCGTAGATGAACAGACCCGCGACGATCGAGGGCAGCGCGGTCATCGCCTCGACGATGGTGCGCACGAAACGCGCGTAGCGGCCGGGCACCTCGTTGAGGAACACCGCGCAGGCGAGCCCGAGCGGGACGGTGACCAGCAGCGAGATGGTGATCTGCTCCAGCGTGCCGACGATCGCGTGGACCATGCCGCCCCTGGTGAGCGGCTCCAGCGGGCCGGTGCTGGACATGTCCTCGGTGAAGAAGTTGAGGTGCACCAGCGCCGAGCGGCCGCGCCACAGGGTGAAGGCGACCACCATCACCAGCGCGCTGAGCAGCAGCAGGGCGAGGCTCTGCCAGACGACGGCGGCGACCTTGTCGCGCACGGCCGGCCCGTCCTCGTCGAAGGAGACGAGGGTGGCGTACAGGCCGAGGAAGCTCAGGTACGCGACGACGACGAAACCGAGGGCCGAGTCGAACGGGGCGACCCAGACGAACAGCAGCGCGGTCAGCGCGAGCGAGCCCGCGGCGGCGCCGGCGAGGGCGAGCAGGTCGGAGCCGTGCACGGTCGAGGTGCTGCGGCGCGCCTCCGGGCCGTCTTCGGCGACCGGCAGCACGGTCCGGGGCTTGTCGAGGAGGTCGGTGGTCATGTTCAGGCCTCCGCGCCGGCGCCCGAGCGGCTGCGGGCCGCGATCGAGGACGCGATGAAGTTGACGATGAGGGTCAGGACGAACAGCGCGAGGCCCGCGGCCATCAGGGCCGACATGCCGAAGCTGCTCGCGGAGCCGTAGCGCAGGGCGATCAGTGAGGAGACGGAGTTGGCGCCGTTCTCCAGGACGTGCCACTGGACCTTGAACACCGGAGAGATGATCATGAAGATGGCGATCGTCTCGCCCAGCGCCCGGCCGAGGCCGAGCATGGTGCCGCCGATGATGCCGCCGCGGCCGTAGGGCAGGACCACCGCGCGGATCATGCCCCACCGCGTCGCGCCCAGCGCCAGCGCGCCCTCCCGCTCGCCCTGGGGCGCCTGGGAGAACGTCTCGCGCATCACCGAGCAGGCGATCGGCGTGACCATCAGCGCCACGACCAGGCCGGCGATGAAGGTCGAGGAGGTGTAGGCGGTGGCCGTCTGGAGCGGGTCGCCCGGGTCGGCCCCGTCCACCTCGAAGACCGGGATCCAGGCGAAGTAGGTGGAGATCCAGCGGGAGACCCCGGTCACCTCCCCCTGGAACAGGAACAGGCCCCACAGGCCGAACACCACGCTGGGCACGGCGGCCATCAGGTCGACCAGGCTGATCAGGGTCCGCTTCAGCTTCCGCGGCGCGTACTCCGAGATGTACAGCGCGGTGCCGAGCGCCAGCGGCAGCGCGAAGCAGATCGCCGTCACACCGATCAGTACCGTGCCGATCAGGACGGCGGCGATGCCGAAGTTGTGCGAGTCCGGCTCCCACGCCTCGGTGGTGATGAAGTCCCACCTGGCCACGCGCAGCGCCTGGGCCGCGCGGTAGGTGAGGAAGACACCGACCAGCAGCATGATCGCCAGTACCCCGGCCCCGCTGCCGCGCAGCAGGCCCTGGAAGACGCGGTCCACCGGCTCGACGCGGCCGCGCGACACCCGCCGCGCGTCGTCGGGGTGACCGCCCTCCGGTCCAGGCTCGGGCGAGGACCCAAGCCTGGGCATGACAACGCTCATTTCACACCCGATCCGGTGCGGCCCGTGACGCCGCGGTCCTCGGCGGCGGTCCGGACCCGGACCGCGCGCTCTTCCTTCGCCCGGGGCAGCGTCGGCTCGGTGAGCTCCGCCACCGGGACCGCGTTCACGAACTGCCCGAGGTTGTACTGGCAGTCCCGCTGCCGCTGGTACGGCCGTCCGGCGACCGCGGCGGCGCGGCCGTCGATCTCCAGCCGCCAACTCCAGCCACCGGCCGACTCCGTGGTCGTCAGCAGCACCCGGGCGTCCCCGATCCGCTCCCGCAGCCTCAGCAGCGCGGCGCGGCACTCGGCGAAGCCCGCGTACATCTCGGCGCTGCGGCCCAGCTCACGATGGTTGGAGCCGACGAGCCGCCAGCCGACGCACCCGCCCTCCGCCGCCCCCGCGGGTCTTCGCTGCGCCCCGCGCACGACGTACAGAAAACGCGACGGAACCATGGAAACCACCCCCTCCCTGTCGCCCCAGGGACTGTTTTCCGCCAGCGGCGGAGAACAGCCCAAAGCGCACTGAGAGTCCCGGACCTGTGTACGAGCTGGGCCCACAGTTGAGTGAAGGCCGAACGCAGGTGAGATGAACGAGAGGGTTCGGTGCTTGTGGAGGTTCTGAGGAGAGCTGACAGGATGTCACCAGGCGCGCCCGGCAGCGGCCGGACATGGGAAATCCCCCGGCGCGGACGTGCCGCACCGGGGGACCGTGACGAGACGGCGAGGCCGGGGCCCCTGGGACGGGCCCCGCGACAGGCCCTAGTGTCCCGGCAGGCAGCGTTTGCCCGTCAAGGAGCGGCGTCCGGCGCGTGCTCTCGGTGTGCCGGGTGCAGGCCCTCGTACTGGATGTACTTGGGTCTGTGCCCGGTGCGGCGAGAGGGCGTGCCGGGCGTCGCGACGGGGCGAACGTTGCCTGTCGGGGCACTAGTCGACCTCTGCCACCGCCTCCGCGAACTGGGCCTTGTACAGCCGCGCGTACGCGCCCTCGGCCGCCAGCAGCTCGGCGTGGGCGCCCTGTTCGACGATCGAGCCGTTCTCCATGACCAGGATCGTGTCGGCGTCCCGGATGGTCGACAGCCGGTGGGCGATCACGAACGAGGTGCGGCCGTGCGCGAGCTTGGCCATCGCCTTCTGGATCAGCACCTCCGTGCGGGTGTCCACCGAACTCGTCGCCTCGTCCAGCACCAGGATCACCGGGTCGGACAGGAACGCGCGGGCGATGGTGATGAGCTGCTTCTCGCCGGCGCTCACCCCCGTGCCCTCGTCGTCGATCACGGTGTCGTAGCCGTCGGGCAGGGTGCGGATGAAACGGTCCGCGTGCGCCGCCCGCGCGGCCTCCTCGATGTCCCCGCGGGTGACCTCGCGTGAGGCCCCGTAGGCGATGTTCTCCGCGATCGTGCCGCCGAACAGCCAGGTGTCCTGGAGCACCATGCCGATCCCCGAACGCAGCTCGTCGCGGGACATCCCCGCGATGTCGGCCCCGTCGAGGGTGATCCGCCCGCCGGACACCTCGTAGAACCGCATCAGCAGATTGACCAGCGTGGTCTTGCCCGCGCCGGTCGGCCCGACGATCGCCACCGTCTGCCCCGGCTCGACCTTCAGCGACAGGTCCTCGATGAGCGGCTTGTCGGGGTCGTAGCGGAAGGACACCTCCTCCAGCGCGACCCGCCCGCGCAGCTGCTTCGGCCGCCCGCCCGCCGCCGGCTCCGCGGACTGCTCCGGGGCGTCCAGCAGCTCGAAGACCCGCTCGGCGGAGGCGACTCCCGACTGCACGAGGTTCGCCATCGACGCGATCTGCGTCAGCGGCATGGAGAACTGCCGCGAGTACTGGATGAACGCCTGCACATCACCGATCGAGAGCGTGCCGGAGGCCACGCGCAGCCCGCCGACCACCGCCACCAGGACGTAGTTGATATTCGACACGAACATCATCAGCGGCTGCATGATCCCGCTGTTGAACTGCGCCTTGAACCCGGCCTCGTACAGCGCCTCGTTCTGCTCGGCGAACTGCCGCGCCGACTCCTGCTGCCGCCCGAACACCTTCACCAGCGTGTGGCCGGTGTACATCTCCTCGATGTGCGCGTTCAGCTGACCGGTGACCCGCCACTGCTGCACGAAGTGCGGCTGGGACCTCTTGCCGACCCGGGTCGCCACGACGAACGACAGCGGCACGGTGACCAGCGCGACCAGCGCCAGCAGCCAGGACACCCAGAACATCATCGCCAGCACGCCGATGACCGTCAGCACCGAGTTGATCAGCTGGCCCATCGACTGCTGAAGGGTCTGCCCGATGTTGTCGATGTCGTTGGTGGCCCGGCTGAGCACCTCACCGCGCTGGCGCTTGTCGAAGTACGACAGCGGCAGCCGGGACAGCTTCGTCTGCACGTCCTCGCGCATCCGGAACATGGTGTTGTTGACCGACCGGTTCACCAGCCGCGTCGCCACCGCCATCAGCAGACCGGCGGCCAGGAACACCCCGAGCGCGATCAGCAGCACATGCCCGACGGCGGTGAAGTCGATGCCCTCGCCGGGGGTGAAGTCGGTGCCCCGCAGCATGTCGGCGACGTCGCCGTCGCCGCGCTCGCGCATGCCGTCGAGGACCTGCTCCTTGCTCTGGCCGGGCTCCATCTGCCGCCCGACGAGCCCCGCGAACACCAGGTCGGTGGCCTCGCCCAGGATCTTCGGCCCGGCCACCGACAGACCCACGCTGACGACCACGCACAGCAGCAGCGCGCCGATGGTCAGCCGCTCCGGCCGGAACTGCGCGACGAGCCGTTTGAACGACCCCTTGAAGTCCAGCGAGCGCTGGTCCGGGCCGCCCCCGGCCATCATCCGCCCCATGGGCCCGGCCATCAGGCGGCCTCCGCTTCCGTCAGCTGGGAGAGCACGATCTCCCGGTAGGTCTCGTTGTCCGCCATCAGCTCGTGGTGGCGGCCCTCGCCGACCACCCGGCCCTCGTCGAGCACGACGATCCGGTCCGCGTCACGGATGGTCGCCACCCGCTGCGCCACGATCACCACGGTCGCCTCGGCCGTCTCCCGCGCCAGCGCGGCCCGCAGGGCGGCGTCGGTGGAGTAGTCGAGCGCCGAGAAGGAGTCGTCGAACAGATAGATCTCCGGGCGCTGCACCAGCGTGCGCGCGATGGCCAGGCGCTGGCGCTGACCGCCGGAGACATTGGTGCCTCCCTGCGCGATGGGCGCGTCCAGACCGCCCTCCAGCGCCTGAACGAAGTCCTTGGCCTGCGCCACCTCCAGCGCGTGCCACAGATCCGCGTCGGTGGCGTCCGGATCGCCGTAGCGCAGATTGGTCGCGACCGTCCCCGCGAACAGATACGGCCTCTGCGGCACGAACCCGACCACCCGTGCCAGCACCTGCGGGTCCACCGCGGCCACGTCCTCCCCGTCGACCAGCACCCGGCCGTCGGTGGCGTCGAACAGCCGCGGCACCAGCCCCAGCAGGGTGGACTTGCCGCTGCCGGTCGAACCGATCACGGCCGTGGTCTCCCCCGGGCGGGCCACCAGGTCGACGTGCCTGAGCACCGGCTCCTCGGCACCCGGGTAGCGGAACCCGGCGCCGCGGATCTCCAGATGCCCGTGGCGGCGCAGCTCGCGCACCGGGTTCGCCGGCGGCACCACGCTGCTCTCGGTGTCCAGGACCTCCTGGATGCGCTCGGCGCACACCTCGGCGCGCGGCACCATCATGAACATGAAGGTGGCCATCATCACGGACATCACGATCTGCATCAGATAGGCGAGGAACGCCGTCAGATCGCCGATCTGCATGCCGCCGCTGTCGATGCGGTGGGCGCCGAACCACACCACCGCGATCGACGACAGGTTCACCACCGTCATGACGATGGGGAACATCAGCGCGAGCAGCCGGCCGGTGCCCAGCGACATCTCGGTCAGCTCGGTGTTGGACTTCCGGAACCGCTGCTGCTCGTACTCGTCGCGGACGAAGGCGCGGATGACGCGGTTGCCGGTGATCTGCTCGCGCAGCACCCGGTTCACCGTGTCCAGGCGCTCCTGCATGGCCCGGAACAGCGGCCGCAGGGCCCGCACGATCAGCGTCACGCAGATGCCGAGCACCGGCACCACCGCGATCAGCACGGCGGACAGCGGCACATCCAGGCCGAGGGCCATCACGATGCCGCCGACGCACATGATCGGCGCCGACGCGAGCAGCGTGAACGCCATCAGGGCCAGCATCTGCACCTGCTGGACGTCGTTGGTCGTCCGGGTGATCAGCGACGGGGCGCCGAAGTGGCCGAGCTCACGGGAGGAGAAGGACTGGACGCGCTCGAAGACGGCGGCGCGCACGTCCCGGCCGAGCGCGGAGGCCGTGCGGGCGCCGTAGTGGACGGCGCCGACGTTGCACACGATCTGGACCATGGAGATCGCGATCATCAGTGCGCCGAAGGTGAGGATGTAGCCCGTGTCCCCGTGCACGACACCGTTGTCGATGATGTCCGCGTTCAGGGTGGGCAGGTAGAGGGTGGCGCAGGTCTGCAGGAACTGGAGCAGCATCAGCAGGGCGATGGGTTTGCGGTAGGGACTGAGGTGGGCCCGCAGAAGTCGTATGAGCACGTCGCTTCTCTCGGAGTCGGCGGCGGGTCGGCGATGGGGGCGGTCGGTTGCCCTTGGCCCCTATCGTCGGACACCGCACCCGCGTTACCTCAACCGATTAACCCATCGGCACGTAAAGATCTGCCTCTTACAGCCGGAACGCCCCGGGATGCGTCTGTTCGCGCACGGACACGAACTGCTGGCGCACGGCCTGTCCCACGGCCAGTTCCTCGCCGGGGTCGAGCACCTGGGCGGCCGCGCCCTGCCAGGCGGGCGGGGTGCGCGGGTCGAGTGTGCCCTGCGACACACCGAGGGCCCAGGCGGCCTGCCGGGCGGCGCCGATCGCGGCGTAGTCGGCCGGCTGCGGCACCACGACCCGGGCCCCGAACAGCGCGGGCGCGGCCGCCTGCACCGCGGGCAGCTCGGCGGCCGGGCCCAGCAGGAAGATCCGCCGCACCTCCACGCCCCGGCCGCGCAGTACGTCCAGGGCGTCGGCGAGCCCGCACAGCATGCCCTCGAAGGCGGCCCGCGCCAGATGCTCCGGGCGCATCGCCTCGCGCCTGAGGCCCGCCAGGGTCCCGGCGGTGTGCGGCAGGTGCGGGGTGCGCTCGCCCTCCAGATAGGGCAGCAGCACCAGCCCGTGCGCGCCCGGCGTCGACTTCATCGCCAGGTCGGACAGCGCCTCCAGATCGGGCAGCCCGAGCAGTTCGGCGGTGCCGCGCAGGGCCCGTACGGCGTTCAGCGTGGTCACCACCGGCAGATGCATGCCCGTCGCGTCGGCCAGCGAGGTGATCATCCCGGTGCCGTCGTGCAGCGGCTCGGGGTGCACGGCCATCACCGAGCCGGACGCGCCCAGCGACACGACCGCGTCGCCGAGCCCCACCCCCAGCCCGAACGCGGCGGCCATGGTCTCGCCGGTCCCGGCCGAGATCAGCAGGCCCTCCGGCGTCGTGCCAGCCGCCTCGGAGGGCCCGATCACCTCGGGCAGCATCACCTGGTGACCGAGCGCCAGTTCGATCAGATCAGGCCGGTAGGCGCCGGTCGCCGCCGACCAGTAGCCGGTCCCGGACGCCCCGCCCCGGTCGGTCGTACGGCGCACCGGGCGGCCCAGCAGCTGCCAGACCAGCCAGTCGTGGGCCTGCATCAGCACGGCCGTGCGCCGGGCGTTGTCCGGCTCGTTCTTCTGCAGCCAGCGCAGCTTGGTGACCGCCTGCGCGGCGGTGGGCACACAGCCCACCGCCTGCGACCATGCCTCGCGGCCGCCGAGCGCGTCGAGAAGGTCCGCGGCGGCGACCTGGGCGCGCTTGTCGCCGCCGACCATCGCCGGGCGCACGGTGCCGCCCTGCGCGTCCAGCGGGACCACGGCGTTGGCCTGCGAGGAGACACCGATGGCCTGCACGCCCTCCAGGAGCCCGCCGCCGGCCGCCTCCCCGAGGGAGAGCAGCCAGGCCTGCGGGTCCACGTCACTGGGGCGTGCGTCGTCGGCGCCCTCCACCGGATGAGGGGCGTACCCCTGCCTCAGTACCGACCCGGTGTCCGTGTCACAGACGACGATGCGCGTGAAATCGGGTGAGCTGTCCAGCCCGGCGACTATCCCCATGAGAGAGATTTTGCCGTACGCGGCCCGCATCGGCGTTCGCAGGCTCAGGTGTTGCTCGTGCC
The DNA here is from genome assembly GCF_040612135.1 of Streptomyces sp. NPDC006458. NCBI lineage: Bacteria > Bacillati > Actinomycetota > Actinomycetes > Kitasatosporales > Streptomycetaceae > Streptomyces > Streptomyces sp. NPDC006458. The sequence goes on along the minus strand of NZ_JBEXPR010000001.1, from coordinate 504,023 downwards.
CCAGTCGTCGTCCTCCGGGAAGCTGCCGTTGCGGTCCCGCAGATGACGGACCCGATCCGCCACGGACGCCGGGATCCGGTCACCGACCTTGGCGCCCACCGCGTGCAACGCCTTGCCGGTGAACTCGCGGCTCTGGTGCGCGGCGGTCTCCGCGGTGTTGCGGACGGCGGGGTTCTCGGCGATCTGCCGGGCGGACTTCTTCAGCTGTTCGTAGCGCTCTCGCCCGGCACGCGTGCCCAGGACGTAACCCAGAGCCAGTCCGGCGACGAACGTGAGCTTGTAGCGCATTGCAGAGCCACCCTTCCGTGGTGGTGGAGAACCGATTGGCGGAGCACCCCCCTGCTTGCGCTAATGTATGTGTCGCAGCGAGCGAGCGCCCCCTGGCGAATACCCAGGTAGGTACGTTCGATGCAACGAGGCATTCCTCCGTAGCTCAATTGGCAGAGCAGCCGGCTGTTAACCGGCAGGTTACTGGTTCGAGTCCAGTCGGGGGAGCTCGGTCCTCCGTAGCTCAATTGGCAGAGCAGCCGGCTGTTAACCGGCAGGTTACTGGTTCGAGTCCAGTCGGGGGAGCATCGTGAACGAGGACCCTTCGGGGTCCTTTTTCATGTCCGGTTCGGGCCGGGTGGAACCGCCGCAACCAGGGCGGAGTCTCCAAGGTCACCGAGGGCCGCGGGAAGCCGACCATCCGGAGCAGGAGATCGTATGAGCGGCTATGCTGCGGCAGACGGCGCGCACACATGTACGCGACACGCCGCTATGGGGCGGTAGCTCAGCCGGTTAGAGCAGCGGACTCATAATCCGTCGGCCGTGGGTTCGAGTCCCACCCGCCCCACTGCGAGCCGCAGGTGAAGAAACGATCTCACCTGCGGCTTTGGCGTGTCCAGGGTCTGTCGTGCCATCAGGCGAGCCGAGCTCAAGCCTTTGGCTGGGAACCACCTGGGAACGAGAGTCCCCGGGTTGGACCTGCTCGTGCCGCCGACGCGGCACGAGGGCCGCCGCCTTCTCGCCGCGTCGCGCCCGACTCCACCCAGCTGTGAGTACAGGTCTGCGGTGATCGTCACCGTGGAGTGCCCGAGGCGCTTCGACACGATCGCCGTGTCGACCCCGGCGGCGAGCATCGGTGACGCCTGCCCGTGCCGTGCAGCCGTAAGGTCTGCCCGTCGTCGTGGGTGTAGCCGCCCTCACTGATCCGGGCGAGGACCGTGCTCGGCTCGCGCTCGGCCTCGTCGGACGTGGCGAAACCGCCCTTCCCGGCGTCTTGATCAGTGACGGCCCGGTCGGCACCGGTCCTGCCCGCCGCCTCGCCAGTGATCCGCTGAGCCGCTTCGAAGACCTGCGCCTGGACTCCTGGAAGTGGCTCGACGGTCTCCTCGTATCCCACGGGGACGATCAGTGCGACAGGCGGCACGCGCGGGGCCTGCGAGACGACCACGATGTCCGCAACGGAAAGGTACGGGCGCCGACCGCTCTCGAAGTTGGCCAGGCACGGATCGCGCAAAGGGGAATTTCGGCCAACCTGTCTCAGTGATAATGACATGGTCATATCAATGATGCCAGGCTGGCGGGCGCACGACGCAGACCCGCGCCCCTCACCTCGATGCCCTACGCCGCAGCGGTCCACACCGCTGTTTCCGTAGCTCTTCCCGGACAGCACCCCCCTGTTCGGGCTGTCACCGGCCGGGATCCCGGCCGTCGCAGAAGGAGTTCCGTTGAGACGTTCCCCCCGCAAGGCAGCGCGCCGGTGCGCGCTGCTCGTCGGCGCCGCGATGGTCGCCGTCGCGCTTCCAGGCCAGGCCATCGCCGGCACCCCGGCCCAGGCCCCGGCCGCCCAGGCCCGCTCCGGCGCGCTGCCGGCCCAGCTCAGCCCGGCCGAGCGCGCCGCGCTGCTGGCCGACGCCCAGGCGCACCGGGCCGCCACCGCCCAGGCCCTGGGCCTGGGCGGGCAGGAGGCGCTGGTGGCGAAGTCGGTGACCAAGGACGCCGACGGCAGCGTGCACACCCGCTACGAGCGCACCTTCGCCGGGCTGCCGGTGCTCGGCGGTGACCTGGTGGTGCACGCGGGGGCCAACGGCGCCGCCAGGAGCGTCACCAAGAACACCAAGGCCACCATCACCGTCGCCTCCACCACCGCGGTCAAGACCGCCGACTCGGCGAAGTCCTTCGCGCTGGGCCGGGCGAAGGCCGAGGGCGCCAAGGCTCCCACGGCCGACTCGGTGCGCAAGGTCGTCTGGGCCGGCTCCGGCAGGCCCACCCTGGCCTGGGAGTCCGTCATCGGCGGCGTGCAGCACGACGGCACCCCCTCGCAGCTGCACGTGATCACCGACGCGAGAACCGGCGCCGAGCTCTTCGAGTACCAGGGCATCAGGACCGGCGTCGGCAACAGCATGTACAGCGGCCAGGTCGCCATCGGCACCTCACCGGCGGGCTCGACCTACGAGATGAGCGACCCCACCCGCGGCGGGAACAAGACCTACGACCTGGGCGGTGGCTCCTCCGACCCCGGCACGCTGTTCACCGACGCCGACGACACCTGGGGCGACGGCACTCCTTCCAACGCCCAGACCGCCGGCGTGGACGCGCACTACGGCGCCCAGCTGACCTGGGACTACTACAAGAACGTGCACGCCCGCAACGGCATCAAGAACGACGGCGTGGCCGCCTATTCCCGCGTCCACTTCGGCGACTCCTACGTCAACGCCTTCTGGGACGACTCCTGCTTCTGCATGACCTACGGCGACGGTGACGGCAACGCCCGGCCGCTCACCTCCATCGACGTCGGCGCCCACGAGATGACCCACGGCGTCACCGCCAACACCGCCAACCTCGTCTACAGCGGCGAGTCCGGCGGCCTCAACGAGGCCACCTCCGACATCTTCGCCGCCGCGGTGGAGTTCTGGGCGAACAACGCCAACGACGCCGGCGACTACCTGGTCGGCGAGAAGATCAACATCTTCGGCGACGGTACCCCGCTGCGCTACATGGACAAGCCCTCCAAGGACGGCGGCTCCAAGGACTCCTGGTACCCCGGTATCGGCGGCATCGACGTCCACTACTCCTCCGGACCGGCCAACCACTGGTTCTACCTGGCCTCCGAGGGCAGCGGCGCCAAGACGATCAACGGGGTGAGCTACGACTCCCCGACCTCCGACGGGCAGCCGGTCACCGCGATCGGCCGCGACGCCGCCGCGAAGATCTGGTACCGGGCGCTGAGCACGTACATGACCTCCTCCACCACCTACGCCGGCGCCCGCACCGCGACGCTGCAGGCCGCCGCCGACCTGTACGGCCCGTACAGCTCCACCTACATCAACGCCACCAACGCCTGGGCCGCGATCAACGTCGGCCCCCGCGTCGTCCTGGGCGTGACGGTCACCAGCCCGGACACGCAGTACGGCCTGGTCGGCGCCGCCGCGAGCCTGCAGGTCCAGGCCACCAGCACCAACCCGGGCCCGCTGACCTACACCGCCACCGGCCTGCCGGCGGGCCTGTCGATCAACTCCTCCACCGGCCTGATCTCCGGCACCCCCACCACCGCGGGTAGCCGCAAGGTCAAGCTCACGGTGAAGGACTCCACGGGCGCCACCGGCACAGCCTCCTTCACCTGGAACGTCTACAGGCCCGGCCCCTGCAACCCCACGCAGTTGCTCGGCAACGCCGGCTTCGAGTCCGGTAACACCGTGTGGGCCGCCAGCGCCGATGTCATCGACAACGGCACCGGCCGGCCGGCGCGCACCGGTTCGTGGAAGGCGTGGCTGAACGGCTACGGCAACCTGCACATCGACACCGTCTCGCAGACGGTGACCATCCCGGCCGGATGTCACGCGATCCTGACGTACTGGCAGAGCATCGACACCGCCGAGAACACGACCACGGCCCGGGTCGACCATCTGGATGTCCAGGCGAACTCGACCTACCTGGCCTCGTTCTCCAACCTGGACGCGAGCTCCGGCTACGTGCAGAAGACCTACGACCTCTCCTCCTTCGCCGGGCAGAGCGTCACCCTGAAGTTCACGGGCACGGAGGACTTCCACCGGCAGACCTCCTTCGTGATCGACGACGTCTCGATCATCGTCACCCCCTGAAACCCCGCCTGCGCCTGAGGTCCTGACGGGCCGCGGCACGGCACGCGGGTGAAGGACGAGGTCCGCTCCCCTCCGGGGGCGGGCCTCGTCGCCGTTGCCGGCGCCCGCCGGGGCCGGCGAGGTCGTAGCCGCCGCCTGCTGGATCCGCGGAATTCGGCTCCGGATCGGGCCGTTGATCAGACTCATCATCCGTCGGCCGTGGGTTCGAGTCCCACCCGCCCCACCACGGCAGTGCCGTGCCGGAACGTCAGTCCAGATATCCCCGCAGCTGGTCCGCGAACGCGTGGTCCCTCAGCTTGTTCAGGGTCTTCGACTCGATCTGGCGGATGCGCTCCCGGGTCACCCCGAAGATGCGGCCTATCTCCTCCAGAGTACGCGGGCGTCCGTCCGCCAGCCCGTAGCGCAGCTGGACCACCTTGCGCTCCCGCTCCCCCAGCGTCGACAGCACCGCCTCCAGGTGCTCCCTCAGCAGCAGGAACGCGGCTGACTCGACCGGGGACGCGGCGTCGCCGTCCTCGATGAGGTCGCCGAGCGCCACGTCGTCCTCCTCGCCGACCGGCGCGTGCAGCGAGACCGGCTCCTGGGCCAGGCGCAGGACCTCGCCCACCCGCTCGGGCGCGAGGTCCAGTTGGCCGGCCACCTCCTCCGGGGTCGGCTCGTAGCCGCGCTCCTGGAGCATGCGGCGCTGGACGCGCACCACGCGGTTGATGAGCTCGACGACATGGACGGGCACCCGGATGGTGCGGGCCTGGTCGGCGAGGGCGCGGGACATGGCCTGGCGGATCCACCAGGTGGCGTAGGTGGAGAACTTGTAGCCGCGGGCGTAGTCGAACTTCTCCACCGCCCGGATCAGTCCGAGGTTGCCCTCCTGGACCAGGTCGAGCATGGTCAGACCGCGGCCGACGTACCGCTTGGCGACCGACACCACCAGGCGCAGATTCGCCTCGATGAGACGGCGTTTGGCCATCCGGCCCATGACGACCAGCCGGTCGAGGTCGAGCGCGAGCCGGGTGTCCAGGTCGGGGCTGTTGAGCAGCTTCTCCTCGGCGAACAGGCCGGCCTCGACGCGGCGGGCGAGGTCGACCTCCTCGGCGGCGGTGAGCAGCGGGATGCGCCCGATCTCCCGCAGGTACTGGCGGAACAGGTCCGAGGACGGCCCGCCGGTGTCGGCGCGGGCGGGAGCCGGTTCGGCCGGCTCGGCGGGCTCCGTCTCCAGCGCCTCGGCGGGCGGTTCGGCCGGCTCGGGCGCGGACTCCGGGTCTGCCTCGGGACGGAGCGCGGCACGGCCCTGCGGCGGTACGGCGACGAGCACCCCGCTGTCGGGGTCGGGCTCCGGGCCGTTGGTGTCGGTGTCGTTCTGGACGAGGGTCTGGGTCTGCACGGGGGCGACCTCCAGGGTGATCGCTGCGGAGTCGTACGGCAGCGCTGCTTCGGGGGCGGAGTCGGCGGCCTCGCCGCAGTCCGTCCCGTCCGCGATGAGCGGAATCGCGGGGGTGGGGGACCCGTCGGGGACGGATCGGCCGCGCTCCGGGGACTCAGGCACCGGAACCCAGTGTGGGGTAAGACACATCGCCGCCACGAGGGGCGTGCGAGGACTTTTTGGGACCGGTCCGTGACCGCGCGATTACCGTCACGGCTAACGGAGGCGCCGCCGCCGTGCTGATCTGGCACGATCCCCGGGTGTCCGGATCCCTGTACGAAACCCATGTCACGGTCCGCTGCGACGGCCCGGCCGAGTCCGAGCGGCTCGACCGCTGGGCGGCCGCGGCCGGTCTGAAGCTCACCCGCATCGAACTGGCCCGTGGCCGGATGCGGGTGCAGCCCATGCTGACCCTGACCGGCTCGCCGACCCGTGCCGCCGCCGCGGCGGACGCCGGGCGCGTGGTGGCACGGCTGCGGGCGGACGGGTTCGTGCCGGTCCGGGTCAAGACCGAGTCGGCGCCGTGGGCGCCCGAGGTGCCTCGGGAACCGTGCGCCGCCCCGCAGTACTTCGAGCATCACGTGAAGCTGCGGCCGGCCGCCGACGCCGGTCTCGACGCGCTGGCCGCCGTGGTCGTGCCGCACGGCGCCCATCTGTCGTGGAACGCGCGGCGGGTCCTCGGCGGGGGCCGGCACGAGCGGTTCGTCACCCAGCGGTGCCGGGGCGTGGACGCCGAGGGCGCGCGGCGGGCGCTCGACGCTCTGCTCGCCGAGCTGGACGGGTTCGAAGTGGTCGAGGTGGAACGGGAGTTCGTGCTCCACGACAGCGACCTGTCGGTCGACGACGGATGGATCGAGGACGCGCCGGTCGCCTTCGAGGAGGCGAGGAGGTCACAGGGCGCCGGCCCCGTGCTCCCGTAGCGCCTGGTCGTACTGCTGGAGCACCCACAACTCGTTCTGTACGGCGGCCAGTTCGGCCGGGTCGCCGCCGGCGGCCAGCCGGGTCAGCCGGGACTGGACGTCCCGGATGCGCCGCTCCACCGCGCGGCGGCGGACCTGGACCAGCACCATGCCCGCGTACACCTCGTCGGCCGTGCGGCGCATGATCGCCTCGACGGCCAGCTCGGTCACCATCGCGCGGACGGTGTCGTCGGGGGCGGCCTCGCGGACCTGGACCAGATACTGCTGCGGGTCCGGGATGCCGTACTCGGCGCCGCCCGCCTCCAGGATCGCCAGGCGCACGGCCGCGTAGGGCGCGGCGGTGAACTCGTCCACCCCGTAGGCGTCGAAGGCCGGGGAGACCAGCTCCGGGCGCTGGAGGGCGAGCTTGAGCAGCTCGCGCTCGGTGGCGTAGACGGGATTGCGCAGGTTCAGCGCCGGGCCGGAGGGCGCGGCGGGGGCCGTCTGATGGAGCCGGCCGCCGCGCTGCCGCTCGGGGGCCGGGCCCCGGCCGCCGCGGTCGCGGGCCCAGCGGGCCAGCTGGGCCACCCGCTTGACGACGAACTGCGTGTCCAGGATGCCGAGCATCCCGGCGAGCTGGACGGCGACCTCGTGCTGGGCGCCGCTGTTCTTGATCCGGGCGACGATCGGCGCGGCCTCGTCCAGGGCGGCGGCGCGGCCGGCCGGGGTGTTCAGGTCGTAGCGGGCGACGATCTGGCGCAGCGCGAACTCGAACAGCGGGGTGCGCGGCTCGGCCAGGTCGGCCACCGCGTCGTCGCCCTTGGCCAGGCGCAGCTCACAGGGGTCCATGCCGTCGGGGGCGATGGCGATGTACGTCTCGGCGGCGAACTTCTGGTCGTCCTCGAAGGCCCGCAGGGCGGCCTTCTGGCCGGCGGCGTCGCCGTCGAAGGTGAAGATCACCCGGGCCGAGCCGTTGTCCATGAGCAGGCGCCGCAGGATGCGGATGTGTTCGCCGCCGAAGGCCGTGCCGCAGGTGGCGATGGCCGTGGTGACCCCGGCGAGGTGGCAGGCCATGACGTCGGTGTAGCCCTCGACGACGACGGCCCGGCTGGACTTGGCGATGGGCTGCTTGGCCAGGTCGATGCCGTAGAGGACCTGCGACTTCTTGTAGATCGGCGTCTCGGGGGTGTTGAGGTACTTCGGGCCGTTGTCGGCCTCGTACAGCTTGCGCGCGCCGAAGCCGACGACCTCTCCGCCGATGTCCCGGATGGGCCACATCAGCCGGCCGCGGAAGCGGTCGATGGGTCCGCGGCGGCCCTCCTGCGACAGGCCCGACAGGATCAGCTCCTTGTCGGTGAAGCCCTTGCCGCGCAGGAAGCGGGTGAGGTGGTCCCAGCCCTGGGGGCTGTAGCCCACGCTGAAGTGCACGGCCGCGGCCTGGTCGAAGCCGCGCTCGGCGAGGAAGATCCGGCCGGTGTCGGCCTCGGGGCTGGTGGCGAGCTGCTCCGCGTACCAGTCGGCCGCGATCTTGTGCGCCTCGACCAGGCGGATGCGCTCGCCGCGCTGGTGGGCGGGGTTGTAGCCGCCCTCCTCGTAGCGCAGGGTGATGCCCGCCTGGCCGGCCAGCCGTTCGACCGCCTCGGAGAAGGTGAGGTGGTCGATCTTCATCACGAACGTGATGGTGTCGCCGCCCTCCTGGCAGCCGAAGCAGTGGAAGAAACCCTTGCTCGGGCTGACCTGGAAGGACGGCGACTTCTCGTCGTGGAACGGGCACAGCCCCTTGAGGTTGCCGCCACCCGCGTTGCGCAGCTGGAGGTACTCGGACACGACGGCGTCGATCGGAACCGCGTCCCGTACCGCCTTCACGTCCTCGTCATTGATCCGTCCTGCCACGAGGAGATTCTACGGTGAGGGACTGACAGACCGACGCCCCCGAAAGGGGCGCGGGGCCGTATCGATGTGCGGCTCCGCCGCGTGGGCGCGAGAAGCGGCCACGCGGCGGAGGACGACGCGGACCGGGCGGACGCTCAGGTGCCCAGCTCCTCCAACGCCACATGAGGATCGGCCAGCGCGTCGGAGGAGACCCGGGCCTTGGTCCGGATCAACCGCTGAATCGGCTCTGTGACGTCCCACACGTTCACATTCATCCCGGCCAGCACCCTCCCCTCCTTCATCCAGAAGGCGATGAACTCCCGCTTGCCCGCGTCCCCCCGGATCACCACCTCGTCGTACGACCCCGGCGGCGCCCACCCGCTGTACTCCATGCCCAGGTCGTACTGGTCGGAGAAGAAGTAGGGCACCCGGTCGTAGACGACGTCCTGCCCGAGCATGGCCCGCGCGGCCGCGGGTCCCCCGTTGAGCGCGTTGGCCCAGTGCTCCACCCGCAGCCGGGTGCCGAACAGCTCGTGCGGGAAGGAGACCACGTCACCGGCGGCGTAGATGTCCGGGTCTGAGGTGCGCAGCCGTTCGTCGGCGACGATGCCGCCCCCGTACGCCCGGTCGGCGATCTCCAGCCCGGCCGCCTCGGCGAGCGCGGTGCGCGGGGCCGCGCCGATCGCGGCGAGGACGGCGTGCGCGGGGTGCTCCTCACCGTCGGAGGTGTGGGCCGCGAGGACCATGCCGTCCTGCCCGGTGATCTCCGTGAGCCGCGCGCCGAAGTGGAAGCGGACGCCGTGCTCGCGGTGCAGCTCGGCGAAGAGGTTGCCGAGCTCGGGCCCGAGGACGCCGTGCAGCGGGGTGGGCTCCGGCTCGACGACGGTGACCTCGGCGCCGTAGCCGCGGGCCGCCGCCGCGACCTCCAGGCCGATCCAGCCGGCCCCGGCGATCACCAGGTGGCCGTTGTCGCGGCCGAGCGCGGTCAGGGCCTGCTTGAGCCGCTCGGCGTGGGCGAGGCGGCGCAGATGGTGGACGCCGACGAGGTCCGTGCCGGGGATGTCCAGGCGGCGCGGCTCGGCCCCGGTCACGATCAGCAGCTTGTCATAGTGGACGAGGGTGCCGTCGTCGCCGAAGCGGACCGTCCTCGCCGTGCGGTCGATCGCGTCGACCGTCTGGCCGAGGTGCAGTTCGACGTCGTTGCGCGCGTACCAGGCCGGTTCGTGCACGAAGACGCTGTCGCGGCCCTCCTTGCCGAGCAGGAACCCCTTGGACAGCGGGGGCCGCTCGTAAGGGTGGTCGCGTTCGTCGCAGATCAGTATCACCCGCCCCGAGAAGCCCTCCGCGCGGAGCGTCTCGGCCGCCTTGGCTCCCGCGAGACCGCCACCGACGATGACGAATGTCTGATCCGCGTCGACCACTTGATGCCTCCTCGTTGACGTAGCGCCACATGCGAGCCTCCCGCACGCAGCGTGATGGGGGAAGAGGGAGTGACCCGATCAGGCCACGCAGGGTTACGTTCCTACGGTGTATGCCCCTGTCACGGGTACCCCGTCAGACGGGTGTGCAGTGACCGGGCCGACGCGTCGGTGAGGGACGCGATCTGGTCGACGATCACCCGCTTGCGGGCGCGGTCGTCGCCGGCCCGGTCGAACAGGGCACGGAACTGCGGGTCGAGGCCGTCGGGCGCGCGCAGGGTGAGCGCGTCGGCGAGTCCGGCGACGACGATCCGCTGGTCGGCGCGGAGCCGGGTCTGCTCGTCGCGCTGCATGACGTACCGGTCGGCGACCGCCTTCAGCACCGCGCACTCCATCCGTGTCTCGCGCGGCACGACCAGTTCGGCGGAGTAGCGGGTGAGCCGCCCGCCGCCGTACGCGGCCCGGGTGGCGGCCTCGGCCGCCAGGCAGAACCGGCCGATGAGCTGGCTGGTGGCGTCCTTCAGCCGGGCCTGGGCGAGGGCTGTGCCGTCGTAGCCGTGCGGCCACCACTCCTGGTCCTGGAGCCGGTCGAGGGCCTCGGCGAGTTCGGCCGGGTCGGTGTCCGCGGGCACATAGCGGCCGACGGCCACCGCGAACACGTCCTGCCGTTCGGGTTCGGCGTGCAGGACGTTGGGGTCGATGTGCCCGGCGTGCAGCCCGTCCTCCACGTCGTGCACCGAGTACGCCACGTCGTCCGACCAGTCCATCACCTGCGCCTCGAAACAGGTGCGGGTGCCGGGGGCGTCCTTGCGGGCCCAGTCGAAGACCGGGCGGTCGTCCTCGTACACGCCGAACTTCGGGGAGCCGGGGGTGTCGGGGTGGGCGCCGCGCGGCCAGGGGTACTTGGTCGACGCGTCCAGGACGGCGCGGGTGAGGTTCAGTCCGACCGAGCCCTCCTCGGTGAACCGCTTGGGCTCGATGCGGGTGAGGAGCCGGAGCGACTGCGCGTTGCCCTCGAAGCCGCCGCAGTCCGCGGCGAATTCGTTGAGGGCCTGTTCGCCGTTGTGGCCGAAGGGCGGGTGGCCGAGGTCGTGGGACAGACAGGCGGCCTCGACCAGGTCGGGGTCGCAGCCGAGGGCCGCGCCGAGCTCCCGGCCCACCTGGGCGCATTCCAGGGAGTGGGTGAGGCGGGTGCGGGGGCTGGCGTCCCAGACGCTGCTGCTGGTGCCGGGGGTGACGACCTGGGTCTTTCCGGCGAGCCTTCTGAGCGCCGAGGAGTGCAGGACGCGTGCGCGGTCGCGCTGGAAGGCGGTGCGGCCCGGGCGTTTGTCGGGCTCGGGGGCCCAGCGTTCAGCTGCTGTGTCGTCGTAGGGGGTGCCTGCCATGGTTCGACAGTACGGGGCGGCAGTGACAATTGCGCCCAGCCGTCCGCCTGGTCATGTTTCGGGTGCGTCTGCGAGTCGCCCGTGGTCCACGCGGCTACGCGCCCGCAGAGTGCCGCCGTGGTGCGCGCGGATCAGCCGTGGTCCTCGCGCCCACGCGTCCGCCGAGTGCAGTCGTCGTCCGCGCGGATCGGCCGTGGCCGGTCGCGCCCACGCGTCCACCGAGTGCCGCCGTGGTGCGCGCGGATCAGCCGTGGTTCCCGCGCCCACGCGTCCACCGAGTGCAGTCGTCGTGCGCCCGGATCGGCCGTGGCCGGTCGCGCCCACGCGTCCACCGAGTGCCGCCGTGGTGCGCGCGGATCAGCCGTGGTCCTCGCGCCCACGCGTCCACCGAGTGCAGTCGTCGTGCGCCCGGATCGGCCGTGGCCGGTCGCGCCCACGCGTCCACCGAGTGCCGCCGTGGTGCGCG
>NZ_JBEXPR010000001.1:484080-492379 GCF_040612135.1 Streptomyces sp. NPDC006458 | reverse complement strand
GCGGATCAGCCGTGGTCCTCGCGCCCACGCGTCCGCCGAGTGCAGTCGTCGTGCGCCCGGATCGTTCGTGGCCGGTCGCGCCCGCGCGGTGGAGTCGCGGATCGATACGGTCCCGCGCCGTGCTCTAGGCAGCCGCACTCGCCGATGTCGTCAGAGCCTCGTCGTATCTGTGCAGGAGCAGGCGGGCCATCGCCGGGTGGGCTCCCAGGGGGGCCGAGGCGATCCACGGGGCCGCCTGGGCGCACTCCGTCGCGAAGCGGCCGGGCGCGGTGAAGCAGGAGGCGACGGCGATGCGGTGCCGGCCCCGGGCGGTCAGGGAGCGGATCGCGGCCGGGACGGTGGGTTTGGCCGCGCAGGCGTAGGCGGGGACGACCGGCACGCCGAGGCGTTCGGCGAGGAGAGCGGCGATCCGGCGGGTGCCCACGGCGGACTCGGGGTCGCGGGAGCCGGCGGCGGCCAGCACGACCGCGCTGGAGCGGCGCTCGGACTCGGTGCGCGGGGCGTGCCAGCCGGCCTCCACCAGGCGCTCGTAGAGGGCCTCCACCAGCAGGGGGTGCGGGCCCAGCGGTTCGGCCACGTGCGTGTGGGCCGCCGCCTCGGCCGCCATCTCGGGGATGTCCTGCTTGACGTGGTAGCCGCGGCTCAGCAGCAGCGGGACCAGGACCGACTCGCCGGGGAGGGCGGCGAGGGTGTCCGTCAGCAGCGGCGCGTTGAGCTCGATGTGGCCGAGGTGGACGGCGAGGTCGGGGCGGAGTTCACGGACCCGGTCGAGCAGTTCCCGTACGGTCGCCAGGGCCCGCGGGTCGCGGCTGCCGTGGGCGACCAGGACGAGCGCCGGCGTGGCCGGGCGGTGGCCGTCGAGCGGCGCGAGGCCGAGGCGGCCCGCGAGCTCGCTGCTGATCCGGTTCCTGAGATACGCCGTCATGCAAAGAGCCTGGCGGACCGAGATTGCGTGGCCGTTGCACGGCCGTCACGGGTGTTTTCCGCTGCTTCACGGCCTACCGGGCAACGGTGTGAGGTGGGGGTGGATCGCGCGGAGGTGAACCGGATCGCCGCACCCGGCGTCCTCCTGTCCCGGGACCGGACGGGACCGGGACCGAATCGGAGGGTGGCCGGATGAAGATCGCGCGACCTCGGCTGCCGCGGACGCGTACCGGGTGGCGGCGGCTCGTTCAGGCCGTGATGGCCGTCTGCGCGCTGGCGCTGCTGCCGTCGGCGTGGCTGCATCTCGCGACCGACGGACGGTTGCGTACGACGGCGGACGTGCCGCGCTCCGACGTGGCCGTGGTCTTCGGCGCGGGGCTGTGGAACGGGGAGCCGTCGCCGTATCTCGCGCACCGCCTGGACGCGGCGGCCGAGCTGTACCGCGCGGGGCGGGTGAAGGTCGTCCTGGTGACCGGGGACAACAGCCGCGTGGAGTACGACGAGCCGGACGCGATGCGCGCCTATCTGACCCGGCACGGCGTACCGGACGGGCGGATCGTGTCCGACTACGCGGGCTTCGACACCTGGGACTCCTGCGTGCGCGCGAAGAAGATCTTCGGCGTCGACGAGGCGGTGCTGATCAGCCAGGGCTTCCATGTCCGCAGGGCGGTCGCGCTGTGCGAGGAGGCGGGAGTGTCGTCGTACGGTGTCGGGGTCGGCGAGCCGCACGACGCGACCTGGTACTCCGGCGAGGTCAGGGACATCCTCGCCTCCGGCAAGGCCGCGCTGGACGCGCTCTTCGAGCCGGACCCGCGGTTCCTGGGGCGCTCGGAGCCCGGCGTGACACGGGCACTGCGGGACGCCCGCCGAGGCGTGTGACCTCGCCCACGCCCCCACAGGCCGGTGAGGCGTGTGACCTGGCGCCTCACGGCGGGCTCAGACCGCCGGGGAGGTCGCCGTGCGCTTCGTTTAACAATCAGCCGTCCTCCGCGTAACACGCCCGACCCACGCTGAGGTGCATGGAGACCACCCCGACGCCCACTCACTGCCCGTACTGCGCCCTGCAGTGCGGGATGAACCTGTCGCCCGCACGCGAGGGGGGCGTCGAGGTGACCGAGCGCGCCGACTTCCCGGTGAACCGGGGCGCACTGTGCGGCAAGGGCCGCACGTCGGCGGCGGTCCTGGCGCCGGGCGTGCGTCTGACCTCCCCACTGGTGCGCTCGGGCGGCGTGCTCGTGCCGGCCGGCTGGGACGAGGCGCTCGACCGGATCGCGGAGGCGTTGACCCGCACGCGCGCCGAGCACGGACCGGACGCGTGCGGAGTCTTCGGCGGCGGCGGCCTGACCAACGAGAAGGCCTACAGCCTGGGCAAGTTCGCCCGGATCGCGCTGGGCACCTCGCAGATCGACTACAACGGCCGGTTCTGCATGTCCTCCGCGGCGGCGGGCGGGATCAAGGCGTTCGGGCTGGACCGCGGGCTGCCCTTCCCGCTGGAGGACATCCCCCGGACCGGGTGCGTGATCCTGGTCGGCTCCAACCTCGTCGAAACCATGCCGCCCGCGCTGCGCTACCTCACCGAGCTCAAGGAGAACGGCGGCACCCTGATCGTCGTGGACCCGCGCCGCACCCGTACCGCCGAGCAGGCCGACCTGCACCTGGCCCCCCGGCCGGGCACCGACCTGGCGCTCGCGCTGGGCCTGCTGCATCTGGTCGTCGCGGAGGGACGCACCGACGAGGAGTACATCCGCGAGCGGACGACGGGCTGGGAGGAGGCCCGCGCGGCGGCGATGGCGCACTGGCCCGAGTATGTCGAGCGGATCACCGGCGTGTCCGTGCCCGAACTGCGCGAAACCGTACGGCTGTTCTGCGAGCCCGAGGCGGCGATGGTGCTCACCGCGCGCGGGCCCGAGCAGCAGTCCAAGGGCACCGACACCGTCGGCGCCTGGATCAACCTGTGCCTGGCCACCGGCCGCGCGGGCCGCCCGCTGTCCGGGTACGGCTGCCTGACCGGCCAGGGCAACGGACAGGGCGGCCGCGAGCACGGCCAGAAGGCCGACCAGCTGCCCGGCTACCGCAAGCTGGACGACCCCGAGGCGCGGCGGCACGTGGCGGGGGTGTGGGGCGTCGACCCCGACTCGCTGCCGGGGCCGGGGCGCAGCGCGTACGAGCTGCTGGAGGCGCTGGGCTCCGACATCAAGTCCCTGCTGCTGATGGGCTCCAACCCGATCGTGTCGGCGCCGCGCGCCGCGCACATCGAGGAGCGGCTGCGGTCGCTGGACTTCCTCGCGGTGGCCGACGTGGTCCTGTCGGAGACGGCCGAACTCGCCGACGTCGTACTGCCGGTGACGCAGTGGGCCGAGGAGACCGGCACGACGACCAGCCTGGAGGGTCGCGTCCTGCTGCGCCGCCGGGCCCTCAGCCCGCCCGACGGCATCCGCAGCGACCTGGACGTCCTGCACGGCCTCGCCGGCCGGCTGGGCGTGGAGAAGGGTTTCCCGACCGATCCCGAGGAGGTCTTCGAGGAGCTGCGGCGCGCGAGCGCGGGCGGGGTCGCGGACTACTCCGGGATCACCTACGAAAGGCTGGCGGAGGAGAACGGGGTGTTCTGGCCCTGTCCGGCGCCGGAGAGCCAGGACGCCGCCGACCACCCCGGCACCCCGCGCCTCTTCCTGGACCGTTTCGCCACGCCGGACGGGCGGGCCCGGTTCGCCCCGGTGTCCCACCGGGCCATCGCCGAGGAGCCCGACGAGGAGTACCCGGTGCTGCTCACGACCGGCCGGGTGGTCTCGCAGTACCAGTCGGGCGCGCAGACCCGGCGGGTGGCGGAGCTGAACGCGGCCGCGCCCGGCCCCTTCGTGGAGCTGCACCCGCGGCTGGCGGCCCGGCTGGGCGCGGCCGAGGGCGACCCGGTGGCGGTCGTCTCGCGGCGCGGCCGCGCGGTGGCACCGGCCCGTATCACCACGGCCATCCGCCCGGACACGGTGTTCATGCCGTTCCACTGGCCGGGCGAGGGCCGCGCCAACACCCTCACCAACCCGGCCCTGGACCCGACGTCTCGGATGCCGGAGTTCAAGGCGTGCGCGGTGCGGCTGGAGGCGGTCGCGCGGGCCGGCGAATGACCTCTGGCCGACCCGGAATTGACCCATGATTCCGGGGCCGGAATGCACCCCGCAGCAGGTCTTTCGGCCTCGTAGATTCGAGACATGACGACCTACCAGGTACCCCAGCGCATGAACTTCTCCGCCGTCGCCCCGAAGGTGTTCAAGGCGGTTCTGGCCCTCGACGCGGCCGCCCGGCAGGGCATCGACCCGGTCCTGCTGGAGCTGGTGCAGATCCGCGCCTCGCAGATCAACCGGTGCGCGTACTGCGTCGACTACCACGCCCGTGACGCCCGCAAGGGCGGCGAGAGCGAGGACCGCATCCACCAGTTGCCGGCGTGGCAGGAGTCGAGCCTGTACACCGAGCGGGAGCGGGCCGCGCTCGCCCTCACCGAGGCGGTCACGCTGCTGCCGCACGGCGTCCACGACGAGGTGTACGAGGAGGCCGCGCGGCACTTCGGCGAGCAGGAGCTGGCCCAGCTGATCGCGCTGATCTTCACGGTGAACACGTGGAACCGGATGAATGTGACGACGCGTAAGACGCCGGGCACGATGTGACCGGCGTGGCCCTCGGGAGCGTGCCGCGGCAGAACGCCGCCCGCGCTCCCGGCGGACCGGGCGGCCCCGGGACGCCCACCCACCGCGCCCTCACAGGGCTCTGGCCCGCCGCGGGGCGCCTGACTGACGTGGGGTGGCAACCCGGCGCGGGGCGCCTGCCCGCCATGGGGTGACCATCCGACGCAGGGCGCCTGCCCGCCATGGGGTGACCATCCGACGCAGGGCGCCTGACTGCCGCGGGGCGACCACCCGACCCAGACTGCCCGCCCCCTCTCACGGCATACCCGCCCACCGCACGACGCCCACCCGCCACCGGGCCCTCACATGCGGCGGGGCAACCGCTCGCCCCAGACCACTCCCCCAGAGCAACCCCCGGCCGCATGGCGCCCGGTCGGCACATCGGCCGAGAGCATGGCGTGGATCGGCGCGGCCCTCACGCTCCCGGCACGAACGGTCGGTCGCAGGCGGGCCGGTCGCCGCCCGCGACGACCCGACCGCAGCCCGGCCAGGAGCCCCGTCGCGAGCCGCGGCACGCGAACCCGCAGCCACCCGCCACACACCGCTCACGGGCGAGCCAGTCACCGCACACGACCACCCCACCGCAGCCCGGCCAGCAGCCACCCGTCACAAGCCGCCGCAGGCAAATCCACAGCCGTCCGCGACGGGCCGCTCGCGGGTGCGCCAGTCGCCGCCCGCGATGAGCCGGCCGCGCGCCCGCAGACGTACGGCGACGGCGGGCGCGGCGAGGTAGACCCAGGCGCGGACGGCGGCGCCGTCGGCGTCCCGGGTTACCTCGCGGGCGACCCGCTCGTAGAGGCTGCGGCGCGGGTCGCCGGGGACGTACTCCTCCAACCGGTCCAGCTCGCCCAGTAGTCGGTCGTAGTCCTCGGGCCTGGCGGTGACCAGTTCCCCGCTCACCGCTCCGCCGGCCTCCTCGACGGCGTAGGGGTAGCCGGGGCCGTCGTACAGCACCGCGCCGGTGAGCCGGGCGGGGTCCTCGGCGTGGGTGCGGCCGCGCAGGAAGGCGTCGTGGTTGGCCTCGCCCGGGCGGAGGGTGCCGTAGACGAAGAAGGGGAGGCGGCGGGGGCTGTCGGGCGTCACAGAAACGATTCTCTCCTCTCACACACTCCGCCGTCCGCCGTCTGTCCACCGCCAGCCGTGGTCCTGCTGGCGGGCCCACCTCAGCGGAAGCTCAGAACCCGCCCAACCGCGTGGACACACCACGTATCCGGTCCTTAGGGTCCGATCATGCCCGACATACCGCTCACCATGATCGCCGTACTGTGCGTGGCCGCCCTGGCGGCCGGCTGGATCGATGCCGTGGTGGGCGGGGGCGGACTGCTGCTTCTTCCGGCGCTGCTGCTGGGGCTGCCCGGGAACACCCCGGCGGCGCACGCGCTGGGCACGAACAAGGCGGTGGCCATCGTGGGCACCACCGGCGCGGCAGTGACCTACACGCGCAAGGCGCCGGTGGACGTCCGCCTCGCCGTGCGGATCGGGCTCGCGGCGCTGGCCGGGTCCTCGGCGGGGGCGTTCTTCGCGGCCGGGATGAGCACCGAGGTCCTCAAGCCGGTGATCATGGTCGTGCTGCTGGGCGTGGCGGCCTTCGTCATCCTCAGGCCCGCCTTCGGCACGGCCCCGGCGCCCGGCGCGGTCACCCGCCGCCGCATTCTCGCCGCGATCGGCCTGGCCGGCCTCGGCATCGGGTTCTACGACGGGCTGATCGGCCCCGGCACCGGCACCTTCCTCGTCCTCACCCTCACCGCAGTCCTCCATCTCGACCTGGTGACCGCCTCGGCCACCGCCAAGATCGTCAACTGCTGCACCAACGCCGGTGCCCTCGCCATGTTCGCCTGGCAGGGTGCCGTCCTGTGGCAACTCGCCGCCCTGATGGCCGTGTTCAACCTCGCGGGCGGCACGCTGGGCGCCCGCACCGCCCTGAAGAAGGGCAGCGGCTTCGTACGGGTCGTCCTGCTGACGGTGGTCTTCACGCTGGTGGCGAAGCTCGCGTGGGAGCAGTGGCTGGCTTGATCCAAAAGGGCGGGACAGGCTCCGTCGGCGGGTCAGCGCACGGCACCGGTGAGCCGCGCGAAGACGACGACGTTGCCCATGTAGCCCGTCGCGCGTGAGTAGCCGCCGCCGCAGGTGATCACCCGCAGCTCGGGCCGGGGCGCGGCACCGTACACCTTCTGGTCGGGGAAGTCCGCCGCCCGGTAGACCTCCACCGCGTAGACGGTGAACCGGGCGGTGCCGCCGTCGCGCCGGTCGACCTCGATGACGCTGCCCTTCTTCAGCGCGCCGAGGGAGAAGAAGACGGCCGGGCCGTCCGCGTTGTCGACGTGCCCGGCGACGATCGCCGTGCCCGTCTCGCCGGGGGTGGTGCCGGCCTCGTACCAGCCGGCCAGGTTCTTCCGCTCGGCGGGCGGCACGTCCAGGCTGCCGGACCCGGTGAGGCCGAGGCCCGTCAGGGGCGCGTCCACGCGGATGGCGGGGATGCGGATGCGGTCGGGCGGCGAGGGCGGCAGCGGGCGGGCGGCGGGTTCGCGGACGGTGTCGTCGCGGGCCTCGGCGGCGGACGGCTGCGGCGGGGCGTGCGTGGCGACGCCGTTGTGCAACAGCCAGGCCCCCGCGCACAGGGCGATGGCGGTGACGGCCGCCGTCGCGGCGGTGCCGTACTTGCGCACCTGGACCTCCCGTGGGGCCGGCCCCGTGCCCCCTCCGGGCCGCGAGGGGCGGTCGGACCCGGAGGGGGAGGGGACAAAGCGGTACCGGCGGACGGACAGCGGAGGGTGTCCGTCAGATCCCGTCGCCTCTCGCCCGGCGATGCAGGAGCCAGGTACCGCCCGCGGCGGCGACGGCCAGAGCCGCCACGCCTGCCGCGGTCTGCACGGGATCGGGGCCCAACGCGCCGCCGACCCCCGTCTTCACACTGCCGCGCGGCTGCACGGCGGTCAGCGTCACCACCAGGTCACCGCGCACCTCCCGGCCGCCCCGGGCACACGCGACGACGATCTCGTACGTTCCCGGCTGCGCGCTCGGCGGCACCTCGAACTGTCCTGTCGCCTCGCCCTCGTGTGCGCCGGGCGCCAGGGTGAAGTGCCCTGCCCCGACCGCGCTGGCGTCCCCGTCCGCCGTACCGCCGACACCGCAGGCGGCCGTGCTCACCGTGACCGGGCCGCCCGGCACCACGGAGGACGGGAACACGTCGAGCCCGCCCGCCGCCTGTGCGGGTGCGGCGAGCGGTCCGCCGACAGCGGCGGCGGCGAGCGCGGCACCGGTCAGCAGCCGGGCGGTACGTCGCATCGGTCGCTCCTCACGAGCACATCGGTGGCTCCTGCACTTCCCTGCTCCTCCGAGATAAAAGGCAGCACGCCGAACCCGCTTCCTGACCAATCGTCAGAAACGCCGCGCACAGCCACCGCACGGGCGCCCCGCGGGGCCCGTTTCAGCAGGTCACGGCCGTACGGCAGGCACATCGCGGAAGAACACCCGAAGGGCGCAGGGCGACGGGGTGAACGGGTGACCGGCGCAGCGCCCGGTGAGCGACGGTGCCGCGCGGGGCGCGGCGGCCTTGGACAACCGCCTCGCGCCCCGCGCCGAACCCGGTGGACAACGGCCTCGCACCCCGCGCCGAACCCGGTGGACAACGGCCTCGCACCCCGCGCCGAACCCGGTGGACAACGGCCTCGCACCCCGCGCCAAACCCGGTGGACAACGGC
>NZ_JBEXPR010000001.1:403336-483983 GCF_040612135.1 Streptomyces sp. NPDC006458 | reverse complement strand
GGCCTCGCACCCCGCGCCAAACCCGGTGGACAACCGCGTCGCACCCCGCGCGGCGCCTGGTAGGCAACCGCGCCGCAGTACGCAGTACGCTTCCCCCGGCTTCGCGGCGATCGGGGCAGGCGGCCTCATGGGCGGAGCCGTTCCCTCACATCCGCCCCCCGCGCCCGCTGAGGGCAGAGTTCCCCCCGTGAAACAGGTGTGATGCGGCCGGGTAACACCGGCACCGCAGTCTCGTTGACATGACCTCGAATTCGCGTGTGGTGGTGATCGGCGCCGGCCTCGCGGGCGTACGGCTCGCCCGGCGGCTGGCGGAGCTCGGCACTCCGGCCGTGCTCGTGAGCGAGGAGGAGCACCGGCCCTACAACCGGGTGCTGCTCGCCGAGGTGCTGGCCGGACGCTACAGCCCCGACGTGATCGCGCTGCCCGCCCCGGCGGACCTGGTCCGGGCCCGGGTCACCGGGATCGACCGCGCGGCACGCAAGGTGCTGTGCGCGGACGGAGCGGAGATCGCATACGACACGCTGGTCCTGGCCACCGGCTCCAACGCGGTGCTGCCCCCGCTGCGCGGGCTGTTCACCCCTGAGCACGTGCTGCCCGAGGGCGTGCACGCCTTCCGCACCATGGACGACTGCCTGGGACTGTCCAAGGCGGTACGGCCCGGCATCAAGGCCGTCGTCATCGGCGGCGGACTGCTCGGCGTGTCCGCCGCTCGCGCGCTCGCCCTGCGCGGCGCCTCGGTCGTACTGGCCCAGCAGTCCGAGCGGCTGATGGAGCGCCAGCTCGACCCGGCCGCCTCGGAGCTCGTGCACCGGCACCTCACCGACCTCGGGGTGGAGATCCACACCGCGTGCCGGGTCCGGGACGTGCGCTGCGTCGGCGGCGCGGTCCGCTCTGTGGAGATGCACGACGGCTACGCGCTGGACGCCGACCTCGTCGTCCTGGCCTGCGGCGTCCACCCCAGGGCGGGCCTCGCCAAGGACGCCGGGCTCTCCGTGCACAAGGGCGTCCTCGTCGACGACGAGCTGCGCACCTCCGACCCCCACATCCGCGCCGTCGGCGACTGCGCCCAGCACGACGGCGAGGTGTACGGCCTCGCCGCACCCGCCCTCGAACAGGCCGACACCCTCGCGGAGCTGATCGCCGGCCGGAGCGACGCCCGGTACCGCGGCACCCGCTCCCTGACCCGGCTCACCCTCACCGGACTCGACCTCGCCGCGTTCGGCGAGACCGTGCCTCTTCCGGGCGACGACGTCGTCCAGCTCGCCGACGCCACGCGCGGCACCTACCGCAAGGTCGTCGTCCGCGACGACCGCCTGGTCGGCGGGGTTCTCGTCGGCGAACTCGGCACCGTCGGCGCGCTGGCGCGCGCCTGGGAGGGAGCAGAGCCGCTCCCCGACGAGGGCCCCCTGCTCCACCTGCTCACCAACGATGGAGGCTCCTGAATGACCGCCACCCTGGGGGCCACCCCCACGATCGTGCTCGTCGGCCACGGCATGGTCGGCCAGTGCTTCCTCGAAGCGCTCGCCGAGCGCGGTCTGACCGCCACTCACCGCGTCGTCGTCCTGTGCGAGGAGCCGCGCCCGGCCTACGACCGCGTCCAGCTGACCTCGTACTTCTCGGGCACCTCGCCCGAGGAGCTCTCCATGACCGACATGGAGTTCATCGAGGCCCACGGCATCGAGCTGCGCCTCGGCGACCCGGCCGAGACCGTCGACCGCGACGCGAAGAAGGTCATCGCCCGCTCCGGCCTGGTCGTCGACTACGACATCCTCGTACTGGCCACCGGCTCCTACCCGTTCGTGCCGCCGGTGCCGAACAAGGACGCCGCAGGCTGCTTCGTCTACCGCACCATCGACGACCTGCTGGCCATCGAGGACTACGCCAGGACCCGGACCACGGGCGCGGTCGTCGGCGGCGGTCTGCTCGGCCTGGAGGCCGCGGGCGCGCTGAAGGGCCTCGGACTGAACAGCCACATCGTGGAGTTCGCCCCCCGCCTGATGCCCGTCCAGGTCGACGAGGGCGGCGGCGCGGCCCTGCTGCGCACCATCGAGGGCATGGGCCTGTCGGTGCACACCGGGGTCGGCACCCAGGAGATCCTCACCGACGCCGAGGGCGCGGTGAGCGGCATGAAGCTGTCGGACGGCTCCGAACTCTCCGTCGACCTGGTGGTGTTCAGCGCCGGTGTCCGCCCCCGCGACCAGCTCGCCCGAGACTGCGGCCTGGCGGTCGGCGAGCGCGGCGGCATCTCGGTCGACGAGCAGTGCCGCACGGTGACCGACCCGAGCGTGTTCGCCATCGGCGAGTGCGCGCTGGCCTCGGACGGCCGGGTCTACGGCCTGGTCGCGCCCGGCTACGAGCAGGCGAAGACCGCGGCCGCGACCATCGCCGCCGACGAGGCCTCCTTCACCGGCGCCGACCTGTCCACCAAGCTGAAGCTGCTCGGCGTGGACGTGGCCTCCTTCGGCGACGCCCACGGCACCACCGAGAACTGCCTGGACGTCGTCTACTCCGACTCCCGCTCGGGCCTGTACAAGAAGCTCGTCATCGGCAGCGACGGCACCCTGCTCGGCGGCATCCTGGTCGGCGACGCGGAGGCGTACGGCACGCTGCGCGCGCTGACCGGCTCGGTGCCCCCCGTCGCGCCGGAGAGCCTGGTGCTGCCGGCCGGCTCGGGCGAGAGCGTGCAGCTCGGCCCGACCGCGCTGCCGGACGAGGCGATCATCTGCTCCTGCCACAACGTCACCAAGGGCGCGATCCGCGGCGCGGTCACCGACCACCAGTGCACGAACGTGCCCGAGGTGAAGAAGTGCACCAAGGCCGGCACCGGCTGCGGCAGCTGCATCAAGGTCCTCGGCCAGCTCGTCGACGCCGAGCTGGAGGCCGGCGGCATCGAGGTCGACAAGGGCCTGTGCGGCTGCTTCTCGCAGACTCGCGAGGAGCTGTACGAGATCGTCCTCGCCCTGCGGATCAACTCCTACCAGGACCTGCTGGACCGGCACGGCCGCGACAGCGCCCGCGGCGGCGACGGCTGCGAGGTGTGCAAGCCCGCCGTCGGCTCGATCATCGCCTCCCTGGCCCCGACGATCGGCGCGAGCGGATACGTCCTGGACGGCGAGCAGGCCGCGCTCCAGGACAGCAACGACCACTTCCTGGCGAACCTCCAGAAGAACGGGTCCTACTCCGTCGTCCCCCGGATCGCCGGCGGTGAGATCACCCCGGAGAAGCTGATCGTCATCGGCGAGATCGCCCGGGACTTCGGCCTCTACACCAAGATCACCGGCGGTCAGCGCATCGACCTCTTCGGCGCCCGCGTCGAACAGCTGCCGCTGATCTGGACCCGGCTGGTGGACGCCGGCTTCGAGTCGGGCCACGCCTACGGCAAGGCGCTGCGCACGGTGAAGTCCTGTGTGGGCTCGACCTGGTGCCGCTACGGCCAGCAGGACTCGGTCCGCATGGCCATCGACCTGGAGCTGCGCTACCGGGGCCTGCGCTCCCCGCACAAGCTGAAGTCGGCGGTGTCGGGCTGCGCCCGCGAGTGCGCGGAGGCCCAGTCGAAGGACTTCGGCGTGATCGCCACGTCCAACGGCTGGAACCTCTACGTCGGCGGCAACGGCGGCGCCACCCCCCGGCACGCTGACCTGCTCGCCCAGGACCTCTCCGACGCCGAACTGATCCGCCTGATCGACCGGTTCCTGATGTTCTACATCCGCACCGCGGACCGCCTGGAGCGCACCTCGACCTGGCTGGAGCGCATCCCGGGCGGCCTGGACCATGTGCGCGACGTGGTCGTGGAGGACTCCCTCGGCATCTGCGAGGAGCTGGAGTCGCTGATGACCGACCACGTGGCGAACTACCGCGACGAGTGGGCCGAGACCATCAAGGACCCGGAGAAGCTGGCCCGGTTCGTGTCCTTCGTGAACGCGCCCGACACCCCCGACCCGGTCGTCGGCTTCGTCCCCGAGCGGGACCAGATCAAGCCCGACCTCCCCCTGCTCACCATCGGCCACCGTCCCCTGGAAGGGAGCGCACAGCGATGACCCTGGCACTCGAGACGACCGACCTGAAGGTCCAGATCCGACTGGCCGCCGAATGGCTGACGATCTGCGAGCTCGGCCGGCTGCTGCCCGGCCGGGGCGTGGCGGCGCTGCTGCCCGACGGCAGCCAGATCGCCCTGTTCCGCGACCGCGCGGGGCGGGTGTACGCCATCGACAACCGCGACCCGTTCAACGGTGCGGCCGTCCTGTCCCGCGGACTCATCGGCACCCACGAGGGCCGCCCCTACGTCGCCTCGCCGCTGCTGAAGCAGCGCTTCGACCTGGAGACGGGCGGCTGCCTGGACGACGACACGGTCAGTGTGCCGACGTACGAGGTGCGCACGTCCTGACTCTCCCGGGGGCCCGGCCCCCATCGCGCGAGGCGCGCACCCACGCCGACGGGGTGCGCGCCTCGCCGTTTCCACGGGCCCCGGGCGGGCCGCGGGCCCCGGGCGGCTATTCGCAGGCGGCCCCGTCGCCGTCCCGGTCGAGGTGACGGCCGTAGCCGGGCTCACCGGCGTACAGCGGGGCGGCGCCGGCGGCACGGGCCTCGCTGCAGTTGGCGTAGTAGGCGGAACCGCCGGAGTCGTCGGACCCGGAGTCGTCGGACCCCGCGTCGACGGCGGCCTCGGCGGTGACGGTCTCCGTGACCTCGACGGTCTCCGTGACGGTCTCGGTCACCGCGGGCGCGGCCTTCGCCCGAGGCGTCTCGGTGACGGTGGCCGTCACGGTGGCGGTGACCGTCGGCGCGGAAGTGGCCGCCGCCGCCTTGGTGCCGGCCTTCGTGCCGTCCTCGCCGCCCGCCCCCAGGCCGATGCCGATCAGCACCGCGAGGGCGAGAGCGGGCAGCACGAATCGCTTGCGGGCCCACCGGGGAGCCGGGGCCGGGGCCGGGGCCGGCGCCGGCGCCCCGGGCGCGGGGTGCGGCATCGGCGGGGTGGTGTAAGGGTTGCTCATGTCGCCCCCATGGGTGTCACGTCGGACACTGCTGTCACTTCGGGCGACGACCGTACGGCCGCCCCGGCGCGCGTGGAGGACTTGTAACGGATCCGTGACCGTCGGTGAAGACTTCGCCGTACCGCGAAGCGTCACGGATTGTCCATGGACCGTCAACCGAGCGCGCCTAGGGTCCTTCAGCGCACGGCCCCGTCGTCTGCCCGACGGCGGGCGGTCACGGCACCCCTTTGGAGTGAGCGTGGAACGTCGTACCCTCCTGCGTGCGGCCGTCCTCGGCGGTTCCTCCGCCGTGTTCGGCGGGACCCTGTGGCGTGGCGCCGCCTACGCGGCCCCGGCCCAGCCCGGCACCGGCCCCTACGGCTCCCTCGGTTCCCCGGACGCCAACGGCATCCGGCTGCCCGGCGGTTTCACCAGCCGGGTCGTCGCACGATCCGGCCAGACGGTCTCCGGTACTTCGTACACCTGGCACAACGCCCCGGACGGCGGTGCCTGTTATGCCGACGGAACCGGCTGGATCTACGTCTCCAACTCGGAGATCAACCCCTCCGGCGGCGCGAGCGCCGTGAAGTTCTCCTCGACCGGCCAGATCACGGGGGCCCACCGCATCCTGTCCAACACCCGGCAGAACTGCGCGGGCGGCAAGACCCCGTGGAACACCTGGCTGTCCTGCGAGGAGGTGTCCCTCGGCTACGTCTACGAGACGGACCCCTGGGGCGTGAACGCCGCGGTGCGGCGGGACGCGATGGGCCGCTTCAAGCACGAGGCGGCGGCGGCCGACCCGGTGCGCCGGGTGATCTACCTGACCGAGGACGAGACCGACGGCCGCTTCTACCGGTTCGTCCCGAACACCTGGGGCAACCTCTCCTCGGGCACCCTCCAGGTCATGGTCGCCGGAAGCGCCACCTCCGGCTCCTTCACCTGGGCGAACGTCCCCGACCCGGACGGCTCCCCGACCACCACCCGCACCCAGGTCTCCGGGTCGAAGTCCTTCAACGGCGGCGAGGGCTGCCACTACGCCGACGACACCGTGTGGTTCACCACCAAGGGCGACAACCGGGTCTGGCAGGTCAACCTGAACAGCAGCACCTACGAACTCGCCTACGACGACTCCCTGGTGACGGGCGGCACGGCCCCGCTCACCGGCGTCGACAACATCACCGGCTCCGCCTCCGGCGACCTCTACGTCGCCGAGGACGGCGGCAACATGGAGATCTGCCTGATCACCCCGGACGACGTGATCTCCGTCTTCCTGCGCATCGACGGCCAGTCCTCCTCGGAGATCACCGGCCCGGCCTTCTCCCCCGACGGCAGCCGGCTGTACTTCTCCAGCCAGCGCGGCACGACCGGTTCCTCCTCGGGCGGCATCACCTACGAGGTGACCGGGCCCTTCCGGGCGTAACCGCGTAAGCCGGAGATCCACGTCCGCTCACTCGCGCCGCGCCCGGCACCTTCACCTCAAGGTGCCGGGCGCGACTGTCACCCGCCCCGGCGCACGCTGGAGGGCCGTGTCCCCGTGGAACGTTTCCGCTGGTCAACCGGAACACAGATTGATCAGTCGTGCCAGTGGGTCGGCCCGGCGGACAGCAACGACCTCGACCCCGCGCCGTTGTGCCAGGTGCCTTTCAGCAACCAAGGAAGGGGACCTCGTGGCCCTGCGCTACATCACACGCCTCACAACCGCCCTTGCCGCCCTCGGAGCGCTCGTCTTATGCACCGCGGCGGACGCACAAGCCACAGCCGTCGGCTCGGCTCCTGTCCAGACCTTCTCCTACAGTGTGGGCGGAGTGACGATGAAGATCCCGACCGGCTGCATGTTCACGCATGGCATCCGCGGAAGCGGCCGGAAGATCACGTATCAGAACGCCGGCGTTGACTGCGGCTTCGTCGGGGCGCTCAGCAGTGGCTTCTGCAACTGGCGGATCGACTTCACCTACGCCGACACCAACAACCGGACCTACCGCACCTCGCGCGGCAGGACGCACAGCGAGTGCAAGATCGATCCCATGCGGAACAACCATCCGCAGACGCTGCCTCGTTACGGCAAGGCCTGCGCGCGCCCCTACGTCGGCGGCGTGCGGCGCGTGAGCCAGTGCCACAACATCACGAAGTGAGTCCGCCCATGGCCGAGCAACATCATGGAAGCGAGCTGGACCAGGCAGGGCAGACGCGGCGGCGCAGGGCAGGAATCGCCGCATTCCTGACCGGCCTTCTCGTGGCGCTCGGCTTCTTCGCCTTCTTTCCCGGGCTGCCGCATGTCATCGACGCAGGTGCCGTCATCGCGTCCCTCGCCGTCGGCGGACTCGCGCGATGGACCTGCCAGAGGCGGATGTCGAGGGCGGCGGGCAAGTAGAGGGCGGCACCCCCGCACGGGTGCCGCCCTCTTTCGTGGACCGGAGCCGCCGTCGATCGGTACTGAGGGTCGGGGACCAGCGGCGGCTCCGGGGCAGGTGAGGTCAGCGGTGGTCGCTGCCCTCCGACTGCGAGGCCGCGCGACCGGCCTCCAGACGGGCCACCGGGATACGGAACGGTGAGCAGGAGACGTAGTCCAGACCCACCTCGTGGAAGAAGTGGACCGACTCCGGGTCACCGCCGTGCTCGCCGCACACGCCCAGCTTCAGGTCGGGACGCGTCTCGCGGCCCGCCTTCACCGCGGCCTTGACCAGCGAGCCCACGCCGTCCTTGTCGATCGTCTCGAACGGGCTGACGCCGAAGATGCCCTTCTCCAGGTACGCCGTGAAGAACGAGGCCTCCACATCGTCGCGGGAGAAGCCCCACACGGTCTGGGTGAGGTCGTTGGTGCCGAAGGAGAAGAACTCCGCGGCCTCGGCGATCTGACCGGCGGTGAGCGCGGCGCGCGGCAGCTCGATCATCGTGCCGATGGCGAGCTTGAGCTCGGTGCCGGTGGCGGCCTCGACCTCGGCGATGACCTGGTCGGCCTCCTCGCGGACGATCTCCAGCTCCTGGACGGTGCCGACGAGCGGGATCATGATCTCGGCGCGCGGGTCGCCCTTGGCGTTCTTGCGCTCGGCGGCGGCCTCGGCGATGGCGCGGACCTGCATGGTGAACAGGCCGGGGATGACCAGGCCGAGGCGGACGCCGCGCAGACCCAGCATCGGGTTCTGCTCGTGCAGCCGGTGCACGGCCTGGAGCAGGCGCAGGTCGTTCTCGTTGGCGTCCTTGCGGGACTCCGCGAGGGCGACGCGTACCGACAGCTCGGTGATGTCGGGCAGGAACTCGTGCAGCGGGGGGTCGAGCAGGCGGACCGTGACGGGCAGGCCGTCCATCGCCGAGAACAGCTCGACGAAGTCCTTCCTCTGCAGCGGGAGCAGCGCCTTGAGGGACTCCTCGCGCTCGGTGTCCGTGTCGGCGAGGATCAGCCGCTCGACCAGCTCGCGCCGGTCGCCGAGGAACATGTGCTCGGTGCGGCACAGGCCGATGCCCTGGGCGCCGAACCGGCGGGCGCGCAGCGCGTCCTCGGCGTTGTCGGCGTTGGCGCGTACGCGCAGGCTGCGCTTGCGGTCGGCGAAGGCCATGATCCGGTGGACGGCCTGGACCAGCTCGTCGGCGTCGTCGGCGCCGGCGTGCATACGGCCCTCGAAGTACTCCACGACCGGGGAGGGGACGACCGGGACCTCGCCCAGGTAGACCTTGCCGGAGGAGCCGTCGATGGAGATCAGGTCGCCTTCCTCGACGACGTGTCCGCCGGGGACGGTCATCCGGCGGCGCTTGGTGTCGACCTCCAGCTCCTCGGCGCCGCAGACACAGGTCTTGCCCATGCCGCGGGCGACGACGGCCGCGTGGGAGGTCTTGCCGCCGCGGGAGGTCAGGATGCCCTCCGCCGCGATCATGCCGTCGAGGTCGTCGGGGTTGGTCTCGCGGCGGATCAGGATGACCTTCTCGCCGGAGCGGGACCACTTGACGGCGGTGTAGGAGTCGAAGACGGCTTTGCCGACCGCGGCGCCCGGGGAGGCGGCGATGCCCCGGCCGACCTGCTCGACCTTGGCGCTGTCGTCGAAGCGCGGGAACATCAGCTGCGCGAGCTGGGCGCCGGTGACGCGCTGGAGGGCCTCGGCCTCGTCGATCAGGCCCTGGTCGACGAGCTGGGTCGCGATACGGAAGGCGGCACCGGCGGTGCGCTTGCCGACACGGGTCTGGAGCATCCAGAGCTGGCCGCGCTCGATGGTGAACTCGATGTCGCAGAGGTCCTTGTAGTGGTTCTCAAGGGTCTCCATGATCTGCATGAGCTGGTCGTACGACTTCTTGTCGATCGACTCCAGCTCCGCGAGCGGGACCGTGTTGCGGATGCCGGCGACGACGTCCTCGCCCTGGGCGTTCTGCAGGTAGTCGCCGTAGACGCCCTGGTGGCCGGAGGCGGGGTCACGGGTGAAGGCGACGCCGGTGCCGGAGTCGGGGCCGAGGTTGCCGAAGACCATCGAGCAGACGTTGACGGCGGTGCCGAGGTCGTGCGGGATGCGCTCCTGGCGGCGGTAGAGCTTGGCGCGGTCGCCGTTCCAGGAGTCGAAGACGGCCTTGATGGCGAGGTCCATCTGCTCGCGCGGGTCCTGCGGGAAGTCCCGGCCGGTCTCCTTCTTGACGATCTTCTTGAAGGTGGTGACCAGCTTCTTGAGGTCGGCGGCCTCCAGGTCGGTGTCGACCGTGACCTTCTTGAGCTCCTTGGCCTTGTCGAGGGCTTCCTCGAACAGTTCGCCGTCGACGCCGAGGACGGTCTTGCCGAACATCTGGATGAGGCGGCGGTAGGAGTCCCAGGCGAACCGCTCGTCGCCGGCCTGCTTGGCCAGGCCCTGTACGGACTTGTCCGAGAGGCCGATGTTCAGGACAGTGTCCATCATGCCGGGCATGGAGAACTTGGCGCCCGAGCGGACCGACACGAGGAGGGGGTTGTCGGGCTGGCCGAGCTGCTTGCCCATGCGCTGCTCCAGCGCGTCGAGGTGCGCACTCACCTCGTCACGCAGTGCCACCGGCTCGGCGCCGCTCTCCAGGTAGACCTTGCAGGCCTCGGTGGTGATGGTGAAGCCCGGAGGGACGGGAAGACCCAGTTTGGTCATCTCCGCGAGGTTTGCACCCTTACCGCCGAGAAGGTCCTTGAGGTCTTTGTTGCCCTCGGTGAAGTCGTAAACGAACTTTTGAATTTCCGACACGGGTCCCAACTCCTCGAGGACGCGGTGGCTGCCCTGACGGCGAGGAACATACCCAGATCGAAGGCCCCTGGGTACGTCCACTTGTGCGTCATGCGCCTGTAACCAGTCGTCCGCCACGGGATCGAAAGTCAAAGGGTGGTAAGCGAACCAGCCGAAATGTGTTCACTTCTTGAATACATCAATACCCGTAGACCGACTTGGGCGCTCAAACGAGCGGCTCCCAGCACGTCTGATTTCGATCGATGAACGATCAAGGGGTGGCACTGAGTGCCACCCCTTGAGGAAGTGCAGTCGCGCCGAAACTGCTCATCTGAGCGCAACCCTTATCAAGGGTGGCGAGAATCACGCTGTCTCAGGCGCCCGGAGACCACCATGCGGACCGGCGTCCGGACCGGAAACACGCTTGTCACCAGCGTGCCTCACACCCCGAGCGCGCGCAGCCGCTCCTCGGCCCGATCGGGCGCGTACAGATGCTCCACCACCAGCGCCCCGGCCCCCACGAGCCCCGCCCGCTCCCCCAGCCTGGAGGTGAGAATGTCCAGGTGAGCCGTGGAGCGCGGCAGCGCCCGCTGGTACAGCAGCTCGCGCACCCCGGTCAGGAACGGCGTCCCGGCCAGGTCCCCGGCGATCATCAGCACCCCGGGGTTGAGCAGGGTCACCACGGTCGCGAGCACCTCCCCGACCATCCGCCCGGCCTCCCGGGCGAGGCCCACCGCCTCCGGGTGCCCGGCCGCCAGCAATCTGCGCACATCTGAGCCGGAGGCCGCCGGCACCCCGGCCTCGACCAGCCGCCGGGCCACCGCGCCACCACTGGCGACCGCGGCCAGACAGCCGTAGGAACCGCACCGGCACAGCGCCTGGGCGCCCTCCGGGACCCGGATGTGACCGAGGTCCCCGGCGCCGCCGTCTATGCCCCGGTACAGCGAGCCGTCCACCACGACACCCGCGCCGATACCCGTGGAGACCTTCACCAGCACGAAGGCCGAGCAGTCGGGGTGGCCCGTGCGCTGCTCGCCGTACGCCATGAGGTTGGCGTCGTTGTCGACCAGGACCGGCACCTCGCCGCCGCCCGAGTGCTCGGAGAACGCCCTGGCCAGGCGGCCCCTTATGTCGTAGCCGTCCCAGCCGGGCATGATCGGCGGCTGGATCACCCGGCCGCTCCCGGAGTCGACCGGGCCGGGCACCGCGAGGCCTATCCCGCACACCTCCTCGGAGCGGTGGCCCTCCTTGTCCAGCAGTTCGGCGAACCAGCGGCCCAGCTCGCCGAGCACCGCGTCCGGGCCGTCCTCGATCACCAGCGTGCCGCCGTGCTCGGCGAGGATCTCGCCGGTCAGCGACAGCAGCGCCACGCGCGCGTGCCGGGTGTCGAGGTCCGCGGCCAGCACGACCGCGTGCCCGCCGTCGAACTCCAGGGTGATGGAAGGACGCCCGCCGAGCGGGGAGTCCACCGGGCCGCCCGCGCCCTCGCGCAGCCAGCCCGCGCGGAACAGCCGGTCCAGGCGCTGGCCCACCGTCGCCCGGGACAGCCCGGTCGCCTGCTGAAGTGCACCGCGTGTGGTGGCGCGGCCGCTGCGCACCAGCTCCAGCAGCTCGCCCGCGCCGGCCTGATTTCTGGCAGTCATGCGCACCCCCTTGTGTTTCTCAATCCTGCATTACATATTGAGTTTTGCGTGTTAAATAGGCGTAACCCCGCGGTAGCCGGTGCCGACCCGGCTGCCCGTAGTCCTCGCTGCCATTCTTGCGGGAGCCCCGAGTGGATCGCACTGCCCAGCTCATCGCCCGGCCACCCGGGTCCGCCGTTGCATACGATCGTCCGCCTCGCGCCGGTGCCCTGCACGACCGGGCGGCGCGGGTACTGGAGGAGAACTGGACCGGCACCTCGACGGTGCCCTCGCGCGGCCTCTACCCCCACCAGTGGTCCTGGGACTCGGCGTTCATCGCCGTGGGGCTGCGGCACCTCTCCCCGTTACGGGCACAGAGCGAGCTGGAGACGCTGCTGGCCGCTCAGTGGGCCGACGGACGCATCCCGCACATCGTCTTCAACCCGGCCGTGCCGCTCGACGCGTACTTCCCGAGCCCCGACTTCTGGCGGTCCTCCACCGCGGGCCACGCGGCGGGCGCCCCGTCGGCGGTGGAGACCTCGGGGATCGTGCAGCCGCCGGTGCACGCGCTGGCCGCGTGGCTGGTGCACTGCGCCGACCCCGAGCTCTCCCGCGGACGCGGCTTCCTGGCCCGCGTCTATCCGCGGCTCGCCGCCTGGCACCGCTATCTGCTGCACCACCGCGACCTCGGCGGCGGCGGGCTCGCCGCCGTGCTGCACCCCTGGGAACAGGGCATGGACAACGCCCCCAGCTGGGACGCCCCGCTGGCCCGGGTCGCCCCGGCCCCCTCCCGCTCCTTCCGCCGCGCCGATCTTGACCACGGCGCGGCCGAGGACCGGCCGACCGACCTGGACTACCGGCGGTACGTGCGGCTGGCGGCGGACTACCGGGACCGGGCGTACGGGGACCGGCCGGGCAGCCTGACGCGTGGTGGCGGGGTGCCGGACTTCGCCGTCGAGGATCCCTCCTTCAACGCCCTGCTGATCGCCTCCGAGCACGCCCTCGCCCGGATCGCGCACGAACTGGGCGCGACCGGCACCGCGCGGCACGCCCGTGCCGAGCGGCTCACCGTCGCGCTCATCGACCGGCTGTGGGACCCGGCGGCGGGCATGTTCCTGTGCCGGGACCTGCGCGGCGGCGGTCTGGTGCCCGAACGCGGGGTGTCCGGGCTGATCCCCCTGCTCCTGCCGACCCTGCCACGCGACACCGCCGCCACCCTGGTGCGCACGCTGACCGGCCCGCACTTCGGCCTCGGCACCACCACCCGTCTCGCCCCCAGCTACGACCTGCTCGGCGAGGCATTCGACCCGCACCGGTACTGGCGCGGCCCGGCCTGGTTCAACACCAACTGGCTGCTGGAGCGCGGACTGCGCGTCCACGGCGAGCGGGCCCGGGCCGACGCGCTCCGGCAGGCGCTGCTGGACACCGCCGGGGCCAGTGACTTCGCCGAGTACGTCGACCCGTACACCGGCGAGGCGTGCGGAACCACCGGCTTCGGCTGGACGGCCGCACTCACGCTCGACCTGTTGCACACGCCGACGTTCGACATCAGGACCAAGGACACGAGGGACAAGGGAGGGGACCGCGGATGACCGATCGGCAGCATCTGCTCGTGTACGGCGGGACGTTCGCCGCCGTGGGCGACGGCGGCGACATCAGCGGAGTACGGGGCGGCAGCCTTCCCGACGGGCTGTTCGTGCGCGACGCCCGCCATCTGAGCCGCTGGCAGCTCACGGTCGACGGGGCCGTGCCGGAGACACTCACACCCGTCGCCGACGGCGACACCGCCCGCTGCGTCCTGGTCCCCCGCGGGGGCCGGCTGGAGCCCGCCGCGTACACCCTGTTCCGCGAGCAGGCCGTCGCGGACAGCTCGTTCGTGGAGACCGTGCGCGTCACCAGCAACCGCCCGGTGCCGACCACCCTGCGCCTGGCGATCACCGCCGACGCCGACTTCACCGACCAGTTCGAACTGCGCTCCGACTACCGCACCTACGCCAAGCCCGGCGCGGTCCGCCACCGCCATGTCCTCGACCACGGCCTGGAGTTCACCTACCAGCGCGGCGCCTGGCTCTCCCGTACGACGGTGACCGCCGAGCCCGCCCCGGACGGGGTGGAGGAGACCGGTACCGGGGCGCGGCGGCTGGTGTGGACCCTGGAACTGGAGGCGTACGGCACCGCGGAGCTGACCCTGCGCGTGGTGGCCCGGCCGCACGGCGAGAAGCGGGCCCTGCGGGTGCCCGCCTCCCCGGCCGCGGTGGGCCGGCAACTGCTCGCCCTGGAGGGCACGTTCGTGGAGGGCGTGGCCTTCCCGACCGGCTGGCCCGAGCTGGCCGCGGCCTGTGCCCGGGGTCTGGCCGACCTCGCCGCGCTCCAGGTCCCGGCCACCGGCCCGGACGGCGAGGACCTGCGGGTGCCGGCCGCGGGCGCGCCCTGGTTCCTCACCCTGCTCGGCCGGGACGCCCTGCTCACCTCCCTGTTCGCGCTGCCCTACCGACCCCAGCTGGCCGCCCAGACCCTGCCCGCGCTCGCCGCCGCCCAGGCCGGTGAGCACATCACCCCGGGGTCCGCGGCCCAGCCCGGCAAGATCGTGCACGAGGTGCGGCACGGCGAGCTGGCCTACTTCGGCCAGGTGCCCTACGGCCGTTACTACGGCTCGGTGGACGCCACCCCGCTCTTCCTCGTGCTGCTCGGCGCCTACACCGAGCAGACCGGCGACACCGCGCTCGCCCGCCGGCTGGAGTCCCACGCGCGGGCCGCGATCGGCTGGATGCTCGACCACGGCGGCCTCACCTCCCGCGGCTATCTCGTCTACCGCGCCGACGAGGGCGGTCTCGCCAACCAGAACTGGAAGGACTCCCCCGGCGCCATCTGCGGCTCCGACGGCAGCCGGCCCACCGGCGCGGTCATGGCCGCGGGCGCCCAGGGCTACGCCTACGACGCCCTGCGCCGCACGTCCTGGCTGGCCCGCACGGTCTGGGACGACCAGACGTACGCGGCTCTGCTCGAACAGGCCGCCGGTGATCTCCGTGACCGCTTCCAGCGCGACTTCTGGATGCACGACCGGGTCTTCCCGGCCCTCGCCCTGGACGGCGCGGGTCATCAGATCGACGCCCTCGCCTCGGACGCGGGCCATCTGCTGTGGTCGGGCCTGCTGGACAAGGAGTACGGGGAGCTGGTGGGCAGGCGTCTGCTGGAGCCGGACTTCTTCTCCGGCTGGGGCGTGCGCACCGTGGCCGCGGGACAGCCGGCCTACCACCCGCTCTCCTACCACCGCGGCTCGGTCTGGCCGCACGACAACGCCCTGATCGCCCTCGGCCTGGCCCGCTACGGTCTGCACGACGAGGCCCGCACGGTCGCCCACGCCCTGGTCGACGCGGCCAACGCCACCGGCCACCGCCTCCCGGAGGTTCTCGCCGGCTACTCCCGCGAGGACCACGCCCAGCCAGTCCCCTACCCGCACGCCTGTACCCGCGAGTCCCGCGCCGCGGCGGCCCCGCTGGCCCTGCTGACGGCGGTGGGAGGGGCGTAGGAAAGGTTTGCCCGGAGTTTGCCGAGCGCCTGAACAGCCCCCATGGACGCCGCGTACGAAAGGACGGCGGGTCCGGCTCCCCGGGCCGGACCCGCCGTCTCCGTACGGAAGGACCCGAGGGTGCCAGCGTCGATACGCCTGAACCAGCAGTCGGCCACCAACGACGACCGCCCACCCGCCGACGCCGAAAACCCCCCACAAGAACCCCCCGCACCCCACGAGCCGCCACCCGCGTACGCCGAGGACCCCGCACAAGGGCCACCCTCCCCCGACGACGAGCCGGAGCCCGCCGAAGGCGAGAACCCCCCACAACAACCCCCCGCACCCCACGACGAGCCGCCGGCCGCCGACGGCGAGGACCCCCCACAAGGGCCACCCGCACCCGACGACGAGAGCCGCACGGGTGGTGCGGGCGGGAAACACAGTCCCGCCGAAGGCGAAGCCGAGGCAGGGACCCGACCGACCACACCACTGGTCACCGCACTGGCAGCCGCCCTGGTGCTCACAGCCCTGCTGCTCCCCAACGCCCTGGCCGCGCTACAACCCAACCGCTTCGTCCGCCTCCCCGGCGAGGCGATCATCGGCACGGCCCTGCTCCTGCTGATCCCCCGCAGGGCGGCCCGCACGGCCGCAGCCGTGGTGATGGGCCTGGCCCTGGCCGCACTGACAATCCTCAACGTCCTGGACATCGGCTTCCGCCAGTACCTGGGCCGCGCCTTCAACCCCGTACTCGACTGGGAGCTGCTGGACGACGCGCAGGCGTACATGCAGGACACCCTAGGCCGCACGGCCATCGTCGCCCTGACGGCCGGCGCCGTCGCGGGCGTCCTCGCCCTGTTCGCCGTCCTGATCCTCGCCACCGTACGGCTGTCGCGCGCCCTGGACCGGCACCGCTCACCCGCGGCCCTGGGCACCATGATCGCCGGGACCGTGTGGATCACCACCGCCTCGCTCGGCCTCCAGGTCGGCGACGTGCCGTTCGCCAGCGACCGCGCCACCCAGGCCCTGATGGTGCAGGCCCGCCGGGTACAGGCGACGCTGCGGGACGAGGCGGAGTTCGAGAAGGAGGCGAATGCCGACGTCTTCGGCGCGACCCCGCCGGCCGAACTCGTGCCGGACCTGCGCGGCAAGGACATGATCTTCACGTTCATCGAGAGCTACGGGCGCAGCGCGATCGAGGACCCGGTGATCGCCCCCGGCGTGAACCGCACGCTGGACGCGCGCACCGAGTCCCTGGAGCGGGCCGGCTTCCAGGCCCGCAGCGGCTGGCTCACCTCGGCGACGTACGGCGGCAGCAGCTGGCTGGGCCACTCCACGTTCCTGTCGGGCCTGTGGATCGACAACCAGCAGCGCTATCGCACGGTGACCTCCGGCGACCATCTCTCGCTCACCAAGGCGTTCGAGAAGACGGGAGCCTGGCGCACGGTCGGCATCATGCCCGGCGTGCAGAAGGGCTGGCCGGAGGCGGAGTACTACGGCCTCGACCATGTCTACGACGCGGACCATCTCGGCTACGGGGGACCGAAGTTCAGCTGGTCGACGATGCCGGACCAGTACGCGCTGGAGGCGTTCCAGCGACTGGAGCACGGCCGGGAGCACGACAAGCCGCTGATGGCGGAGGTCATCCTGACGTCCAGCCATCAGCCGTGGGCGCCGATCCCGCGCTCGGTCGGCTGGGACGAGCTGGGCGACGGCCGGATCTTCGAGGGCATCGAGGAGGCCGGCCACGACCCGGAGGGGATCATCGCGTCCTCGGACCGTTCGAAGGAGGAGTACGGCAAGTCGGTCCAGTACTCGGTGACGAGCCTGACCGAGTGGCTGGAGCGCTACGGCACCGACGACACGGTCCTGGTCTTCCTCGGCGACCACCAGCCGATCGCCCGGGTCAGCGGCGAGCGCGCGAGCCGGGACGTGCCGGTGGCGATCGTCGCCAAGGACCCGAAGGTGCTGGCCGCCGTCGACGGCTGGGGCTGGAGCCGGGGCCTGCGGCCGGAGAGCGGCGCGCCGGTGTGGAAGATGAGTGCCTTCCGCGACCGCTTCCTGACCGCGTACGGCTCGGTGCCGCACCCGACGAAGGACTGATCA
The DNA here is from genome assembly GCF_040612135.1 of Streptomyces sp. NPDC006458. NCBI lineage: Bacteria > Bacillati > Actinomycetota > Actinomycetes > Kitasatosporales > Streptomycetaceae > Streptomyces > Streptomyces sp. NPDC006458. The sequence continues at coordinate 466,618 of NZ_JBEXPR010000001.1, read as the reverse complement.
GCCGCCGGAGGTGTCCAGTTCGGCGTCCTCGGCGACGCCCGCGCAGTCGTAGGGGTCCTTCAGCCAGCCGTCCGGCAGCACGACCCGGTTGTTGCCGGAGGTGCGGCCGCGGGGCCCGTCCGCGCCGGCCGGCCAGGGCTGGGCGAGGTCGAGTTCGTCGAGCCCGCTCCGCAGCTCCTCCAGGGAGGAGGTGATCGCGAGCCGCTTGCGCATCTCGGAGCCGACCGAGAAGCCCTTGAGGTACCAGGCGACGTGCTTGCGGAAGTCGATCACGCCGCGCGCCTCGTCGCCGATCCACTCGCCGAGCAGCGTGGCGTGGCGGACCATGACGTCCGCGACCTGGCGCAGCGAGGGCCTGGCACGCCCGTCATCAGTGCCTGCGGCACGGGCGTCGGTGCGGCCCTCGAAGGCGGCGACGAGGTCCGCGAAGAGCCACGGCCGGCCCAGGCAGCCGCGTCCGACGACCACGCCGTCGCAGCCGGTCTCCCGGACCATGCGCAGCGCGTCCTCGGCGGACCAGATGTCGCCGTTGCCGAGCACCGGGATCTCGGGCACGTGCTCCTTGAGCCGCGCGATGGCGTCCCAGTCCGCCGTGCCGCCGTAGTGCTGGGCGGTGGTGCGGCCGTGCAGGGCGATGGCGGTGACGCCCTCCTCGACGGCGATACGGCCGGCGTCGAGGTAGGTGATGTGGTCGTCGTCGATGCCCTTGCGCATCTTCATGGTGACGGGCAGGTCACCGGCGCCGCTGACGGCCTCGCGCAGGATGGCCCGCAGCAGGTTGCGCTTGTACGGCAGCGCCGAGCCACCGCCCTTGCGGGTGACTTTCGGCACCGGGCAGCCGAAGTTGAGGTCGATGTGGTCGGCGAGGTCCTCCTCCGCGATCATGCGGACGGCCTTGCCGACGGTCGCGGGGTCGACGCCGTACAGCTGGATCGAGCGCGGCTTCTCCGTCGCGTCGAAGTGGATCAGCTGCATGGTCTTCTCGTTGCGCTCGACCAGCGCCCGCGTGGTGATCATCTCGCTGACGAACAGCCCCTTGCCGCCGGAGAACTCCCGGCACAGGGTCCGGAAGGGCGCGTTCGTGATCCCGGCCATGGGGGCGAGGACGACGGGCGGCTGTACGGAGTGGGGGCCGATGCGCAGCGTGGTGCCGGGGGCGGTGGTGGGCGTGGGCATTCCTCCATTGTGCCTTGCGCCGAAGGTGGCCCAGGGGCACGGGACCGCGCCGGTGTGCGGCTCCGCCGCGTAGGCGCGAGCGGCCGCGGACGGACGGCCGGCCGGATACACCCATCGGCCGCTACGGCCGCTACGGCCGCTACGGCCGCTACGGCCGCTACGGCCGACACGGCCGACCGCGATCTCGTGGAGCCGCTCCAGCCGCTCCCGGCTGACCTCGTCGGCGGGGACGTAGGTCACCGTGCGCGGCCCGATGTCAGGCGCGAGCCGCAGGTCGGTGCGGTCGACGGCGATGCCGCCGACGTGCCGGTCCTGGAACTCCTTGCGCTTGCTGCGATGGGAGATCACCTCGTGCCGGCCCCCCGGCCTCGCGGAAGTCCGCGGACTCCGTCCGCAGCCGCTTGAGCGGCGTCTCCCGGGCGGGTTCCGCGGGCGGTCACCTGACGGGTCTGCTGAGCCTGAGCCCGCCGCGGGCGATCGACCCAGCCGGCCGGCCGGGGGTGCGGGCTGTCACAGGGCTGTGGCCGGAGGTGTGGCTTCCGTCACAGCCGCGGGGGCGGGGCCCTGGTGGGGTGGGCTGATCGGTCCTGGATCAGCGCGGAGTTCCTGGCGGTGGCGGTGCTGGACGAACTGGAGAGACCGGGCGGAGACCGCCTGATGTCGGTCACCGGGTGGGGACCGCCTGATGTCGGTGGGGCATCACTGAGAAGGCCGGCTGAAAGAAGAAGCCCACCCTCCTGCCCGACAGCTACGGGCGGAAGGGTGGGTAAACGCCCTGGGTCCAGGGGGCGGAGCCCCCCGGTACCGCACGGCAACGCCGATCAGCAGCCGATCAGACGCGAGGCGAGGTAACCCTCGATCTGGTCCAGCGACACACGTTCCTGCTTCATCGTGTCGCGCTCACGCACGGTCACCGCGTTGTCGTCCAGCGTGTCGAAGTCGACCGTGACACAGAACGGCGTGCCGATCTCGTCCTGGCGACGGTAGCGCCGCCCGATCGCACCGGCGTCGTCGAACTCGATGTTCCAGTGCTGGCGCAGCGCCTGGGCAAGACCCTTGGCCTTCGGGGACAGCTCGGGGTTGCGGGACAGCGGAAGCACGGCGACCTTCACCGGGGCGAGACGGTGGTCGAGGCGGAGCACGGTCCGCTTCTCCATCTTGCCCTTGGCGTTGGGCGCCTCGTCCTCGACGTAGGCGTCGAGCAGGAAGGCGAGCATGGTGCGGCCGACACCGGCCGCGGGCTCGATGACGTACGGAGTCCAGCGCTCGCCGGCCTCCTGGTCGAAGTAGGACAGGTCCTGGCCGGAGGCCTTGGAGTGCGCGCCGAGGTCGTAGTCGGTGCGGTTGGCGACACCCTCCAGCTCGCCCCACTCGCTGCCGCCGAACTGGAAGCGGTACTCGATGTCGGCGGTGCGCTTGGAGTAGTGGGAGAGCTTCTCCTGCGGGTGGTCGTACCAGCGCATGTTCTCTTCACTCAGGCCCAGGCCGGTGTACCAGTTCCAGCGCTGCTCCATCCAGTACTCCTGCCACTTCTCGTCCTCGCCCGGCTTGACGAAGAACTCCATCTCCATCTGCTCGAACTCGCGGGTGCGGAAGATGAAGTTGCCGGGCGTGATCTCGTTGCGGAAGGACTTGCCCATCTGCGCGATGCCGAACGGCGGCTTGCGGCGCGAAGTGGTCTGCACCTGGCCGAAGTTGGTGAAGATGCCCTGGGCGGTCTCGGGACGCAGGTAGGCGACGGAGCCGGAGTCCTGGGTCGGGCCGAGGTGCGTGGAGAGCAGGCCGGAGAACTGCTTGGGCTCGGTGAACTGGCCCTTGGTGCCGCAGTTGGGGCAGTTGATGTCGGCCAGGCCGTTCTCGGGGGCGCGACCCTTCTTCTCCTCGAAGGCCTCCTCAAGGTGGTCCGCGCGGAACCGCTTGTGACAGGAGGTGCACTCGGTGAGCGGGTCGGTGAACGTGGCGACGTGGCCGGAGGCGACCCAGACCTCGGGGGCGAGGATCACGGAGGAGTCGATACCGACGACGTCCTCGCGCGAGGTCACCATGTAGCGCCACCACTGGCGCTTGATGTTCTCCTTGAGCTCGACACCCAGCGGCCCGTAGTCCCAGGCGGCACGCTGACCGCCGTAGATCTCACTGCAGGGGAAAACGAAGCCACGGCGCTTGCTCAGGCTGACGATGGTGTCGATCTTGTCGGCGGCCACGGTGCTCTCTTCATAACGACGACGGGCGACGAAGCGAGGTGCTTCCAGCGAATGCTTCAGGTTACCGGCGTTGCCTGCCCCTCGACCAAATCGGTCCGGCCTCCGGGCCGTTCAGCAGGCTTGTTGACAATGGTTTCCATCGTTGCTGAAAATGAGTGTCATGAACGTACGACGACATCACATATCCGGGCTCGCGCTCGCCGCGGCCACCGTGCTCGGCCTGGGCACCCTGTCCGCCTGCTCCACCGACAGCGCGGCCGCGGGCAACACGGACAAGTTCGATGTCGTGGCGTCCTTCTATCCCATGGAGTTCCTCGCCGAGCGGATCGGCGGGGCGCACGTCAATGTCACCACCCTCACCGAGCCCGGCCAGGAGCCGCACGACCTGGACATCAGCGCCAAGCAGACCGCGCGGCTCCAGGAGTCCGACGCGGTCCTCTACCTCGCCGGTCTCCAGCCCGCCGTCGACGACGCGGTCGGGCAGTCCTCGGCCGGCACGAAGATCGACGCGGCGAAGCTGACGCACCCGGAGGACCTCGGCGTCGAGGACGGCCACGATCACGGCGACCACGGCGACCACGAGAACGGCCTCGACCCGCACGTCTGGCTCGACCCGGTCAAGTACGCCGAGATCGCCGAGGGCGTCGGCAAGGCCTTCGTCAAGGCCGACCCGGACCACGCCGCCGACTACCGGAAGAACACCGCCGCCCTGGTCAAAGAGCTCGGCGACCTCGACAGCTCCTTCGAGCAGGGCCTGAAGGACACGAAGTCGAAGACGTTCTTCACCAACCACGCCGCCTTCGGCTACCTCGCCGAGCGCTACGGCCTGACCCAGGAGGCCATCTCCGGACTCGACCCGGAGAGCGAGCCCAGCCCCGCCCGGATCAAGGAGCTCCAGGAGGAGGCCGCGGCCGACGGCGTCACCACCGTCTTCTACGAGACCCTCGTCTCCGACAAGACCGCGAAGACCCTCGCCTCCGACGCCGGACTGCGCACCGACGTCCTCGACCCGGTCGAGGGCATCACCGGCAAGTCCCGCGGCGACGACTACATCCAGGTCATGCGGGCCAACCTCAAGGCCCTGCAGACCGCCCTGGGCACGAAATGACCTTCACGGAGGACGCCATGGGCGAGCCCGTCATCTCCCTGCGCGCGGTGCGCGCCGAGCTGGGTTCCCGCACCGTGCTGCGCGGCATCGACCTCACCGTCCGGCGCGGCGAGGTCGTCGCGCTGCTCGGCGCGAACGGCTCCGGCAAGTCGACCGCGATCCGCAGCGTCATCGGCCAGGTGCCGGTGTCCTCCGGTGAGATCGAACTCTTCGGCACCCCGCGCCGCCGTTTCCGCGACTGGGCGCGCGTGGGCTACGTACCGCAGCGCACCACCGCCGCGGGCGGCGTGCCCGCCACCGTCACCGAGGTCGTCTCCGCCGGCCGCCTCTCCCGCGCCCGTCTCGGCGTGCTGCGCAGGGCCGACCACGCGGCCGTACGCCGTGCCCTGGAGCTCGTCGGCATGGCCGACCGGGCCAAGGACCCGGTGGACGCCCTGTCCGGCGGCCAGCACCAGCGGGTGCTGATCGCCCGCGCGCTGGCTTCCGAGCCCGAGCTGCTGATCATGGACGAGCCCATGGCGGGCGTCGACCTGGCCAGCCAGGAGGTGCTCGCCGAGACCCTGCGCACCCAGGTCGCCGCGGGCGCCACCGTGCTGCTCGTGCTGCACGAGCTGGGCCCGCTGGAGCCCCTCATCGACCGGGCGGTCGTCCTGCGCGACGGCTGTGTGCTGCACGACGGGCCGCCGCCCGAGGCGGTCGGCCAGCACGCGCTGCCCGGCCACGACCACGTCCACCCGCACGCGGCTCACGACGCCGAACCGATCCGGACGGGACTGCTGAGCTGATGGAATTCCTGAACTACGCCTTCATGCAGCGGGCCCTGCTCGCCGCCGTCCTCGTCGGCATCACCGCCCCGGCGATCGGCATCTACCTCGTCCAGCGCCGCCAGGCCCTGATGGGCGACGGCATCGGCCATGTCGCCATGACCGGCGTCGGCCTCGGCTTCATGCTCTCCTGGTCCCCGGTGTGGATGGCCACGCTGGTCTCCGTCGCGGGCGCGGTCCTGATGGAGCTGATCCGCTGGTACGGCAGGACCCGCGGCGACATCGCCCTCGCCATGCTCTTCTACGGCGGTATGGCCGGCGGCGTGATGCTGATCAACCTCGCGCCCGGCGGCGCCAACGCCAACCTGATGTCGTTCCTGTTCGGCTCCCTGTCCACGGTGTCCGAGGCGGACGTACGGGCCATCTGCGTCCTGGCCGGGTTCGTGATCCTCACCACCCTGCTGCTGCGCCGCCAGTTGTTCGCCGTCAGCCAGGACGAGGAGTTCGCCCGGGTCACCGGGCTGCCGGTGCGCGCGCTGAACCTGCTCACCGCCGTCACCGCGGCGGTTACCGTCACCGTCGCCATGCGCGTGGTGGGCCTGCTGCTGGTCTCCGCTCTGATGGTGGTCCCGGTGGCCGCCGCGCAGCAGATCAGCCGCAGCTTCGCGGCCACCTTCGCCCTCGCCGTGGCCATCGGTGTCGGGGTGACCCTGGGCGGCACGATCACCTCGTACTACCAGGAGGTACCGCCCGGCGCGACGATCGTGCTGCTGGCCATCGCCGTGTTCATCGCCCTGACCGCGCTGGCCGCCCCGCTGGCCAGGCGCAGGGCACGGGCGGCGGCCGCGGCTCATCCGGCCGGGGACCCCGCAGAGTGCGCGATTCCGGCCGGACGCGGCCCCGAGAGGGAAGTCGGCGTCTGACGGCCTTCCAGCCCGGGCTGGCACAATGGCCCGGCAGGCGAGACGTGAGGAGGCAACCGGTGACGACCGCTGGACCGCCCGTGAAGGGCCGTTCCACCCGGCAGCGTGCCGCGGTGGCGGCCGCCCTCGACGAGGTCGACGAGTTCCGCAGCGCGCAGGAACTGCACGACATGCTCAAGCACAAGGGCGACTCCGTCGGCCTCACGACCGTCTACCGCACCCTGCAGTCCCTCGCCGAGGCCGGAGAGGTCGACGTCCTGCGCACCTCCGACGGCGAGTCCGTCTACCGCCGCTGCTCGACCGGCGAACACCACCATCACCTGGTGTGCCGCTCCTGCGGCAAGGCCGTGGAGGTCGAGGGCCCGGCGGTGGAGTCCTGGGCGGAGGCCATCGCGGCGGAGCACGGCTTCGTGAACGTGGCGCACACCGTGGAGATCTTCGGCACCTGCGCCGACTGCGCGGCCAAGGACTGACCCGCGCCGGACACGACCGGGGGGCGCCCGCACCGGGCGCCCCCCGAGGCGTCTTCCGGCGGGCGCCCCGGGCGCCTCAGGAGAGCCTGCCCTCCATGGCACGCAGTTCCTCGTTCGGGATCGCCCCGCCGAACCGCCGGTCGCGGGAGGCGTATTCCAGACAGGCCCGCCACAGATCACGCCGGTCGAAGTCCGGCCACAGCACGTCCTGGAAGACCATCTCGGCGTAGGCGCTCTGCCACAGCAGGTAGTTGGACGTGCGCTGCTCGCCGCTCGGCCGCAGGAAGAGATCCACGTCCGGCATGTCCGGGTAGTACAGGTACTTGGCGAGGGTCTTCTCGTTGACCTTCGACGGATCGAGGCGGCCCGCCTTCACGTCCTCCGCGAGGGCCTGCGCCGCGTCGGCGATCTCCGCACGGCCGCCGTAGTTCATGCAGAAGTACAGCGTGAGCCTGTCGTTGTCCTTGGTCTGCTCCTGGGCGATCTGGAGCTCCTTGGCGACCGACTTCCACAGCTTGGGCATCCGGCCCACCCAGCGCACCCGGATGCCCAGCTCGTCGAGCTGGTCGCGGGTCTTGCGGATGAAGTCGCGGTTGAAGTTCATCAGGAAGCGCACCTCGTCGGGCGAGCGCTTCCAGTTCTCCGTGGAGAAGGCGTACAGGGAGATCGCGCCGACGCCCATCTCGATGGCGCCCTGGAGCACGTCGAGCACCCGCTCGGCGCCGACCTTGTGGCCCTCGGTGCGCGGCAGCCCGCGCTCCTTGGCCCAGCGGCCGTTCCCGTCCATCACGATCGCCACGTGGTTCGGGATCAGCTCGCCCGGCAGCTTCGGCGGGCGCGCACCGGACGGGTGCGGCTCCGGCGTCCTGTACTCGCGCCTCTGGCGCCCCAGGAACCCGCGTACGACCATGTTGCCTCTCGTCTCTCTCTTACTTTTCCACGTACCGAAGGGAACGCAGCCCGCGCTCCATGTGCCAGTGCAGATAGGCGGAGACCAGCCCGCTCCCCTCCCGGACGTACCGCGGTTCGCAGGCGTCCGCGGTCTCCCAGTCTCCCGTGAGCAGAGCGCCGAGCAGCACCAGCGTCTGCGGCGACGGCACGACGCTACCGGGCACCCGGCAGTCGACGCACACGGAGCCGCCCGAGGCCACCGAGAAGAAACGGTTGGGACCCGGCATCCCGCACTTCGCGCAGTCGCCGAAGCTCGGGGCGTAGCCGTTGACGGCGAGGGAGCGCAGCAGGAAGGCGTCGAGGACGAGGTGCGGGGCGTGCTCGCCCCGGGCGAGCGTGCGCAGCGCCCCGACCAGCAGCAGATACTGCTGCACGGCCGGCTCGCCCTCGTGGTCGGTGAACCGTTCGGCGGTCTCCAGCATGGCGGTGCCCGCGGTGTAGCGGGCGTAGTCGGTGACGATCCCGCCGCCGTACGGCGTGATGGTCTCGCTCTGGGTGCACAGCGGCAGCCCGCGGCCGACGAGCTCGCTGCCGCGGGCGAAGAACTGCACGTCCACGTGCGAGAAGGGTTCGAGACGGGCCCCGAACTTGGACTTGGTCCGCCGCACGCCCCGGGCGACGGCCCGCACCCGCCCGTGGCCGCGGGTGAGCAGCGTGATGATCCGGTCCGCCTCACCCAGCTTCTGGGTGCGCAGCACGATGCCGTCGTCGCGGAACAGACTCATGCGCTCATTCTCCCGTACGCGGACGGCCGCCGGGGCCCGGTGGGCGAAAGCCCGGTTCGGCACAGGCGGCAAGCCCGGGGCCGGCACGCGCGGCCGGGACGAAGCCCAGGTCGGCACGCGCGGCCGGCGGGCCCAGGCTCGGCACGGGCGGCCGACGGGCCCAGGCTCGGCACGGGCGGCCGACGGGCCCAGGCTCGGCACGGGCGGCCGGCGGGCCGAGGCTCGGCACGGGCAGCCGGGGCGAAGCCCGGGCCGGCGCGGGCGGCCGGCGGGCCCAGGTGGTGACGGTGAGTGCCCGCACCCGGGGAAGCCGCGTCACCGGTCCTGGGGGCGACCCCGAGGCCACTGCTGGGGTAAACCCCCCTGGAAAGTGGGTTGTTGCCCGGATGTGACGGGTGAGCGTGATCCACGAGGCTGGGGGCATGAAGAAGTCGACGCGCATCACCGGCATCGTCAGTCTGTCGGCGACCGCCTCCGCGGCGGTACTCGTCCTCGGACTCACCGTCCCCGCGACGGCGACGCCCTCGAAGGCCGCCGAGCCCCTGAAGTGGACGAGGTGCGAGGGCAAGGGCCTCGATCCCCGTCAGCAGTGCGCCACCGTGAAGGTCCCCATGGACTACGCCGACCCCCACGGCAGGCAGATCGACATCGCCGTCTCGCGGCTGTCCAGCGAGAACCCGGCCGCCCGGCGCGGGGCGCTGCTGCTGATCCCCGGCGGCCCCGGCGGGACGAGTATCGACCAGCCGTCGGAGAAGGCCGGGCTGCTGCCGAAGGAGGTCCGGGACGCCTACGACCTGATCGGGTTCGCCCCGCGCGGCATGGCACCCTCCAGCTCGGTCACCTGTGACCTGGAGCCCGCCGACCTCGCGGCGACCAAGCTGCGGCCCTGGCCGACGCCCGACGGCTCGGTGGACGAGAACATGACCGCCGCCCGCCGGATGTCCGAGGCCTGCGCCCGCAACGCCGACGACCTCATCCGGCACATCAGCACCCGTAACGAGGCCCGGGACCTGGACCGCGTGCGGGCCGCCCTCGGGGAGCACAGGATCTCGGCGTGGGGTATGTCGTACGGGACGTATGTCGGCGCGGTATACGGCGAGTTGTTCCCGCACCGCACCGACCGGTTCGTGCTCGACAGCAACGGCGACCCCGATCCCGCGCGGGTCGGCCGCGCCTGGCTCGCCGGGTTCGAGCGGGGCGTGGAGGACACCTTCCCGCGGTTCGCCGCGTACGCCTCGGCGCCGGGCACGCCGCACCGGGTGGCCGAGACCCCGGCCGAGGTGCGGCGCGTGTTCCTGGAGCTGGCCGCGCGGCTCGACCGGGAGCCGCTGCCGTGGCCCGGCGCCAACCCGCCCGTGCTGGACGGCAACGAACTGCGTCAGGCGATGCTCTCCAGCCTCTACGACCCCGACGACTACCCGGTCCTGGCCCAGCTGATCGACGCCGCCCGCGCGGGCGAGCTGCCGCCCGCTCCGGCCGTCCCGCCCGAGGATTTGATGCAGAACGGGACGGCGGTCGCGCTGGGGACGATCTGCAACGACGTGGCCTTCCCGCGCGAGGCCGCCGTGTACCAGAAGGACGTCACCGTCAGCCGGGCGAACTTCCCGCTCACCGCCGGCATGCCGCGCAACGCGATGGCGTGCGCCGCCTGGCCGTTCGCCCCGCAGGAGCCGCCGGTGCGGATCACCGGCCGGGGCCGCTCGTCCTTCCTGCTCGTGCAGAACGAGCGGGACGTCGCCACCCCGCTCAGCGGCGCCCGCAAGCTGCGCGAGGCACTCGGCCGGCGTGCCGTGATGGTCACGGTGAACTCCACCGGCCACGACGTCTACCTGGCCAACGGCAACGCCTGCGGCGACGCCGCGGTCTCCCGCTTCCTGGCGACCGGCGAGCGCCCGGACGGGGACCTGTACTGCCGCTGACGGGCACGGGGCAACTGCGGCGGGAGTCCCGGACGTCGCTGAAGGGTGGGAGATCATCCCGCATCGTGTGGGGCCCTCCGCCGAGGCGGTGGGCCCCCGCCGAGTTCAAGGATGTCGTCAATTACGCGGCCGCGGGCCGGGCTGCCTCCCACCGGGCGGGTGGCCGACAGGACGGGCGCCGGCGGCTACGGCACGAACGACGACGTGCGCATCGCCTGGACCGACCGCGGCGGCCCCCTGATCCTCGCCGTCCAGTCGACCCGGCCCGCCCGAGACGCACCTCGCGTCGACGCCCTGGGCGGCGAAACGGCGTCGCCCCTGGCCGAGACCGTTGTCCGGCCCTCTTGACGGCGCGCGGGACCGGCGCCGTACAGGGGTGGGCGTCGGTCCCGCGAAGCGGGCAGAAGCGCCCGTAACATGACGGACCGGAAGGAAACCGGACGCTTCACCCTCCCGCCGCACGCCCTGCTTCACCTCCCCCTGGAGGAGCCGACGTGGCCCCTGGTGTTCCGGCGCCGCGCCGCCGGTCGCTGCTGCAGTTCGCCGGTGCGCTCGGCGCGCTCGCGGCGGTGCCCGGGTGCGGTCCCGAGTCGACGATCGCCGTCGGCGGGGACGGGACGACGCTGACGGCGGTGATCGGGTACGGCAACGACGGCAGCTGGGACCCGACGCAGACGGCGTCCGCGTTCGCCATGGCGGCGAACAACCATCTCTACGAGGGGCTGGCCGACACCGATCCGGTGTCCCGCGCGCCCTATCCCGCGCTCGCCGTCGCCCTTCCCCCCGATCCCCGGGCCACCCGGTGGCGGTTCGATCTGCGGCCCGGCGCCGTGTTCCACGACGGGCGGCCCGTGACCGCGGACGACGTGGTGTTCGTCTTCGACCGCCTCCTGGACCCGGGCACCCAGACCCTCGTGAAGGGGTTCTTCGCCCCCTGGCTGCGGAGCGTGCGCGCGGTGGGCCCGCGCAGCGTCGAGCTGGTGCTCAAGTTCCCCTTCCCCGAAGGGCTTTCACGGCTCACCCTCGCCAAGGTCATGCCCCGCCACGTGTTCGCGCGGCCCGGTGCCTGGGACGAGGCGATCAAGGGACTCGCGGTCGGATCGGGGCCGTACCGGCAGACGGCCCACCACCCGAGGTCGAACACGGCCTTCGAGGCGTTCGCCGGCTACAACGGCCCGCTGCGGCCGGCGTTCCGCACGATGAACTGGCTGTCGATCGTGGACGCCGCCCCGCGAGTGGCCCGGATCTCCGGCGCGGGCGCGCAGATCGCGGACAACATCCCCTACGCCGACATCGGCCGGCTGCGCGACGACGGGCTGTCGGTGGCGGGCGGGTCCGGGATGAACAACCTGTTCCTTATGTTCAACACCCGGCACGAGCCGTTCGACGACGTACGGGTGCGGCAGGCGCTGCGCTACGCCGTCGACACCGACAAGCTCGTCGAGGTCGCCCTCAAGGGACACGGCACACCGGCGTCCTCGTTCCTGAACGAGGGGCATCCCGCGTACCGGCGGGCCCGCACCGTCTACACCCACGACCCCGACCGGGCCCGCGCCCTGCTCAGGGCGGCCGGGGTGAAGCGGCTCAAGGTCGACATCATGTCGGTGAACGTCAGCTGGGTCGTCGACTGCCTGCCCACGATCAAGGCCTCCTGGGACGCGATCGGGGTGCGCACGACGCTGTCGCCGCAGGAGACGACGGCCGTGTTCACCAAGCTGGACCAGCGGCGCGACTACCAGGTGGTCGCCGCGGCCTCCAACCCCAACCAGTTCGGCCTCGACGCCGACCTGATCATGCACTACAACCACGGCCCGCAGAACCTGTGGATGGGCTACGCCCGCTGGGCCGACGACCCGGTCGCGCGGGGTCTGTTCGCCGACATGGACCGGGCGACCCGCGAACCCGACCCGGAGCGCAAGAAGGCGATGATCCAGGACTGCATCGACGTCGTCGCCGAGCAGGGGGTGCTGTATCCGGTCGTCCACAACGAGTTGATGACCGCGTGGGACCCCCGGCGGCTGACCGGCCTGCGGGCCCAGCCGTACCCGGGGGTCAACCTCCTCCAGGCGAAGTGGGTCTGACCGCATGACGGCCGTCGTACGGATCCTGGCCCGCCGGCTCGCGCTGCTGGTGCCGCTGCTGCTGGGGATCGTGCTGTTCGTGTTCCTGGTGATGCGGTTCTCGGACGTGGACCCGGCGTCCGCGTTCTTCCAGGGCGCGAATCCGACATCCGAGCAGTTGCACGCCTTCCGCGAGGAGCACGGCCTGCTCGATCCGCTGCCGGTGCGCTACGCCCACTTCGTCGACGACCTCCTCCACGGCGACCTCGGCACCAGCGCGCTGACCGGGGCACCGGTGCTGGAGCTGGTCACGACCGCGCTGCCGCTCACCCTCCAGCTGACCTTCCTGGGCCTGGGCATCGCGATGGTGCTGGCGCTGCTCGGCGGAGTGGCCGCGGCCATCCACCGGGACCGGGTGCCGGACCAGCTGGTGCGGGCGGTGTCGCTGATCGGCGTGGCCGCGCCCGGCTTCTGGCTGGCGCTGCTGATGATCCAGTACCTGGCGGTTGAGCTGGGCTGGTTCCCCACCGGCGGTTACATCAACCCGGCCGACTCGGTCACCGGCTGGCTGAGCACGATGGCGCTGCCCGCGCTCGCCCTGTCCCTCCCTGTCGCCGCGCAGCTGACCCGCGTGGTGCGCACCTCGGTGGTGGAGGAGCTGGACAAGGACTACGTCCGTACGGCGATCGGCAGCGGGCTGCCGCCCCGCGTCGTGGTCGGCCGCAACGTGCTGCGCAACGCCCTGGTGAACCCGCTGACCGTGCTCGGCCTGCGGGTCGGCTATCTGCTGGGCGGCGCGGTCGTCATCGAGACGATCTTCGCGCTGCCGGGCATGGGCAAGCTGATGATCGACGCCGTGAAGAACGGCGACCCGGCCGTCGTGCAGGGCGTCGTGCTGACCACCGCGGCCGGGTTCGTGGTGGTGAACCTGGTCATCGACATCCTCTACCTGCTGGTCAATCCGCGACTGAGGGACGCCGGCCCGTGATCACGCGCAAGAGCCTCACCGAGGCGCTCATCCGGCCGGGCGGTGTCCGGCTGCGAGGCTTCAGGCGGCTGTCCGTGCCGTCGAGGGCCGCCGTCTGCCTGCTCGGCGTCGTCGCGCTGAGCGCGGTGTTCGCGCCGCTGCTCGCGCCGTACGACCCGCTCGACCAGCAGCCGCTCACCGACGGCAGCGGACATCCCTCGGCCGCGCACTGGATGGGCCAGGACAGCCTCGGCCGGGACATCCTGAGCCGGCTGATGTACGGGGCGCGCTGGTCGCTCGCCATCGGGCTGGGCGCGACGCTGCTGGCCCTGGTCGTGGGCGCGCTGCTCGGCGCTGTCGCGGCGACCTCCCGCAAGGGCGTGGACGAGACGCTGATGCGCTGCCTCGACGTGGTGATGGCGTTCCCGGGGATCGCGCTGGCGGCGGTCCTGGTCGCGGTGTTCGGCGGCGGCATCACCGTGCTGATCTGCGCGATCGCGTTTCTCTTCACACCGCCGGTGGCGCGGGTCGTGCGGGCGAACGTCCTCGACCAGTACGGCGAGGACTATGTGACGGCCGAGCGGGTGATCGGCGCCCGCACCCCGCACATCGTCGTCCGGCACGTGGCCGTCAACTGCCTGGCTCCCGTCCTGGTGTTCTGCACGGTGCAGGTCGCCGAGGCGATCGTGTTCGAGGCGTCCCTGTCCTTCATCGGCGCGGGGGTACGGCCCCCGGACCCGTCCTGGGGCAGCGTCATCGCCGACGGCAAGAACATGGTCCTGACCGGCGGCTGGTGGGCCACGGTCTTCCCGGGCCTGCTGATGCTCACGACCGTGCTCGCGCTGAACGTCCTGTCCGAGAGCGTGTCGGACGCGTGGGCGGCTCCGGCGGCGGACCGGGGGGTGAACGCCGAGACCGAGGGGAACTCCGGGAACACCGAGCCGCCACCGACGACGCCGGCCGGCCCCGGCCCCGGCCCCCTCTCCCCCCTCTCGCCTCCCTTGCCCCCGCCCCCGCCCCCGCCCCCGCCCCCGCCCCCGCTCCCGCAGAGCGACCGCACAGACCACCACCTCACTGACCACGACCTCACAGCCCACCACCTCACTGACCACACCGGCCTCCTCCCCCTCCCCGCCCTCAAAGCCGCCGCGCAACGGCTCCGGGCCCGCGCCCGCCCGCTCCCCACCGGCGACCCCGTCCTGGCCGTGCGGGACCTCGCCGTCCGCTTCGAGGGGCGGCACCGCGGCGTGGACGTCGTCGCGGGCGTCGGCTTCGAGGTGCGCCCCGGTGAGGTGCTGGGCCTGGTCGGCGAGTCCGGCTGCGGCAAGTCGCTGACGGCGCTCACCGTGATGGGTCTGCCGCCGAAGGGCGCCCAGGTGCGCGGCCGGGTCCTCTTCCAGGGCCGGGACCTGACCGCCGTACCGGCGAAGGCGCGGCGGCGGATGCTGGGCCACGACATGGCGATGGTGTACCAGGACGCGCTGTCCTCGCTGAACCCGGCGATGACCGTGCGGGCGCAGCTGCGGCAGGTGGTCCGGCGGGGCGGCCGCAGAAGCCCGGCCGAGCTGCTGACGCTCGTCGGTCTGGACCCCGGGCGCACGCTGCGCAGCTATCCGCACGAGCTGTCCGGCGGCCAGCGCCAGCGTGTCCTGATCGCGATGGCCCTCTCCCGCGACCCGAAGCTGATCGTCGCCGACGAGCCGACGACGGCGCTGGACGTGACGGTCCAGGCGCAGGTCATGAAGCTGCTGATGCGGCTGCGCGAGGAACTCGGTTTCGCCCTGATCCTCGTCTCGCACGATCTCGCGCTGGTCGCGGAGGTCACCGACCGGATCGTGGTGATGTACGGCGGGCAGATCGTGGAGTCGGGCGTGACGGCCGAGCTGGTCGCGGCACCGGCCCACCCGTACACGCGCGGGCTGCTCGGCAGTGTGCTGTCGCTGGAGTCCTCGGACGAGCGGCTGACCCAGATCAGGGGCGTCGTCCCGGCCCCGGCGGACTTCCCGGCGGGCTGCCGCTTCGCCGACCGGTGCGGGCGGGCCGACGAGCTGTGCCGTGCGACGGTCCCCGTCCCGGTGGGCCCGCCGGCGCACACGGTCGCCTGTCATCACCCCGCGGGGGACCCGACGGCCGTGGAGAGCGAGGCGTTGACCTGATGAGCGCGCTGGCGGAGTTGACGGACGTGCATGTCGTGCACCGGGCGCGCGGCGGCGGCCTGCTGCGCCGGGACCAGGTGTACGCCCTGACCGGCGCGAGTCTGTCGGTCGCGCCGGGCGAGACGGTGGGCGTGGTGGGCGAGTCGGGGTGCGGGAAGTCGACGCTGGCGAAGGTGCTGGTCGGGGTGGAGCGGCCGGTCGCGGGCACGGTGTCCTTCCGGGGGCGCGATCTGTGGGCGATGCCGGCCGCGGAGCGCCGGGCGACCGTCGGGCGGTCGGCCGGGATGGTGTTCCAGGATCCGTCGACCGCGCTGAACCGGCGGCTGCCGGTACGGCGCATCCTGCGCGACCCGCTCGATGTGCACGGGCACGGCGGCGCGGCCGGGCGGGACGCGCGGGTGCGGGAGCTGATGGCGCTGGTGGGCCTGGTGCCCGCGCTGGCGGACGCGCTGCCGGGGAACCTGTCGGGCGGTCAGCGCCAGCGAGTGGCCATCGCGCGGGCGCTGGCGCTGGAGCCGGGCCTGGTGGTGGCGGACGAGCCGACCAGCGCGCTGGACGTCTCGGTGCGCGCGCAGATCCTGAATCTGCTGCTGGATCTGAAGGAACACCTGGGCCTCGCGCTGGTGTTCGTCTCACACGACATCCAGACCGTACGGCGGATGAGCGACCGGGTGATCACGATGTATCTGGGCCGGATCGTCGAGGAGGCCCCGGCGGACCTGGTGGCCGACCGCGCCCGGCACCCCTACACCCGGGCCCTGTTCTCCGCCGCGCCGGGCCTGCTGGCGCCGGTCGAGCCGATCCCGCTGAGCGGCCCGGTGCCGTCGGCGACCCGGCCGCCCAGCGGGTGCCCGTTCCGCACCCGCTGCTGGAAAGCGGACGAGCTGTGCACAACGGTCATGCCGGACTTCTGCCACGCTTCCGGGACAGAACACCGCTTTCGGTGCCACCATCCAGTACAGGAGGACGAGTCGACCCGCGATCTCGTCGCCCAGATCCGCCCCAGGGAGCCCCGATGACCCTGCCCGCCCCGCTGTCCGGTGTCGTACCGCCCGTCTGCACGCCCCTGACCCCGGACGGCGAGGTGGACGTGCCCTCGCTGCGCCGGCTGATCGACCATCTGGTGGCCGGCGGGGTGCACGGCCTGTTCGTGCTCGGATCGACCTCGGAGGCGGCGTTCCTGACGGACCGGCAGCGCCGCCTGGTGGTGGAGACCGCGGTCGACCACGCGGGCGGCCGGATGCCGGTGCTGGCGGGCGCGATCGACATGACGACCGCGCGGGTGGCGGACCATGTCGCCTCGGCCGCCGCGGCGGGCGCGAACGGCGTGGTCGTCACCGCCCCGTTCTACGCCCGCACCCACCCGGCCGAGATCGCCCGCCACTACCGCCTGCTCGCGACCGCCTCCCCGGTCCCGCTCGTGGCGTACGACATCCCGGCCGCCGTGCACTCCAAGCTGCCCGCCGATGTGGTGCTGGAGCTGGCGGCGGAGGGCGTGCTGGCCGGGCTGAAGGACTCCAGCGGCGACCTGGGCGCCTTCCGCGAAGTCCTCACCGGGGCCCGTGGTCTGACCGGCTTCTCCGTGCTGACCGGGTCGGAGGTCGTCATGGACGCGGCCCTGGCGCTGGGCGCCGACGGGGCGGTGCCGGGCCTGGCGAACGTCGACCCGCACGGCTACGTCCGGCTGTACCGGCTGTGCCGGGCGGGCGACTGGGAGCGGGCCCGCTCGGAACAGGAACGGCTGTGCACCCTGTTCCGCATGGTCGGCGTCGGCGACCCCGCCCGGATGGGGCCCAGCTCCTCGGCGCTGGGCGCGTTCAAGGCGGCCCTGCATCTGCGGGGGATCATCGACTGCCCGGCGACGGCCGACCCCCAGATGCCGCTGTCCGAGGGCGAGGTCGAGCGGGTGGGCAAGGCACTGGCCGGGGCCGGGCTGCTGTGAGGGGCTGAGGGGTCCTCAGTACAGCAGCTCGGCCGGGAGCCTGCGGAACTCGATCGTCTCGTACGCGCTCGCCGTCCCCGTCTCGTACAGCACCCCGACCGTGCCCGCGTCGATCCGGACCAGGTCGGAGTAGGCGGCCTTGCGGTCGGACAGGGTGAGCACCTTGGCGAAGGTGCGCCCGCCGTCGGTGGAGCGCCACAGCGCCAGGGCCTGGCGGGTGGTGGGCACCGAGGGTCCGGCGAACAGCAGCGGGGCGCCGGGGTCGCCCAGTTGCAGCACGCTCGCCTGGACCACCGGCACGTCGTTCAGCGTGGGCTGGACGGCGTAGGGCCGCTCCAGGCTCTCGCCGCCGTCGGCGGAGTGGCTGTCCAGCCGGTTGCCGGTGGACAGGCCGTGCTGGTCACGGGCGGAGAAGTAGACCCGGCCGTCGGACAGTTGCGTCGCGCTGGTCTCGTTGGTGTTGGCGTAGCCGTCGTAGGTGTCGTCGACGAAGCCGAGCCGCCAGGTGGCGCCGCCGTCGTCGCTGTAGAGGGAGTGACCGCCGTAGTAGCGGGGCTCCTCACCGGTGTCGCCGGAGCCCGGGGGCGGGGCGGCCGAGTGGTTGGCGGGGACGACCAGACGGCCGGCGTGCGGGCCGCGGGTGAGGGCGACGGCGTGTCCGGGACCGGTGGCGTACCAGCGCCAGCCCGCCGGCTTCACCTGCGCGGTGATCTCCCGCGGCGAGCTGAAGCTGCGGCCGTCGTCCCGGCTGCGCTGCACGAACACCCGGCGGCTCTGCGCGTCAGTGACCTCGCCGCGCATGATCTGCTCCTCGGTCACGGCACCGCTGTTGTACGAGGTGACGAGGACGACGGCGCCGGTCCACGGGTCGACCACGGGCGCCGGGTTGCCCCGGGTGTCGCCCTCCCCCGCGGCCACGACCGCAAGGGGGCCCCAGGTGCAGCCGCCGTCGCGGGAGCGGCGCAGCACCACGTCGATGGTGCCGGTGTCGCCCGCTCCGTCCCGGCGGCCCTCGGCGAAGGCGAGGACCGTGCCGAGGTCGGTGGTGACGGCGGCCGGGACGCGGTAGGCGGCGTAGCCGCCCTGTCCGGCGACATAGGGGACGGACCCCGTGCAGGCGGTCGCGGCGGAGGCGGACACCGGCACCGAGATCGGGCCGAGAAGAACGGAGGCGACGAGGAGGGTACGGCTCAGACGGGTCATCCCTCTCCCTCACGGGTAGCCCAGTGCCCCGACAGGCAACGTTCGCCCCGGGCAAACGCTGCCTGCCGGGGCACTAGATCCCGATGATCGCACGACTCCTGACAGATCGTAGGATTTACCCCTTTATGACGTTCCCGGCGTCACCAGCCCCGACTCGTACGCCACGATGACCAGTTGTGCCCGGTCGCGGGCGCCCAACTTGCCCATGATGCGGCTGACGTGGGTCTTCGCGGTCAGCGGGCTCAGCCCCAGTGCCTCGCCGATCTCGGTGTTGTTCAGGCCGCGGGCGACCAGGGTGAGCACCTCGCGCTCGCGCTCGGACAGGCGCTCGGGGCCGCCCTCGGCGGGGGTGGCGGAGGGGCTGCGCAGGAAGCGGGCGATGAGCCGGGAGGTCGGTCCGGGCGACAGGAGGGCGTCCCCGCCGGCCACCGTGCGGATCGCCTCCAGGAGTTCGGCCGGACGGGTGTCCTTCACCAGGAAGCCGGAGGCGCCCGCGCGCAGCGCCTCGACGATGTGCTCGTCCGTGTCGTAGGTGGTGAGCACCAGGACCCTCACCCCGGCCAGGTCCTCGTCGGCGGCGATCAGCCGGGTGGCCTCGATGCCGTCGAGGTCGGGCATGCGGATGTCCATCACCACCAGGTCGGCGCGCTCGCTGCGGGCCAGTTCCACGGCCTCCCGGCCGTTGCCGGCCTGTCCGACGACCGCCATGTCCTGGGCGGACTCGACGAGCATGGCGAAGGCGGCCCGGACGAGGGTCTGGTCGTCGGCGAGCAGGACGCGGATCGTCACTGGACTCCTCCCAGCGGCAGGACGGCACTGACCTCGAAGCCCTCCTCGGGCAGCGGCCCGGCGTCCACGGTGCCGCCGACGCTGCGGGCCCGCTCGCGCATGCCGACCAGCCCGAAGCCGGGGGTGCCCCCGCCGGCGCCGGCCCCGTCGTCGGTGACGGTGACCCGCAGCGCGCCCTCCCCGGAGCGCACCCCGACCCGGATGCCGAGGTCCTCGCGCCCGCCGTGCCGTACGGCGTTGGTGAGGGCCTCCTGCACGATCCGGTAGGCGGCCGCGCCCACCGCGGGCGGCACGGCGTCGGCATCGACGGCGAGGTCGACCTTGGCCCCGGCGGCCCGCGCGGCCTCCACCAGGCCGTCCAGTCCGCCGAGGCCCGGCAGCGGCTCGCGCCCGTCGGGGATGCCGTGCTCGCGCAGCACCTCCAGGGTGGTGCGCAGTTCGCCGCGGGCGGTGCGGCAGGTCTCGGCGATGTCGTCCAGGGACCTGGCGACGGCCGCGCGGTCCAGGCGGCCGGGGTCGGCGTTCAGCACATGCGCGGCGACGGAGGTCTGCACACCGATCAGGGTGATGGTGTGGGCGAGCAGGTCGTGCAGGTCGCGGGCGATGCGCAGCCGTTCCTCGGCGACCCGGCGGCGGGCCTCCTCCTCACGGGTGCGCTCGGCGCGTTCGGCGCGTTCGACGACGGCGGCGACGTACTGTCGGTAGCCGCGCACGCTGATGCCCGCGAAGACCACGGCGATCAGCCAGCCGGAGACCTTCAGCAGTTCCAGCGCCTTGTGGGTGTTGACGGCCAGCATGATGCTGATCACCACCCCGAGGACCGTCGCGGTGATCAGCAGGGTGTTGCGGGGAGCGCTGGTGACGGCGACGGTGTACAGCGCCACGTACGCGGCCGCGGTCGGCGCCGCGTGGTTGAAGTCGAGGCCGTGGTAGGGCGCGATCAGCGCGACCACGGCGGTCAGCACCAGCAGCGGGTGGCGCCGCCGCCACACCACGGCGACCTGCGCGGCGAGCAGCAGCGTCCAGCCGAGGGCGTCGGGCTGTCGCCCGTCGTGGGTGGTCAGGGCGACGACGACGGCGTGGACGGCGGCCGTCAGCGCGAGGAGGGCGTCGTTGCGCAGGGCGTGCGGGGCCGTGAGCGGGTCACGGTTGATCGCCGCCATGATCCGCTCGCCGACGCGGGGTTTCGAGGCTGCTTCGGGCACGGTCACATCTTCCGTGAGGAAGGCGCCCCTCCGGCAGGCAGGGGCGCCTTCGGGTCATCCGCGGTGCCGCGGGGCGGGGCGGGTCACACGCGTTCCGGCTGGCGCGCGGCGGCCTCGGGCACGGGTGCCCTGGACATCGGCCCCGGCCACCACACCTTGCGGCCGAGGGCCACGCTCGCGCTGGTGACGAGGTAGGTGCGCACCAGGAAGGTGTCCAGCAGGACGCCGACCGCGATGACGAAGCCGAGTTCGACGAGCTGGACCAGGCCCATGTTCATCAGCACCGAGAAGGTCGCGGCGAGGACCAGGCCCGCCGAGGCGATGACCCCGCCGGTGGTGCGCAGCGCGGTGAGCGCGGCCGCCGCGGGTTCGGCGCCCGCCAGGGACTCCTCGCGCATGCGGTGCATCAGGAAGATGCCGTAGTCGACGCCGAGGGCGACCAGGAACACGAAGGACAGCAGCCCGAGTCCGGGGTCGGTGCCGTCGAAGCCGAACACCGGCCCGAACACCAGTCCGCCGAGGCCGAGGGCGGCGCCCCACACCGCGACCACGGCGGCCACCAGCAGCAGCGGGGCGACCAGGGAGCGCAGCAGGGCGATGAGGATGAGCAGGACGGAGACGAGGACGATCGGCACGACCACGAGCCGGTCGCGGGCGTTGGTGTCCTTCAGGTCGAGCTGCTGGGCACTGGGTCCGCCGACGTAGGAGCCGTCGAGCTTCTCGCGCAGTGCCTCGATCGTGCGGGTCTCCGCGGGGGTCTGCGGCGGGGCGGAGGCGAGGACGGAGATCTCCGTCCAGCCCTCGCCGGTGCGGCCCCTGGACGCGCTGTCGACGCCGTCGGTGGCGCGGATCGCGGTGACGGTGGCCTCGGCGCGCCCGGCCGGGGTCATCACGGTGATGGGCTGTGCGGAGCTCTCGGGGTAGGCGGCGGCCAGGGTCCGCATGGCGGCGACGGACTCCGGCCGGTCGACGAAGGAGTCCTCCTGCTTCAGGCTGCTGGGCAGGTTGAGGGCACCGAGGGCGAGCGCGCCGAGCGCCAGGGCGCCGGAGACCAGGACGGTCACCGGGCGGCGGCCGGCCGAGCTGCCCATCGCGGCGAACAGCGAGCGGCGGGCCGTGGGCGTGCTGCCGAAGGCCGGGACCAGCGGCCAGAACACGCGTCGGCCGAGCAGCACCAGGATCGCGGGCAGCAGGGTGAGCATCGCGACGAGCGCGCACAGGACACCCACGGTGCCGAGGGGGCCCATGCCGCGGTTGGAGTTCAGGTCGGCGGCCAGCAGGCACAGCAGTCCGGCGGCGACGGTGCCGGAGGAGGCGAGCACGGCGGGGCCGCAGCCGCGCAGGGCCGCCTTCATGGCCTCGTACGGCCGCTCGATGCGGCGCAGTTCCTCGCGGTAGCGGGAGACGAGGAGCAGGGCGTAGTCGGTGCCCGCGCCGAACACCAGGATCGTCATGATGCCGGAGCTCTGTCCGGAGACGGAGGTGCCGAAGGCCTGGTTGAGGCCGTAGGCGACGCCCATGGACAGATAGTCGGCGACACCGGCGACGACCAGGGGGACCAGCCACAGCACGGGGCTGCGGTAGATGAGGATCAGCAGGACGGCGACGACGCCGACGGTGGTGTAGAGCAGGGGGCCGCCGAGGGAGTCGTAGACCTTGGCGGCGTCGGTGTTCAGTGCGCCGGGGCCGCCGACCTCGACGGTGAGGCCGTCCGCGGAGTGCGCGCTCTCGCGGACGTCCTCGACGAACGCGTCGCGCAGGTCCTCGTCGGAGCCGGGCTCGTTGGTGGCCATGGGGTACATGAGCGTCGCGCCGTCCCCGGCGGGCACGCTCCGCGGGGCGGCGGTCAGCTCGTGCTCGCCGGCGATCCGGGCGACCTGCCGTTCGGCGGTCTCGCGGTCGGCCGGGGTGAGGCCGCCGTCGCGGTGGTAGACGAGCACCAGCTGGGTGGTCTCGCCGCCGGGCAGCTGTTCCTGGAGCTCGGCCACCTTCGTGGAGTCGGCGCTCGCGGGCAGGTAGTCGGTGATCCGGTCGTGCTGCACGTCGGCGAGCTTCGCGGCGAACGGCGAGGCGACGGCGAGCACCCCGATCCACAGCGCGAGCAGCAGCCAGGGCACCGCTCGTCGTCTCGTCTGTGTTGTTGCGGCCCCCATGGATCGGGCCCTCCCTCCGGCACGGATGTCTGGATGTCCTCCAGACTCCCGTCCGGACGGGGCCGGATCGTCGCGCGCGAGGGCGAGTTCGGGGGTACTGCCGGGGGTGACGTGCGGGCCCGCGTACTCCCGGGGGAGTAGGGGAAAGGCGAGGTGCCGGTTCAGGAGGGGGTGCAGGCCACCGCGAGCAGCCGGGTCACCTCTTCGGCCGTGATGGTCAGCGCGGACCCGACCGTGGCGAGGACCTCGCGCTCAGCGGGGGTGTACGGGCCGTCGGCGAGGGCGATGCGGGCGCCCTCGAGGAGGATCGACTCGCGGCCGGCCGGGGCGAGATGCGGGGTGAGCGGGTCGAGGGCCTCGTGGAGCTCTATGGCCAGACCGGGCCCGCAGGGGACGTCGTAGACCCGGCCGGTGTCCGCGGCGAGCGCCTCGACCAGAGCGTTGAGCTGTTCCTCGGTGCAGTCGTCGAAGCCGGCCCGCCGGACGGCCGAGGCGGCGGCGGTCAGGGCGAGCTGGGTGCGGGGTCCGCCGCCCGCGGCCAGCACCGCGAGGGCGACCGTGTGCACGGCGTCCCGGAGCATCGCGGAGAAGCGGCCGGTGGTGGGGTGGTCGAGGACGTCGGTGCCGTAGCGGTGGTGGCAGGCGGCGCACTCCACCGCCGGCCCGGTCTCGCCGCGCGCCACGACGGGCACGCCCAGCACGGTGAAGCGGCGGCGGCCGGTCAGCCGCTGGTAGTTGCGGTCGCCCCCGCAGCCGGGGCAGAAGAACTCTCCGTCGCCCACGGCGGTCCATACGGTGCGGGTGCCCAGGATGCGCGCATCCCTGTCGGCACGGCCGTCTCGTCCCCGTCCTGGCAGCACGTCGCACCTCCGTAGGCCCGCGGCAACGTCGCCGCGCTGGCGTGATGTTAGCCACAGTACGGAGGCGCAGTCAGTACCTGTGACGAGACCGATCCGTGACCTGGGGTCTCACTTGGCCGGTAAACGACGGTGCCCCGCCCGCCGGACGACCGGCGGACGGGGCACCCGAAGCGGCCCGGAACCAGGCTCTGCGGCCGGTCCGGCGAGGTCAGCGGGCGGCGCGGTTCACGGCGGAGACGACCGCCTTCAGCGAAGCGCGCGTCGTGTTCGCGTCGATGCCGATGCCCCACAGGACCTTGCCGTCGATCGCGCATTCGATGTACGAGGCGGCCTGCGCGGAGGCGCCCTCGCTCATCGTGTGCTCCTGGTAGTCCAGCAGGCGTACGTCGATGCCGATGGACTGCAGGGCGTCGAAGAAGGCCGAGATCGGACCGTTGCCGGTACCGGCCAGGACGGTGTCGACGCCGTCGACCGTGGCCTCCACCTTGAGCGTGTCCACGCCGTCGGTGTCGGTGGTCGACTGGCCCGTGCGCACCTGGATGCGGCCCCACGGGTTCTCGGGGTTCGGCAGGTACTCGTCCTGGAAGACCGCCCAGATGTCCTTGGGCGTGACCTCGCCGCCCTCGGCGTCCGTCTTGGCCTGGATGAGCTTCGAGAACTCGATCTGCATCCGGCGGGGCAGGTCCAGCTTGTGGTCGTTCTTCAGGACGTAGGCGATGCCGCCCTTGCCGGACTGCGAGTTGACCCGGATGACCGCCTCGTAGGAGCGGCCGACGTCCTTGGGGTCGATCGGCAGGTACGGGACCGCCCACTCGATGTCGTCGACGGTGACGCCCTTGGCGGCCGCGTCGGCCTCCATCGCGTCGAAGCCCTTCTTGATGGCGTCCTGGTGGGAGCCGGAGAAGGACGTGTAGACCAGGTCGCCCACGTACGGGTGGCGCGGGTGGACCTCCATCTGGTTGCAGTACTCCCACGTACGACGGATCTCGTCGATGTCGGAGAAGTCGATCTGCGGGTCGACGCCCTGGGAGAACAGGTTCATGCCCAGGGTGACCAGGTCGACGTTGCCGGTGCGCTCGCCCTGTCCGAACAGGCAGCCCTCGACGCGGTCGGCGCCGGCCATCAGGGCCAGCTCGGCGGCGGCGACGGCGGTGCCCCGGTCGTTGTGCGGGTGGATCGACAGGACGACGTACTCGCGGCGGGACAGGTTGCGGTGCATCCACTCGAAGCGGTCCGCGTGCGTGGAGGGCGTCGAACGCTCGACGGTGGCGGGCAGGTTGAGGATGATCTCGCGGCCCGGACCCGGCTGGTAGACGTCCATCACCGCCTCGCAGACCTCCAGCGCGAAGTCCAGCTCGGTGTCGGTGAAGATCTCCGGGCTGTACTGGAAGCCGAACTCGGTCTCCGGGCCCAGCAGCTTCTCGGCGTACTCGACGACCAGGCGGGTGCCGTCGACGGCGATCTGCTTGATGTCGTCCTTGGAGCCGCGGAAGACGACCCGGCGGAAGACGGGCGCGGTGGCGTTGTACAGGTGGACGGTCGCCCGGCGGGCGCCCTTCAGGGACTCCACGGTCCGCTCGATCAGGTCCTCACGGGCCTGGGTCAGTACGGAGATGGTGACGTCGTCGGGGATCGCGCCGGGCTCCTCGATGATGGAGCGCACGAAGTCGAAGTCGGTCTGGCCGGAGGCGGGGAAGCCGACCTCGATCTCCTTGTAGCCCATCTTGACCAGCTGGTCGAACATCCGGCGCTTGCGCTCGGGCGACATCGGGTCGATCAGGGCCTGGTTGCCGTCGCGCAGGTCGGTGGAGAGCCAGCGGGGGGCGGTGGTGATCCGCCGGTTCGGCCAGGTCCGGTCGGAGATGTCGACCTGCTCGTACTGACCGTACTTGTGGACCGGCATCGTGCTGGGCTGCTGGCGGTTCGCCATGAGTGCGGGGCTCCTCTTGGTGTCCGGTTGGTGTCCGGATGGACGGCCGACACGCAACGCGAAGCTCCGCGGGGAGGGAGTCGACCTGAACTACAGGCCCTCGCCGCGGCAGCTAAGAAGAAGCAGCCCGAAACGCATGATGCGCAGCATGCTAGCCGAGTACTCCCGGTTGCGGCGGTGTGTATCAGTATGCGGGACCGGCCGGTCGATTCGGACAAAAGGTGCGCCACATCACGCCCGCCGCCCGGCCGCCCCAGGGTCGCGGGGCAGTGCCGATGCGCGGCTCCACCGCGAGGGCGCGACCCGCCGGCCCGCCGCCCCAGGGTCGCGGGGCGGTGCGCGACCGGCAACAGTCGACCCGCGGCCGATAGCACAGAGCAACCACCCCGACCCCCCGCATCCCCACATTTCACCAATCATGGTTGCAGGTAGTGACAGTCGGCTCACCCGGTGCAAGGGTTCCGGCATGACGACGAACGGGGGCTTCGAGCCCGTCTTCTGCACCATCGTTCCACCCCACGTCCTCGACCGGCTCGCCCGCGCCGAGGATCCCGCGCTCGCCGGACCCGCCCGCCGGACCCTCCAGCGCGACGCCTTCGAACGCACCCAGCGCCGCCTGACCACGGTGATCGGTGCGCCCGCGATCGCCGCGCCGGCCGAGGCGGAGACCGGGAAGCCGCACCGCACGATCCACGACGCCCGGCACCGGACGAACCTGCCCGGCAAGAAGGTCCGCGCCGAGGGCCAGGAGCCCGGCAAGGACGCGACCGTCAACCGCGCCTACGCGGGACTCGGCGCCACCTTCGAGCTGTTCCAGAAGGCCTTCGCGCGCGACTCGATCGACGGCAACGGCCTCCCGCTGGACGCCACGGTCCACTACGACGAGGACTACAACAACGCCTTCTGGAACGGCGAGCAGATGGTGTTCGGTGACGGGGACGGGGAGATCTTCCTCGACTTCACCATCCCCATCGACGTCATCGGCCACGAACTCGCCCACGGCGTCACCCAGTACACCGCGAACCTCGCCTACTTCGGCCAGTCCGGCGCCCTCAACGAGTCGCTGTCCGACGTCTTCGGCTCGCTGATCAAGCAGTACACCCTCGGCCAGAGCGCCACCGAGGCCGACTGGCTGATCGGCGCGGGCCTGCTCGCCGAGCGCGTCACCGGCACGGCCCTGCGCTCGATGAAGGAACCGGGCTCCGCCTACGACGACGACGTCCTCGGCAAGGACCCGCAGCCCTCCACCATGGACGGCTACGTCCACACCGGCCGCGACAACGGCGGCGTGCACATCAACTCCGGCATCCCCAACCACGCCTTCTACCTGGCCGCCACCGCCCTCGGCGGCAACGCCTGGGAGCGGGCCGGGCAGATCTGGTACGACGTGCTGACCGGCGGCCGGCTGACCGAGGACGCGCAGTTCGAGGACTTCGCGGGCCTCACCGTCGAGGCGGCCCGGGACCGCTACCACGAGGGCGACGAGCTCCAGGCCGTCACCAAGGCCTGGGAGCAGGTCGGCGTGCGCACGCCGTAGTTCCGTACTAGACAGGAACCATGCGGATTCTCGTGCGGCGCACAGGAGGTTTCGGGGGCATCGAGCGGCATGCCGAGGTGGACACCTCGGGCCGCGCCGACGCCCACGAGTGGCAGGCCCTGGTCGACAGCGCGCTGGCGGACGGCCGGGGCACGCCCCCGGTCGGCGTGCCCGACGGGTTCAGCTACCAGATCACGGTGGACGGGAAGACCGTGTACTGCGCGGACCCACGGCTCACCGACGACCAGCGCAGCCTGATCAGCAGGGTGCTCAAGGAAGGCGCGTAGCGGTTCCTCCCGCCTGCCCGTTGACTTCCGTTACCGGCGGTACGGATGATCCGGCGCATGGCGACTCAAGAGCGCGACCCGATGCCCCGGTTCCCGGCCGGCTTCCTGTGGGGCGTGTCGACCTCGGCCCATCAGATCGAGGGTGCCGCGGACCTGCGCGGCCCCTCCGTCTGGGACGAGTTCACGGCCGTACCGGGCCGGGTGAAGGACGGCTCGACGGCGGCCGTGGCCTGCGACCACTACCACCGCTACCGCGAGGACGTGGCGCTGCTGGCCGGGCTGGGCGTGGACGCGTACCGGTTCTCCGTCTCCTGGCCGCGGGTGAACTCCCCCGGCGGCCTGGACTTCTACGACCGGCTGGTGGACGAGCTGTGCGCGGCGGGGGTCCGCCCGGTGCCGACCCTCTTCCACTGGGACCTGCCGGTCACGCACGACTGGCTGGAGCGGGACACGGCCACGCGGCTGGCGGAGTACGTGTCGGTCGTCGCCGACCGGCTGGGCGACCGCGTGCGCAAGTGGATCACCCTCAACGAGCCCGCCGAGCACACCCTTCTGGGCCATGCCCTCGGCGTCCACGCCCCGGGCCGGCAGCTGCTGTTCGACGCCCTGCCGGTCGCCCACCACCAGCTCCTCGCGCACGGCCTGGCCGTCCAGGCCCTGCGCGCGGCCGGCGCCTCGGACATCGGCATCGCCAACTCCCACGGACCGACCTGGCCCGCCTCCCGTGACGAGGCGGACCTGGAGGCGGCCGGCTTCTACGACCTGCTGCTGAACCGCCTCTTCGCGGACCCGGTCCTGCTCGGCCGGTACCCGGAGGGCATCGCCGAGTCGATGCCGGGCGACGTGGCCGCCGACCTGAAGGTCATCGGGGAGCCGGTCGACTGGTACGGCGTCAACTACTACGCCCCGACCCGGGTGGGCGCCCCCCAGGGCACGGAGATCGACTTCGGCGGTGTCCGGATGCCGGCCGAACTCCCCTTCTCGGTACGGGAGATCGAGGACGTCCCGAGGACGGACTTCGGCTGGCCGGTGGTCCCGTCGGCACTCACCGAACTGCTGACGGACTTCCGCGACCGCTACGCCGACCGCCTCCCGCCCGTCGTCATCACCGAGAACGGCTGCTCCTACGAGGGCCTGGACGACCAGGCCCGCATCAGCTACCTGGACGGCCACCTCCGCGCCCTGCACCGCGCGATCGAGGCGGGAGTCGACGTCCGCGGGTACTTCGTGTGGTCCCTGCTGGACAACTTCGAGTGGGCGGAGGGCTACGAGCGCAGATTCGGCCTGGTCCACGTCGACTACGCAACCCGGACCCGAACCCCGAAGGCGTCCTACACCTGGTACCGGAACACGCTCCAGGAACAGCGCCCCGCTTGAGGGGCGCGGGGAACCGCGCTCGCTTCCAGGGGCGCGGGGAACCGCGCGACAAGCCCCGATGAAGCGGCGGACGCCACTTGAGGCAAGGGGTCACCGCAAAGGCGCTACAACGCCCCCGCGTCCCGAGCCGCGTACACACTCGGATACAACGGCCGGTACCCCAGCTCCCGCCGGATCCGCCCGGTGGACAGCATCCCGCGCCAGGGATCCGGATCCACCTGCTCGTACAGCGCCTCCGGCATCCCCACCCCGTTGAGCTGATGCAGCTCGACCGCGGTCACGGGAGCGTCGTCGGCGACGTTGTACACCCGCCCGCCCGCACCAGGAGCATGCAGCATGCGCAGCAGCGCCTGAGCCACGTCCGCATGATGCCCCATGTGCAGCCGCTGCGCGGCGGCCCAGTTCGCCTTCGCCTTCGCCGCGCTGCTGCGCACGGCGCAGATCCGAGGCCGTGGACGTGATCGTGATCGTGATCGTGGCCACCGAACACCGCGGTCCCCGGCCCCGACTTCGTGTCCCCGACCCGGCGGCCCGCGGAACCCGGGCCGCCCGAGGCGCCTCGGGTGCCGGCCCTCAGAACCCCAGTCGCCGCAGCTGCTTGGGGTCGCGCTGCCAGTCCTTGGCGACCTTCACATGCAGGTCCAGGAAGACCGGCGTGCCGAGGAGGGCCTCGATCTGCTTGCGGGACTTGATGCCGACCTCCTTCAGGCGCTTGCCCTTGGGGCCGATGATGATGCCCTTCTGGCTGGGGCGCTCGATGTAGACGTTGGCGTGGATGTCGAGGAGGGGCTTGTCGGCGGGGCGGTCCTCGCGCGGGAGCATCTCCTCGACGACGACGGCGATGGAGTGCGGCAGCTCGTCGCGCACGCCCTCCAGCGCGGCCTCGCGGATCAGCTCCGCGATCATGACCTGCTCGGGCTCGTCGGTGAGGTCACCCTCGGGGTAGAGGGCGGGACCCTCGGGCAGCATCGGGATCAGCAGGTCCGCCAGCAGGTCGACCTGCTTGTTCGCGGTCGCCGACACCGGGACGATCTGCGCCCACTCGATGCCCAGCTCCTTGCCCAGCTGGTCGATCGCGATCAGCTGCTCGGCGAGGGACTTGGAGTCGACGAGGTCCGTCTTCGTGACGATGGCGACCTTCGGGGACTTCTTGATCCCCGCCAGCTCCTTCGCGATGAAGCGGTCACCGGGGCCGATCTTCTCGTTCGCCGGGAGACAGAAGCCGATCACGTCGACCTCGGCCCAGGTCGTCCTGACCACGTCGTTCAGCCGCTCGCCCAGCAGGGTGCGCGGCTTGTGCAGCCCGGGGGTGTCCACCAGGATCAGCTGGGCGTCCGGGCGGTGCACGATCCCCCGTACCGTGTGCCGGGTCGTCTGCGGCTGGTTGGCGGTGATCGCCACCTTCTGCCCGACGAGAGCGTTCGTGAGGGTGGACTTGCCCGCGTTGGGCCGTCCCACGAAGCACGCGAAACCGGCCCGGTGTACTGCCTCGGCCGGCTGTTCGGATGACTGGGTGCGAACGCTCATGCCGCCCATTCTCCCTGATCCCCGAAGCCGCGCCGCACCACCGGCGCGAAGGCCCGGTCCGTACGACGTCCACGGTGAGGTCCCGGAAACCCGTCGGCAACGAAACGTCACGGAAACACATCTGTACGCGACCGGAAACCGACAGCGGTGAATCTCTGACGCAACCCCCACCCGTTGGAGACGACCGTGACCACCCTTGCCGCAGCGCACGTCGACACCGGCGACACGGCCTGGCTGCTCGCCGCCACCGCCCTCGTCCTGCTGATGACCCCGGGCCTGGCCCTGTTCTACGGGGGCATGGTCCGCGCCAAGAGCGTTCTCAACATGCTGATGATGAGCTTCGTGTCGATCGCGCTGGTCACGGTCGTGTGGCTGGCGGCCGGCTACTCGCTCGCCTTCGACGAGGACGCGGGCGGCGGGCTCATCGGCGGCCTGGAGCACCTCGGCATGGCGGGCCTCGGCCCGGACAGCGTCCAGGGCACGGTCCCCACCGTGCTCTTCGCCACCTTCCAGCTCACCTTCGCGATCATCACGGCCGCGCTGATCAG
The DNA here is from genome assembly GCF_040612135.1 of Streptomyces sp. NPDC006458. NCBI lineage: Bacteria > Bacillati > Actinomycetota > Actinomycetes > Kitasatosporales > Streptomycetaceae > Streptomyces > Streptomyces sp. NPDC006458. The sequence continues at coordinate 435,834 of NZ_JBEXPR010000001.1, read as the reverse complement.
CGGTGCCGTCGCGGACCGGACCAAGTTCGGGGCGTGGCTGGTGTTCGTGCCGGTGTGGGCGCTGCTGGTATACGTCCCGGTCGCCCACTGGGTGTGGGGTCCGGGCGGCTGGATCGTCGCCGAGCTGGGCGCGCTGGACTTCGCGGGCGGCCTGCCCGTGGAGATCACCTCGGGCGCCTCGGGCCTCGCCCTGTGCCTGGTCCTGGGCCCGCGGCTGGGCTTCAAGAAGGACGCCATGCGCCCGCACAACCTGCCCATGGTGGTGCTGGGGGCCGGTCTGCTGTGGTTCGGCTGGTTCGGCTTCAACGCGGGCTCGGCCCTGGGCGCCAACGGTCTGGCCGCCGCCGCCTTCCTCAACACCCTCGCCGCGGGCTGCACGGGCCTGCTGGGCTGGCTGTTCGTCGAGCAGAGGCGCGACGGCCACCCCACCACCCTGGGCGCCGCCTCCGGCGCGGTCGCCGGCCTGGTGGCGATCACGCCGTCCTGCGGCTCGGTGTCCCTGCTCGGCGCGCTCGTCGTCGGCCTCGTCGCCGGTGTCGTCTGCTCCTACGCCGTGAGCTGGAAGTTCAAGTTCGACTACGACGACTCCCTCGACGTCGTCGGTGTGCACCTGGTCGGCGGTGTCGTCGGCACCCTGTTGATCGGCGTCTTCGCGGTGGAGTCCATGACCGGTGGCGCCGAGGGCCTGCTCCACGGCGGCGGACTCGGCCAGCTCGGCAAGCAGCTCGTGGCGGTCGTCGCCGTCGGGGCGTACGCCTTCGCGGTCACCTACGGCCTCGCCAAGCTGATCGACAAGGTGCTGGGCTTCCGGGCCGACGAGGACCAGGAGCACACCGGCCTGGACCTTACGGTGCACGCGGAGACCGCATACGATCACGGCGTCCTGGGGCACGGCGCCCCGGTCGCCCACTCCGTCGTCCCCACCGCTCAGAAGGTCAGGCCCCAGGCATGAAGCTCATCACCGCGATCGTCAAGCCGTACCGCCTCGACGAGGTGAAGAACGCCCTTCAGGAGCTCGGCGTGCGGGGCCTGACCGTCACCGAGGCCAGCGGTTACGGCCGGCAGCGCGGCCACACCGAGGTCTACCGCGGCGCCGAGTACCAGGTCGACCTCGTGCCCAAGGTCCGGATCGAGGTCGTCGTCGAGGACGCGGACGCCGACGACGTGATCGACGCCGTCGTGAAGGCCGCGCACACCGGCAAGATCGGCGACGGCAAGGTGTGGGCGCTGCCGGTCGACACGGTCGTGCGGGTGCGCACCGGCGAGCGGGGCCCGGACGCGCTCTGAGCCGGAACCGTCCCCGGGGGGCACGTGCCCAGGGGCGCGGGGAACCGCTCGAACCACCACGACGAACCCCGCGACCGGACCCTCACGCCGGCCCCCGTCGCCCCGCTCAACCCGCGGTCAAGGACACCCGCACGGCTCCGTCCAGCCCCGCGACCAGCACGGGCGTCCCCGCACCACCAAGGTCACGCACGGCGGCCAGGTCCTGGTCGGACACGGACTCGCCGGCCGTCACCACGGCAGCGGCCTCCAGCGACTTCGCGCCGGACGCGACGGCCATCGCCACCGCGGTGCGCAGGGCGCTGAGCTTGAGCGAGTCCAGCTCGACGGTCCCGGCGACATAGGTCCGACCGGTCTCGTCGCGGACGGCCGCGCCCTCCGCCACACCGTTGCGGGCGCGCGCCGAGCGCGCCAGGGTGACGATCTTGCGGTCCTCGGGGTCGAGCGCGTTGCTGTCGGTCATGGGTCGAGGATACGTAGCCCCGCGAAGCTCACCCCGCGACGGGGTACATCGCCAGGCTGTCCGACGGGAATGTGCCGGACCTGCCCTAGGGCCGGTCGAGGCGGAGGCGGTCGGCTCGGGGCAGGCCCGCGACGACGAGGTCGTAGGAGTCCTCGATGAGCTCGCGGACCATGCCGTCGGGCAGGTCGCCGTCGACGGTCACCGTGTTCCAGTGGCGTTTGTTCATGTGGTAGCCGGGGACGATCAGGCCCTCGTGCTCGGTGCGCAGCCGCAGGGCGTCCTCCGGGTCGCACTTGAGGTTGACCGTCAGGGGCCGCGCGCCCAGGTCGGTGAGGGCGAAGAGCTTGCCCCGGACCTTGAAGACGGAGATCTCCGGGCGGAACGGGAAGTCCTCCACCGCCGCGTTGAACGACAGACAGAAGGCGCGCAGTTCCTGGGGCGTCACTCCGGTCGCTCCTCGGGGGGCGCGACCGGTGCGACCGGCTCCACCAGCACGGTCACGATCTTGTTGCGGCGGCCCGCCGAGGACTCCGCGGTCAGCCGGAGCTCGCGCCCGTCGGGCAGCTCGACCGTCGAGGAGGCACCGGCGATGGGCACCCGGCCGAGGGCCTTGGCGAGCAGACCGCCGACGGTCTCCACGTCCTCGTCGTCGTACTCCTCCAGGCCGTACAGCTCGCCGAGGTCGGTGATGTCGAGGCGGGCGGTGACCCGGTGGCGGTCCTCGCCGAGGTTCTCCACGGGCGGCAGTTCCCGGTCGTACTCGTCGGTGATCTCGCCGACGATCTCTTCCAGGATGTCCTCGATGGTGACGATGCCGGCGGTGCCGCCGTACTCGTCGACGACGACGGCGACGTGGTTGCGCTCCTTCTGCATCTCGCGCAGCAGGTCGCCCGCGTTCTTGGTGTCGGGCACGAAGAACGCCGGGCGCATCGCGGTCGACACCAGTTCGGACTCGGCGTCGCGGCTGATGTGCGTCTTGCGGGCCAGGTCCTTCAGATAGACGATCCCGACGATGTCGTCCTCGCTCTCGCCGGTCACGGGTATCCGGGAGAACCCGGAGCGCAGGGCGAGGGTGAGGGCCTGGCGGATGGTCTTGTAGCGCTCGATGACGACGAGGTCGGTGCGCGGCACCATCACCTCGCGCACCAGGGTGTCGCCGAGCTCGAAGACGGAGTGCACCATGCGGCGCTCCTCGTCCTCGATGAGGGACTCCTGCTCGGCGAGGTCGACCAGCGCGCGCAGCTCGGCCTCGGAGGCGAACGGGCCACGGCGGAAGCCCTTGCCGGGGGTGAGGGCGTTGCCGATGAGGATCAGCAGCGACGGGATCGGGCCCATCACCCGGGCCAGCGGCAGCAGCACGTACGCCGCCGCCGTGGCGGTGTTCAGCGGGTGCTGGCGGCCGATGGTGCGCGGGGACACCCCGACGGCGACGTACGACACCAGGACCATGACCGCGATGGCGACCAGCAGGGCCTCGGCGGTGGAGTCGAACTCCGCCAGGCATGCGTAGGTGACCAGGGCGGCGGCGGCCATCTCGCAGACGACGCGGACCAGCAGCGCCACGTTGAGGTAGCGGGTGGGGTCGGCGGCCACCTGCGCGAGCCGGGCGCTGCCGCGGCGGCCGGACTTGACGGCCTCGTCGGCGCGGAAGCTGGAGACCCGGGCGATGCCGGCCTCGGCGCAGGCGGCGAGCCAGGCGACGACGACCAGCAGGATCGCGCCGAGAACGAGTTGAGGACTCATGGACGGCTCGACCGCTCTACGAGACGGTCGGCGCGGGGGACGGGCCGCTCAGGCCCTTCTCCTGCCGCCAGCCGTCCACGATGGCCGCCTGGAGGCCGAACATCTCGGCCTTCTCGTCGGGCTCCTCGTGGTCGTAGCCGAGCAGGTGCAGCACACCGTGGACGGTGAGCAGCTGGAGCTCCTCGTCCATGGTGTGCTGCGTGTCCGCCTCGGCGCCCTGCTTGGCGGCGACCTCCGGGCACAGCACGATGTCGCCGAGCAGGCCCTGCGGGGGCTCGTCGTCGTCCTTGCCGGGCGGCCGGAGCTCGTCCATGGGAAAGGACATGACATCGGTGGGCCCGGGCAGGTCCATCCACTGGATGTGCAGCTGCTCCATGGCGTCGGCGTCCACGACGATCACCGAGAGCTCGGAGAGCGGGTGGATGCGCATCCGTGCGAGTGCGTAGCGGGCGATGTCGAGGATCGCCTGCTCGTCGACCTCGGTTCCGGACTCGTTGTTGACGTCGATCGACATGGTCGTGCTCGGTCTACTTCCCCTGGTGCCCGGCCTTGCCCCGGCCGCCCTTGTGCGCGCCGTTCTCCGTGCCGTGCTGACTGTCGTAGTACTCGTACGCGTCGACGATACGGCCCACCAGCTTGTGGCGGACGACATCCTGCGACGACAGCCGGGAGAAGTGGACGTCCTCGACGCCGTCCAGGATGTCCTGGACCTGGCGCAGGCCGGACTTGGTGCCGCCCGGCAGGTCGACCTGGGTCACGTCACCCGTGATCACGATCTTCGAGTCGAAGCCGAGGCGGGTGAGGAACATCTTCATCTGTTCGGGGCTGGTGTTCTGGGCCTCGTCGAGAATGATGAAGGCGTCGTTGAGGGTGCGTCCGCGCATGTAGGCGAGCGGCGCGACCTCGATCGTCCCGGCGGCCATCAGCCTCGGGATGGAGTCGGGGTCGAGCATGTCGTGCAGCGCGTCGTAGAGCGGGCGCAGATAGGGGTCGATCTTCTCGTAGAGGGTGCCGGGCAGGAATCCCAGGCGCTCGCCCGCCTCCACCGCCGGGCGGGTCAGGATGATGCGGTTGACCTGCTTGGACTGCAGGGCCTGCACGGCCTTGGCCATGGCGAGGTAGGTCTTGCCGGTACCGGCGGGGCCGATGCCGAAGACGATCGTGTGCTTGTCGATCGCGTCGACGTACCGCTTCTGGTTGAGGGTCTTGGGTCGGATGGTCCGGCCGCGCGAGGACAGGATGTTCTGCGTGAGAACCGAGGCCGGGGTCTCCTCCGGGCCTTCGCCGTTCTCGCTCGCCCTCAGCATGGCGATCGAGCGTTCCACTGCGTCCTCCGTCATCGGCTGCCCGGTGCGAAGCACGAGCATCATCTCGTCGAACAGGCGCTGAATCAGGGCGACTTCCGCCGCGTCGCCGACCGCGCTGATCTCATTGCCCCGGACGTGGATGTCGGCCGCCGGGAAGGCCTTCTCGATCACGCGCAGGAGGGAGTCTCCGGACCCCAGCACGGTGACCATCGGATGCTGGGCGGGGACGGTGAACTGTGCTCGTGCCTGCCCCTGCGCGGGGCTGTGAGCTGTGGGTGTCTGAGTCATGGGCCGGCTCTGTAGGCCTGCTTTTCCTCCTCTTCACGGCCGCGTGGCTGAGGGCGGCCTCGCGGGTTCAAGGGTACGCCGAGGGGCCGACATCGCCGTAGGCCTTTTCACGGGGCGCGGTGCGCTTGCCGCGCGTCTGGAGGGGGTGGCTCGTGGTGCGTGGGGTGGGTGCGGGCCGTCGCGGGCTCTTCGCGCGGTTCCCCGCGCGCGGGTCGTCGCGGGCATGCGTGCCGCCCGGGGCGGCACGGGTGGGCGCGGCGGCACCTCGTCACGCCGAGTCGCGCACCGCCCGGATCCTTTGGCTCTGCCTCGCCGCCGCGGGCACCGCGCACCGTTCACGTCGATCTGCCGAAGCCGATGGTGGGGACGGCTCGGCGCAGGGGCCAGGGGCGTACGCAGTCGTCGGGGACCAGGGGGTCCAGGAAGGCGTAGCGGCGGAGGGCGGCGGGGTCCTGGTCGTCCAGGGACTGGACCTTGCGCCACCAGGCGGCCAGCTCGCTCCAGCCCGGTGCCGACAGCGAGCCGCCGAACTCCTGCACGGACAGCGCGGCCGTCAGCCCGGCGAAGGCCAGCCGGTCCGCGAGCGGCCAGCCCGCGAGGGTGCCCGTGACGAAGCCGGCCACGAAGACGTCCCCCGCCCCGGTCGGATCGAGCGCCTCGACGGCGATGGCGGGGACCTCGGCGCTCTCCCCCGTACGCCCGTCCACGGCGTACGCCCCCTCCGCCCCGAGGGTCACCACGACGACGGGAACGTACGAGGTCAGGGCATGCGCGGCCGCGCGGGGGCACCCGGTGCGGGTGTACCGCATGGCCTCCTGCGCGTTGGGCAGGAAGGCCTCGCAGTGCTCCAGATCCGCCAGCCCCGCGAGGTCCCACGCGCCGGTGTCGTCCCAGCCGACGTCGGCGAACAGCCGTGTCCCCTGCGCCGCGGCCTGCGCGATCCAGGGCGCCCGTCTGCCGGGGGTGAGGGAGGCGACGGCGGCCCGCGCCCGGGGCGGGCAGTCCGGCGCGGGCTCATCCGGCGGCGGCTCGTGGCCGTGGGAGACCATCGTGCGCTCCCCCTCGTAGGCCATGGAGACGGTGACCGGCGAGTGCCAGCCCGACACCGTCCGCGACGAGGCGAGGTCGATCCCCTCGCCCTGTTCCAGCGCGTCCCAGCAGTACTCCCCGTAGTGGTCGTCGCCGAAGGCCGCCGCGAGGGAGGTGCGCAGCCCGAGCCGGGCGAGGGCGGTGGCCATGTTGGCGACGCCGCCGGGGCTGGAGCCCATGCCCCGCGCCCAGGACTCGGTGCCGCGCACGGGCGCGGAGTCCAGCCCGGTGAAGATGATGTCGAGGAAGACGGTGCCGGTGAGGTAGACGTCCCACGGCGGGTCCGCGGGCGTCCGCAGCCCGGCGAGCGGGTCGACCTGGGACCTGCGGTGCGGTCCCTGTCCCATGGACACCTCGGACGCGATCACGATGGCGCTCCTGACACCTGGCGGACACATGGTGTGGATTCAGGCCAGTGTGCACCACATCGCCCGGGGCGGGCCGTCGGCACCGCACCGGCACCGGCACCACCACGGTCACGGTCCTACCAGCGCGGCACCCCGGGCGTCACCCACCCCGGCCGGGCCACCCGCATCGCCGCCGTGTCGTCGCGGTCGCGCAGCCGGCCGTCGTCCGCCAGCCAGCGCCGGTGCAGGAAGTCCAGCCGGTCGCGGTCGAGTTCGACGCCGAGGCCGGGCGCGTCGGATACCGCGACCCGGCCGCCGGTGAAGCCGATCCGTTCGGTGAGGACGTCCTCGGACTGCCAGGGGTAGTGCGAGTCGCAGGCGTGGCGCAGTCCGGGCAGGGTGGCCGCGACCTGGGTCATGGCGGCCAGGCTCATGCCGAGGTGGGTGTTGGAGTGCATGGACATCCCGACGCCTAAGGTGCGGCACACGGCGGCCAGGTGCTGCGTGTTGCGCAGCCCGCCCCAGTAGTGGTGGTCGGAGAGCACGATCCGCACGGCACCCCGGCCGAACGCCTCGGGGATCTCGTCGAAGGTCGTCACGCACATGTTGGTGGCGAGCGGGACGTCGGTGCGCGCGGCGACCTCGGCCATCGCGGCGGTGCCGAGCGCCGGGTCCTCCAGGTATTCCAGGACGTCCCGCAGGGCGTCGGCGACCTTCACGGACGTCTCCACCGACCAGGCCCCGTTGGGGTCCAGCCGCAGCGGCCGCCCGGGGAACGCCCCGGCGAGGGCGCGCACGGCGGCGACCTCCTCGTCGGGCGGCAGGACACCGCCCTTGAGCTTGAAGGACGTGAATCCGTGGTGCTCGGTGAAGCGGCGGGCCTGCTCGACGATCCAGGCGGGGTCGAGGGCCGCGCCCCAGTCGTCGCGCTCGGCCGGGACGCCCTCCGGATGGGCGGCCCACTTGTAGAACAGGTAGGCGCTGTACTCGACGGAGTCGCGCAGTCTGCCGCCGAGCAGGGCGTGCACGGGCAGCCCGAGCGCCTTGCCGAGCGCGTCGAGACAGGCGACCTCGAAGGCGGAGACGACGGACAGGCGGAGTTTGCCGGCGGTCTGGACGCCGCGCAGCCCGCCGACGTCGACGGAGTCGTCGACCCGCGTCGCGTCCACCCCGACGCTGTCCACCAGTGTGAACAGCCCGTTGAGGTCGTCGACCCGGTGCCCGGGCAGCAGCGCGGCCGTCGGCCGGGCGAGTTCCAGGTACTTGGTGTCGCCGTAGGTCTCCCCGACGCCGGTGGTCCCGTCGTCCGTCACGACCTCGACGATCAGGCGTGGCGTGTACGGCTGGTGGACGCCCTGGGTGTTGAGCAGCGGCGGGTCGGCGACCAGGACGGGCGCGAGGCGGACCTCGGCGACGGTCGGGACGTGGGCCACGGGGCGACCTCCAACGGCCGGAGCAAGCCATGTATGTGAATCAGGGATGTGTATGCGAACAGCGACCGCGTTTATACCCACCCCCTTGCCAGTCAGCGTCAGCGGCCGTATCGGACTGACCCAGGCCCATCTCACCGAGGCGGCCGTCGGCGCGGTCTTCGCCGTCGCGCTCGGCGCCGGACTGCTCGGCGTCCTCGGCGCCGGGGCACTCGGTCCCCGGCTCGGCCGCGCCCTGCCCGTCGGCGCCGGTACGGTCCTGATCGCCGGGTGCATCGTGGTCAGCGCCTCCGCCACCGACCTGCCCGCCTTCGCGCGCGGGCGGCGAGATCGCCTGGAACGCCTGCTACCCGATCGTCCTGTCGTATCTGATCGGCCTCGCCGCCTCCCTCGACCCGCGCGGCCGCTGGGCGGTGTTCGCCGGCTCGGCGTCCTCGCTGGGCACGGCCGCGGGCCCGCTGGCCGGCAGTCTGCTCTCCGCGCAGGCCGGCTTCCCGGCCATGGGCGCGATCCTGGCGGCCGGACTGCTGTTGATCGCCGTACCGCTGACGGTGGTCGCCCTGCGGGCGGGCCGCCGGCCGCTGCCCGTGGTCGAGATCCCCGTGGAGAGTCCCACCCCGCGGACGACGACGGCCGCATAGATCCTGCGGAACGACGGCCGCGTAGAACCCACGGAACGGCAGCCGTCCAGGGCCCGCGGACGGCTGCCGCCTAGAACTCGTACGCCTCGACCTCCGCGAGGTAGCGCGCCCTGAGCTCCTCGTCGTCCTCCAGGAAGGAGGCGAGGAAGGAGTTGCGCGCCAGCCGGCGCAGGGCGTCGTCGGTGAGGTGCAGCTCCCGGCGTACGGCCGTGTAGTTGTCGCCCGCGTAGCCGCCGAAGTAGGCGGGGTCGTCGGAGTTCACCGTGCACAGCAGGCCCGCGTCCAGCATCGCGGGCAGCGGGTGCTCGGCGAGCGCGTCGACCGCGCACAGCCGGACGTTGGACAGCGGGCACAGCGTCAGCGGGACACGGTCCCGGACCAGGCGTGCCACCAGAGCCGGGTCCTCCATGCAGCGCAGCCCGTGGTCGACGCGCTCCACGCCGAGCACGTCCAGCGCCTCGGTGATGTACTCCGGCGGGCCCTCCTCGCCCGCGTGCGCGACCCGGCGCAGCCCGAGCGCGGCGGCCGCCTCGTACACCGCGCGGAACTTCACCGGCGGATGGCCGACCTCGGCCGAGTCCAGCCCCACGCCGGTGATCAGGTGCAGATAGGGCTTCGCCTCGTCCAGCGTCCGCAGCGCGGACTCGGCGGACTCGTCGCGCAGGAAGCACATGATCAGCCGGGTGGAGACGCCGTGCTCGTCCTGGCTGCGCTCCAGCCCCCGCCACAGCCCCTCGACGACCGTGCCCATGGACACGCCGCGCGCGAGGTGGGCCTGCGGGTCGAAGAAGATCTCCGCGTGCCGCACGCCCTGCGCGGCGGCGCGCGCGAGATAGGCGTCGGCGAGGTCGGCGAAGTCCCGCTCGGTGCGCAGGACCGCCATCATCTCGTAGTACAGGTCCAGGAAGGTCTGGAGGTCGTCGAACCGGTACGCCTCACGGAGCGCGTCCGTGTCGGCGTACGGCAGTGTCACGCCGTTGCGCGCGGCCAGCTCGAAGGCCAGCTCCGGCTCCAGCGTGCCTTCGATATGGAGGTGCAGTTCCGCTTTGGGGAGGGGCATTACGGCATCGTACGGCCGCCTCACCGTCGTTTCGGAACCGCCACGGCTAGCGGCGCTTGGGCAGGGGCACCCGCAGCAGATCGTGCGCCACGGTCAGCTCGCCCTCGAACCCGGCCGAGCGCGCCTGGCGCTCGAACTCTCCCCCGGGGTCGGAGTAGCGCTGGCTGAAGTGGGTGAGCACGAGATGCCGTACGCCGGCTTCCCGGGCCACCCGCGCGGCCTGGCCGGCGGTCAGATGGCCGTGGTCCACGGCGAGTTGCCCGTCCTCGTCGAGGAACGTCGACTCGATGACCAGCATGTCGCAGTCCTCGGCGAGCGCGAACGCCCCGTCGCACAGCCTGGTGTCCATGACGAACGCGAACCGCTGTCCGCGCCGCACCTCGCTGACCTCCTCCAGCGGCAGGCCGTTCAGCACCCCGTCGCGCTGGATACGGCTCACGTCCGGGCCCTTGATACCGTGCGCGGCCAGCCGTTCGGGCAGCATGCGGCGGCCGTCGGGCTCGATCAGGCGGTAGCCGAAGGACTCCACGGGGTGGGAGAGCAGGCGGGCCTCCAGCCGGTAGCCGGGCGTCTCGGCGATGACGCCGTCCCGCGCCACCGGAGCCTCGGTGAGCCGGACCGTCTCGCGGTAGGCGGTGGAGTGCCGGAGCCGGTCGAAGAAGTGGCGGCCGGACTCCGGGAAATGGGCGGTGACCTCGTGCGGCACCTGGTCGAGGTTGATGCGCTGGATCACCCCGGCCAGACCCAGCGAGTGGTCGCCGTGGAAGTGGGTGACGCAGATCCGGTTCAGGTCGTGCGCGGCCACCCCGGCGTGCAGCATCTGGCGCTGGGTGCCCTCGCCGGGATCGAACAGCAGGCCCTCGCCGTCCCAGCGCAGGAAGTAGCCGTTGTGGTTGCGATGCCTGGTCGGGACCTGGCTGGCGGTGCCCAGCACCACCAATTCACGGACGGACACGGTGACTTATCCCGGGGGCCACTGCATGCCGCGGCCGCCCAGGACGTGGGCGTGGGCGTGCCACACCGTCTGGCCCGCGCCGCTGCCCGTGTTGAAGACGATGCGGTAGCTGTCCAGCTTCTCCTCGTCCGCGACGGACCGGGCCTCGCGCAGGACGTCCGCGGCGATCGCCGGTTCCGCGGCGGCCAGTTCGGCGGCGTCGGCGTAGTGGACCTTGGGGATCACCAGGACGTGGGTGGGGGCCTGGGGGTTTATGTCGCGGAAGGCGACCGTGGTGTCCGTCTCGCGCACGATCGTCGCGGGGATGTGCTTCGCGATGATCTTGCAGAACAGGCAGTCTTCCTGAGCTTCGCCCGCCATGCGGCTCCCTCCGGGGTAGGGCGGTTGACGTGACGCATCGTATCGTCGTCGTCCGCGGGTTCGTCGTCGTTGATCGCGCCCACGCGGCGGAGCCGCGCACCGGCCCGGCCCCGCGCCCCTACGGGCTGTCCGGCGAACCCTGGTCACCCACGGTCGGCGGCGTTTTCGGCGGCTGGGTCTCCAGGGCTGCCAGGGCCAGTCGGATCGCCTCGTCGAGCTGGGTGTCCCTGCCCGCCGCCCAGTCCTGCGGGCGCTGGACCACCTCCACGTCCGGGTCCACACCGTGGTTCTCCACGCCCCAGCCGTAACCCTCCAGCCAGAAGGCGTACTTGGGCTGGGTGATGAGCGTGCCGTCCACCAGGCGGTAGCGGCTGTCGATGCCGATGACCCCGCCCCAGGTGCGTACGCCGACGACCGGGCCGAGGCCTAGCGCCTTGATCGCGGCGTTGACGATGTCGCCGTCGGAGCCGGAGAACTCGTTGGCCACGGCGACCACCGGGCCGCGCGGGGCGTCCTGGGGGTAGCTGTAGGGCCGCATGCCGCGGGGGACGGCCCAGCCGACGATGCGGCGGGCGAGCTTCTCCACGACGAGCTGGGAGGTGTGGCCGCCGCGGTTCTCGCGCAGGTCGACGACGAGTCCCTCGCGGCCCACCTCCACCCGCAGGTCACGGTGGATCTGCGCCCAGCCGGGGGCCTGCATGTCGGGGACGTGGAGGTAGCCGAGCCGGCCGCCGGAGACCCGGTGGACATGGGCCCGCCGGTCGGCGACCCAGGCGTGGTAGCGCAGGGGCTCCTCGTCGGCCAGGGGGACCACCACGGCGTGGCGGGGGTCGCCGCCGCCCGAGGGGGCGATGGTCAGTTCCACCGGCCGGTCCGCCATGCCCACGAGGAGGGGGGCGGGGCCGGTCACCGGGTCCACCGGCGTTCCCGCCACCGCGACGACGGCGTCTCCGGGACGCACGGCCACGCCCGGGGCGGCCAGCGGGGAGCGGGCCTCGGGGTCCGAGGTCTCGGTGGGCAGGACGCGGTCCACCCGCCAGGTGCCGTCCTCGTGGCGGGAGAGGTCCGCGCCCAGCAGGCCCTGCCGGTCGCCGCCGCCGTGGCCGCCGCCCGGGACGACGTAGGCGTGGGAGGTGCCCAGTTCGCCGTGCACCTCCCACAGCAGGTCGACGAGGTCGTCGTGGGTGGCGACACGGTCCAGGAGGGGGCGGTAGCGGTCCAGGACGGCGTCCCAGTCGACGCCGTTCATGTCGGCGCGCCAGAAGTGGTCACGCATGATGCGGCCGGTCTCGTCGAACATCTGGCGCCACTCGGCGGCCGGGTCGATCATGCGGCGGACCCGGCCGAGGTCGACGGTGATGTTGGAGTCGCTGTCGGCGTCGGAGGAGGCCCGCCGGTCGCTGGGGACGACCTTGAGGTGCCCGTCGGTCCACAGCAGGACCCGCTTGCCGTCGCCGCTGACCGCGAAGTGGTCGGCGTCGGCGGCGAGATGCTCGACGCGCTGCTCGGCGAGGTCGTAGCGCTCCAGCTCGGTGTGCGGGTCGGGCGCGTCGGGCGTGGCCCGGGAGACGCCGAGGACACCGCGCACGGGGTGGCGCAGCCACAGGACGCCGTCCTTGGCGGCGCGCAGGTTGGAGTAGCGGGCGGCCTCCACCGGGAAGGGCACGATGCGGTCGGCGAGGCCGTCGAGGTCGATGCGGGTGGCGGGGGTGCCCTCGCTGTCGGGGGTCTCGTCCTTGTCGGACACCTCGAAGGGGCGGCCGTGCCGCTGGGGGCCGAACGGTGAGGGCGTGGTCGCGGCGAGGGTGATCAGGTGCGGGCGCGAACCGGTGACGAAGGCCAGGTCGAAGACGTGCTCGTCGTAGACCGGGTCGAAGGAGCGGGTGGACAGGAAGGCGAGGTGCCTGCCGTCCAGGGTGAAGGCGGGCGCGTAGTCCTGGAAGCGCAGCGGGGTCGCCTCGGTGACCGTCAGGTCGGTGGTGTTGGCGAGCTTGAGCTGGCTGAGCGGGTGCGGGCCGGGGTGGGACCAGGCGAGCCAGCCGGAGTCGGGCGAGAAGGCGAGGCCGGACACGTCGCCGTGCTCGCTGCGGTCGAGCTCGCGGACCTCGCCGCTCTCGCGTTCCACGAGCAGCACGCGTCCGTCGTGCGCGGCGACCGCGGCACGGGTGCCGTCCGGGGCCATGGCGAGGCCCAGGACCCGGCCCAGCCGGCCGGCCGCGATACGCCGCGGGGTGGTGCCGGGGGCGGGGCCGGTGGCGGGCGCGAACTCCAGGGCGTCCTCGCCCTCCGCGTCCGTCACCCACACCGCCCATTCCTCGCCCTCGACGCGGAAGGTGCGCGGCAGCCGGGCGCGGACGCCGGGTTCGGCGGCCAGGGCACGGGTGGGGCCCGAGCGGTGGGTGACCCAGTGGACCGCGCCGCGTACGCTCACCGCGCTGCCGCGGGCGCTGTGGTCGGGGGCGGCGGAGCCGAACCAGCGCCCCGCGTCGACCGTGTGGGGCTGCCGGTCGGTGCGCTGACCGCCGAGCCGGATGTCCAGGCGGCGCGGCTCGGCGCCCTCCAGGTCGTCCAGGAGCCACAGTTCGCCCGCGCAGGCGTAGACGACGCGGTGGCCGTCGCTCGTCGCGTGCCGGGCGTAGAAGCCGTCGACGGGGGTGTGGCGGCGCAGGTCGGAGCCGTCGGCGAGGGAGGAGTACAGCGCGCCGGTGCCCTCGTGGTCGGAGAGGAACGCGAGGCGCTCGCCCACCCAGCAGGGGTGCTCGATGTTGCCGTCGAGGTCCTCGTGCAGCCGGACGAACTCGCCGCTGTCGTCGCGGTCGATCCACAACTTGCCGGCGGTGCCGCCCCGGTAGCGCTTCCACCAGGCCGCCTCGCGGCCCATCGGCGCGGACAGCAGCACGGTGGCCGGGCCGAACGCCGCATCGCCGACGGGGCCGTACGGCAGGATTTCGGCCGGGCCGCCGTCGAGCGGGACGGCCCGTGCCCAGGTGCGGCGCAGGGTGGCCTGGCCGTGGGTGCTGAGCGCCAGGACCCGGCCGTCCGGGGTCCAGCCTCGCACCTGGGTCTTCGTGCTGCCCCAGTACGTCAGCCGCCGGGCGGGTCCGCCGTCGGCCGGGGCGACGTGCACCTCGGGGGCGCCGTCGCGGTTGGAGGTCCAGGCGACGGTGGTGCCGTCGGGCGATATGCGGGGCATGCTCACCGGCATGTTGTCGGCGCTGACCCGCCACGCCCGGCCGCCGTCGAGCGGCGCGATCCAGACGTCGTCCTCGGCGGTGAAGGCGACCGACTCGCCGTGCAGGTGCGGGAAGCGGAGGTAGGCCGACGGGGCGGAGTCTGCGGTCTGCGTCACGCGATCAAGCGTATGCAGCGGGGGCGTCCGGGGCTGGCGGTTTGGATCACTTGGTCTTTTCCCGGGGCCTACTTGCCCTGAACCGGGCGGCACTGCGGGTAGTTGTCGCACCAGACGGTCTGGGTGACGGTCACCGTGACGGCGGGACCGGGCGCCTGGCCCGAGGGCGGGGTGGGAGCGGCGTCGCAGTCGCCGAGCCCGTTCACGCGGAACACCTGCCGGCCGTCGATCCTCGCGGTCAGATCGCCGCGCACGCACGCCCCGTCGACTGCGCGGGTCACCCTGCCGTCGACCGTGATGTCCTTGCCGTCGCCGGTCTCGCCCTCGCAGTGGACGGTGGCCACGTCGTCCTGTGTCGCGGAGGGCGAGGCGCTGTCACCGCCGTCCACCTCGGCCGTGCAGTTGAGCCGGCGCACGTCCGCCTGCTGCCGCTCCAGCTCGCGGGTGGCCAGCTGGTCGGTGGTGAACGAGACCGTGGCCGAGCTCAGGCCCGCCGGGTCGCACGCCGCCACCCCGCCCGCGGTGATCACCGCCAGCGCCAGCGCGGCCGCGCCCCGCTCGATCCGCCGCCGTCGCCCGCCCTGCCAAATGCGTCGCAATGCCCCCATGGAGGACAGCTTGCCACTGCCCCGCCTGTCGCGGTAGTGCGCATACGGCCACGCGTGCACGGTCATCCGCGCAGCAGCAGCCACTCCTGAAGCTCCACCAGATTGCCCTCGGGGTCCTTGAGATGGGCCACGCGCATCCGGTCGGTCATCGGGGCCGGGCCGTGCAGGAGTTCGGCGCCACGCCCGGTGACCTGCTCGCAGTACGCGTCGAGGTCGTCCACCCGCAGCACCACCAGGGACCGGTGCCCGCTCGCCGCGTCGCCCAGTTCGCCCAGCACCTCGGCCATCATCGCCCGGTCCTGGAGCGCGATGCCCGCGGAGCCGGTGGCGGGGCTGAACTTCTCGTACGGCCCCTCGGCCGCGCCCGACTGGGGCTTGAGGCCGAGGACGTCGGCGTAGAAGCGGTAGCAGTCGGCGAAGTCGGTCACCAGCAGCCGCACCTGGGCGAGTTCCATGGTGTTCCCTCCGTCCTCAGGACCAGCGGCCCGTCCGGCCCAGCAGCAGGGCCGCCGCCGCGGTCCCGGCGGTCGATGTCCGCAACACCGTACGCCCGAGGACGTACGGCTTCGCGCCCGCTTCCGCGAAGAGCGCCAACTCCTCCGGGGACACACCCCCTTCGGGGCCGACGACCAGCACGATCTCGCCCTCGGTGGGCAGTTCGGCGGTGGCGAGGCGTTCCTCGCCGCTCTCGTGGAGCACGGCGGCGAAGTCGGCTTTGGCGAGAAGTGCCGCAACCTGCTTGCTCGTCGCCGCGTCCGCGACCTCGGGGAAGCGCACCCGGCGGGACTGCTTGCCCGCTTCACGGGCGGTGGCCCGCCACTTGGCGAGCGCCTTCAGCCCGCGGTCGCCCTTCCACTGCGTGATGCAGCGGGAGGCGGCCCACGGCACGATCGCGTCGACGCCGGTCTCCGTCATGGTCTCCACGGCGAGTTCACCGCGGTCGCCCTTGGGCAGCGCCTGCACGACGGTGATCCGGGGCTGCTCCACCGGCTCCTGGCGTACGGGGGCGAGCTCCACCACCAGCCGGTCCTTGCCCTCGGCGGCCTTCACCACGCCCTCGGCCCAGCGTCCGAACCCGTCGGTGAGCACCACGTCCTCGCCGGACCGCAGCCGCTTCACCGAGACCGCGTGCCGTCCCTCGGGGCCGTCGAGCACGAACTCGCGTCCCGCGCCGTCGAGCCGGTCGACCACGAACACCGGAGCCGTCATCAGAGCGCACCTCCTTGGGCCGGAAGGTCCGACAACGCTGTCCGGGCCGCCGCGAGTTCCCCTGCCAGGACCTCCACCAGCCGCCCGGCGGGCAGCTCCCGCGCCATGCGGTGGCCCTGTCCCGCCCACAGCGACATCGCCTGGGCGTCGCCCGCCTTCGCGGCCGCCTTGCGCAGCGGGGCGGTGAGGTGGTGGACGTCGGGGTAGGCGGCGGGGGCGTAGGGGCCGTGCTCGCGCACGAAGCGGTTCACCAGGCCGCGGGCCGGGCGCCCGGAGAACGCCCGGGTGAGCTCGGTGCGTACGTAGAGGGGGTCGGTGAGCGCCTGTTTGTGCAGGACGTGCGCGCCGGACTCGGGGGTGGCGAGGAACGCGGTGCCGAGCTGGGCGGCGCTCGCGCCCACCGCGAGCAGGGCGGCGATCTGGCTGCCCCGCATGATGCCGCCGGCGGCGACGATCGGCAGGGCGACGGCCTCGCGGACCTGCGCGACGAGGGACAGCAGGCCCGTTCCGGCCCGCTCCGCCCCGGGCAGGTCGCGGTGGGTGCCCTGGTGGCCGCCGGCCTCCACGCCCTGCGCGATCACCGCGTCGGCGCCGGCCCGCTCCACCGCGAGGGCCTCCTCGACGGTGGTCGCGGTGACGAGCGTGAGGGTGCCGACGCGGCGCAGGGCCACCAGGGCCTCCGGGGTGGGCACGCCGAAGTGGAAGGAGACCGCCGGGACCGGGTTGTCCAGCAGGACGGCCAGCTTGGTGTCGTAGCCGTCGTCGCGGCCGCTGTCGGGGTCGCCCAGCTCGGTCTCGTACCAGGCGGCCTCGCCGGCGAGCTGGTGGGCGTAGACGTCGACCGCGGCGGGGTCGGGGTGTTCGAGAACCGGCATGAAGAGGTTCACGCCGAAGGGGCGGGAGGTCAGTCCGCGCAGCTGCTTGATCTCCTGGTACATGCCGTCCACCGTCTTGTACCCGGCGGCCAGGAACCCGAGCCCTCCGGCGTCGGACACGGCGGCGGCGAGCTGCGGCACGGAGATGCCGCCCGCCATCGGGGCCTGCACGATCGGAAGCGGGAGGAGATCGGTCAGCGCGGAGGACATGCCCGCATGTTGTCACGTCCTTCGAACAAGTCCGAATCGGGACTTCCGGGAGGCATAGACCTTTGGCACGGGTGGCTTTCGCGTGTTCGTGAAAGCCACCCGAGCCGTACGGAGGGGCCGTCCGGCGCCTGTGGGCCGGCCTTCGTTGAAGGCATCCTTCGACCGCGAGAACGGCCCCCGCTGGCCGGGCTGACCGCACCCACCCGGGGCCAACCCCCGGACCCCCGGACAGCCGGCCCCACACACCTCAGCGACCGTTGAAAGCATCCTTCAACCGCGAGAACAGCCCTTGCTGGCCGGGCTGACCGCACCCACCCGGGGCCAACCCCCGGACCCCCGACAGCCAGCCCCACACACCTCAGCGACCGTTGAAAGCATCCTTCAACCGCGAGAACAGCCCTTGCTGACCGGGCTGAAACTGTCCCTGGGGGCGTTCCTCGCCGCGCAGCTTGGCCAGCTCGCGCAGCAGGCGCTCCTGCTCCGGGTCGAGCTTGCTCGGGGTCTGGACCTCGACGTGGACGATGAGGTCGCCGCGCCCGCCGCCGCGCAGGTGGGTGACGCCCCGGTTGTGCAGCGGGATCGACTGGCCGGACTGGGTGCCGGGCCGGATGTCGACCTCCTCCATGCCGTCGAGCGTCTCCAGCGGCACCTTGGTGCCCAGGGACGCCGCGGTCATCGGGATGGTCACCGTGCAGTGCAGGTCGTCGCCGCGCCGCTGGAAGGTCGAGTGCGGCAGCTCGTGGATCTCGACGTAGAGGTCACCGGCCGGACCGCCGCCGGGGCCGACCTCGCCCTCGCCGGCGAGCTGGATACGGGTGCCGTTGTCGACACCGGCCGGGATCTTCACGGTCAGGGTCCGGCGGGAGCGGACCCGGCCGTCGCCGGCGCACTCCGGGCACGGCGTCGGCACGACGGTGCCGAAGCCCTGGCACTGCGGGCAGGGCCGCGAGGTCATGACCTGGCCCAGGAAGGACCGGGTGACCTGGGAGACCTCACCGCGGCCGCGGCACATGTCGCAGGTCTGCGCGGAGGTGCCCGGCGCCGCGCCCTCACCGCTGCAGGTGGTGCAGACGATGGCCGTGTCGACCTGGATGTCCTTGGTCGTGCCGAAGGCGGCCTCGTCGAGCTCGACCTCGATCCGGATCATCGCGTCCTGGCCGCGCCGGGTGCGCGAACGCGGGCCGCGCTGGGACGCCGTACCGAAGAAGGCGTCCATGATGTCCGAGAAGTTGCCGAAGCCACCCGCGCCGAAGCCGCCCGCGCCGGCCCCGCCGGACTGCGAGAGCGGGTCGCCGCCGAGGTCGTAGACCTGCTTCTTCTGCGGGTCCGACAGCACCTCGTAAGCGGCGTTGATCTCCTTGAACCGCTCCTGGGTCTTCGGGTCCGGGTTGACGTCCGGGTGCAGCTCGCGCGCGAGCCGCCGGAAGGCCTTCTTGATCTCATCCTGCGACGCGTCGCGGCGCACGCCGAGAACGGCGTAGTAGTCCGTGGCCACTTACGACTCCGCCAGGATCTGTCCGACGTACCGTGCCACTGCGCGTACCGCTCCCATCGTTCCCGGGTAATCCATGCGGGTCGGGCCGACCACGCCGAGCTTGGCGACTGCCTCGCCGCCCGAACCGTAGCCCACCGACACCACCGACGTGGAGTTGAGTCCCTCGTAGGCGTTCTCGTGACCGATGCGCACGGTCATGCCCGAATCCCCCGCCTCGCCCAGGAGCTTGAGGAGCACGACCTGCTCCTCCAGGGCCTCCAGGACGGGGCGGATGGTGAGGGGGAAGTCATGTCCGAAGCGGGTCAGATTGGCGGTGCCGCCGATCATCAGCCGCTCCTCGGTCTGTTCGACGAGCGTCTCCAGGAGGGTGGAGAGGACCGTCTGGACCGTGCCGCGGTCCTCCGGTTCGAAGGCCTCCGGAAGATCCTGCACCAGCGGCGGCACATCCGTGAAGCGCCGGCCCGCCACCCGGCTGTTCAGCCGCGCGCGCAGATCCGCGAGCGAGGACTCGCCGAACGGCGCCGGGCAGTCGACCATCCGCTGCTCGACCCGGCCGGTGTCGGTGATCAGCACCAGCATCACCCGGGCCGGTGCCATCGACAGCAGCTCGACGTGCCGGACCGTGGACCGGGTCAGCGAGGGGTACTGCACGACGGCCACCTGCCGGGTGAGCTGCGCGAGCAGCCGCACCGTGCGGGCCACGACGTCGTCGAGGTCGACGGCGCCGTCGAGGAAGTTCTGGATCGCCCGCTTCTCGGGCGCGGTGAGCGGCTTGACCTCGGCGAGCTTGTCGACGAAGAGCCGGTAGCCCTTGTCGGTCGGGATCCGCCCGGCGCTGGTGTGCGGCTGCGCGATGAAGCCCTCGTCCTCCAGGGCCGCCATGTCGTTGCGCACGGTCGCCGGGGAGACGCCCAGGTTGTGGCGCTCGGTGAGGGCCTTGGAACCGACCGGCTCCTCGGTGCCGACGTAGTCCTGGACGATGGCGCGCAGCACCTGGAGCCTTCGTTCACTGAGCATCGCGCACACCTCCAGCAGTCGTCACCCTGGCGCTCGGTCCCTCTGGTTTCCCCGCCTGGCACTCGGAACATACGAGTGCCAGCCTCCCCGGCCCAGTGTACGGCCGTCGGGTGGCCCCCCGGCAAGACAGGTCCCGTACGACCGTGCCCCGCGCGAGGGTCACCGTTAGCGTCGCGGTATGACGGTGACTTGGGAAGAGCTGGGGTGGGAGCGGCTGGCCGCGGGGGTGGGCCGGTGCCGCCTCCCGGTGTGGGACTGCACGGCGGGGCTGGTCCTCGGCGAGGGCGCCGCGCTGCTGATCGACGCGGGTTCGAGCCTGTCCGAAGGGAATCTGCTGGGGACACAGGCGCAGTGGCTGTCCGGCCACGGTGTGACCCATATCGCGCTCACCCACCCCCACTTCGACCACGTCTTCGGCGCGGCGGCGCTCCCGGACGCGGAGGTCTTCGGCGCGGTGGGCGTGGACGGGGCGCTGACCGGAACCCGCGCGGGCGAGGAGCTGCGCGCGGACGCGGTCCGCAACGGTCTGGACGCGCGGACGGCTCAAGAGGCCTCGGCCGCGCTGACCGCGCCCCGCCATCATGTCTCCGGCGAATGGACCCTGGACCTGGGCGGCGGCCGCCAGGTCCTGCTGGCCAACGTCGGCCCCGGCCACACGGCCCACGATCTCGCGGTCCTGGTCCCCGGCTCCCCCGAGGTCGTCTTCTGCGGCGACCTGGTCGAGGAGTCCGGCGATCCGCAGGCGGGCCCGGACGCGGTGCCCTCCCGCTGGCCCGACGCGCTGGACCGGCTTCTCGCCCTGGGCGGCGCGGACGCGCTGTACGTCCCCGGTCACGGGGCGGTGGTGGACGCCGCCTTCGTCCGGCGGCAGCGGGACGAGCTGGCGCGACGATTCGGCGTGTCGCCCTGACGGGGCCGGAGCTTCTCCTATCGTCATCCGAATGCGCCCACCCGTCTCCCGCCCCCGCCCTTCCGACGAGGGTCCTTCGGGCCCGCGCCCTCGGGTGTACTCCGCCGACCTGACCCCTCCGTGGAAGAGGCCCCGGCCGGTTCCCGAGGTCCCGGCCGAGCCCGGCCTGGTGGTCGAGGAGCCCGGCACCGGCTTCTGCGGCGCGGTGATCCGCTGCGAGGCGGGCACGGTGACCCTGGAGGACCGCTTCGGCAAGCACCGGGTGTTCCCGCTGGAGCCGCGCGGCTTCCTGCTGGAGGGGCGGGTGGTGACGCTCGTACGCCCGTCCTCCGCTCCCGTACGCGCCGCCCGTACCGCGTCCGGTTCGGTGGCCGTCCCCGGTGCCCGCGCGCGGGTGGCCCGCGCCGGGCGGATCTACGTCGAGGGCCGCCACGACGCCGAGCTCGTCGAGAAGGTCTGGGGCGACGACCTGCGCGTCGAGGGCGTGGTCGTGGAGTACCTGGAGGGCGTGGACGACCTGCCGGCGATCGTCGCGGAGTTCGCCCCCGGCCCGGACGCCCGTCTCGGTGTGCTGGTGGACCACCTGGTGCCGGGCTCGAAGGAGTGGCGCATCGCGCGGGAGGTCACCAGCGAGCACGCGCTGGTGGTGGGCCATCCCTACATCGACATCTGGGAGGCCGTGAAGCCGTCGTCGCTGGGGATTCCGCGGTGGCCCGGCGTCCCGCGCGGGCAGGACTGGAAGACGGGCGTGTGCCGGGCCCTGGGGTGGCCCTCGGACAACACGGGCGCGGTGTGGCAGGCGATCCTGAAGCGGGTGGGGTCCTACCGGGACCTGGAGCCTGAGCTGCTGGGGCGGGTGGAGGAGCTGATCGACTTCGTCACGCACGGCGGTGAGGCCTGACGCGCTCGTCGGCGGTCCCACGCTCGTCCACGGCGGTCGTCTCCGTGGCCCTCCGACCGTCACGTGCTTCTGGCGGCAGCCTACGAACCGGGGCAGAGGCGAACCCCGGTTCCGGGGCGATTCACCCGCCGGGGTGATCAGTCCACCAGGTCCCGCACGACGGCGTCCGCGAGCAGCCGTCCTCGCAGGGTCAGGACCGCCCGGCCCTCGTCGTACGGCCCCTGCTGGAGCAGTCCGCCGGACAGGGCGCGGCGGGCCGCGCCCAGGCCGTCCTCCTTCAGCAGGTCCAGGGGGGCGCCCTCGCGCAGACGCAGCTCCAGGAGGATGCGCTCGACCCTGCGGTCCTCGTCGCTCAGCAGCTCGCGGCCGGCTCCCGGTGAGCGGCCTTCGGCCAGCGCCGCGGCGTACGCCCCCGGGTGCTTGACGTTCCACCAGCGCACGCCGCCCACATGGGAGTGCGCGCCGGGGCCCGCGCCCCACCAGTCGGCGCCGCGCCAGTAGAGCTCGTTGTGCAGACAGCGGGCGGCTTCGGAGGTGGCCCAGTTGGAGACCTCGTACCAGTCGAAGCCCGCCTCCGAGAGCACCTGCTCGGCGATGAGGTAGCGGTCGGCGTGGACGTCGTCGTCGGTCGTCGGGACCTCGCCGCGCCGGATGCGCCGGGCGAGCTGGGTGCCCTCCTCGACGATCAGGGCGTAGGCCGAGACATGGTCCGGGCCCGCCCCGAGGGCCGCCTCCAGCGAGGCCCGCCAGTCGTCGTCGGACTCGCCCGGGGTGCCGTAGATCAGGTCGAGGTTGACGTGCTCGAAGCCCGCCTGTCGCGCCTCCGCGACGCATGCCTCGGGCCGGCCGGGGGTGTGGGTACGGTCCAGGACCTTCAGCACGTGCTGCCGGGCGCTCTGCATGCCGAAGGAGACCCGGTTGAAGCCGCCCTCGCGCAGGGCGCTCAGATAGGCGGGGTCCACCGACTCCGGGTTGGCCTCCGTGGTGACCTCGGCGTCGGGTGCCAGGCCGAACTCGTCGCGGATCGCCCCCAGCATCCGTACGAGATCGTCGGCGGCCAGCAGGGTCGGCGTACCGCCGCCGACGAAGACCGTACGGACCTCTCGCGGGTCGTCGCCGAGCACCTTGCGGGCGAGCCGGATCTCGTCGATCAGGGTCTCGGCGTAGTTGTCGCGGGAGGCGAGCACTCCGCCGGTGCCACGCAGCTCGGTCGCGGTGTAGGTGTTGAAGTCGCAGTAGCCGCAGCGGGTCGCGCAGTACGGGACGTGCAGGTAGAAGCCGAGGGGCCGGTCGGCGGACCCGGCGAGCGCGGACGCGGGCAGCGCACCGTCGGCGGGGAAGGGCTCGCCGTCGGGAAGTGCGGAGGGCATGTCCTCCAGTGTCCCCCATGGCCGGGCCGGCTCGGTTCCGAGCGGTCGGGGCCGGGTTCGGGGCCCGGCAACCGTGCGGGTCCGGGGCTGGTCCAGGGCTCGTCCGGGGCTGGTCGGGGCTCGTCCAGGGCTGGTCAGGGCTGACCCGCGGCTGACCCGCGGCTCGTCCGGGGGGCCTGAGGCCGGTCTCAGGTCCGGGCCTGTTCGGCCTGGAGGACCAGCAGCGCCAGGTCGTCCTCCGGCGGCTGGTCCCCGAAGGCGTGGACCAGCCGGCGGATGCGTTCCGCGATCAGCTCGGCCTCCAGGCCCGCGCAGCCGGCGAGTGCGGTCGCCAGGCCGTCGCCGTCGTCGAACTGGCGTGAGCCGTCGCGCCGCTCGGTGACCCCGTCGGTGACGCACAGCAGGCTGTCGCCGGGCCGCAGCGCGAAGATCTGGCTGGTGTACCTCTCGTCCTCGATGACCCCGAGCAGGGTCTGCGGCCGCGCCACCGTACGGACACCGCCGTCCGAACCGAGCAGCAGCGGCAGCGGGTGCCCGGCGGAGGCCAGGGTGCAGCGGACGCCGCCGTCGAAGGGGACGAGCTCGCCGAACAGGAGCGACAGGAAGCGGGTCTGGGGTCCGTCCCCGGGCGCGGACGGGCCCACCAGGGCGCGTGCGGCGGCGTCGGCGACCTCGGTGGCGTCGTCGAGGAGCAGCTGGTTGAGGCGGTCCAGGACGTCGGCGACGCGGTAGCCCTCGCGGGCCAGCAGCCGCAGCCAGGGCCGGGCCAGGCCGATGACGACGGCGGCCTCGGGGCCCTTGCCCTGGACGTCGCCGACGGCGAAGCACCAGCGTCCGTCGCCGGCCGGGAAGAGGTCGTAGAAGTCGCCGCTGGGGCCGCCCTTGTCGCACGGCTCGTAGACCAGCGCGCTGCGCACCCCGGGGATGTGGGCGACCGCGCCGGGCAGCAGGCCGCGCTGGAGCACGGCGCTGATGGTGGCCTGGCGGGCGTACTGCCGGGCCGCGCCGATCGCGAGCGCGACCCGGCGGGCCAGATCCTCGACCAGCCCGGTGATCTCGTCCGGGAAGCGCCGGATTCCGGCGCGGCCGATGACGAGCGTGCCCAGCGGGCGTCCGCCGGCGATCAGCCGGTAGGCGAGCGCCGAGCCGTGCGGGGCGCCGGGCGCGAGGGCTGCGGCGGGCCAGGGGTGGCCGACGGGCCCCGACCGCAGGCCGTCGGGCGGGCGGGGCGGTTCCTTCTCCAGGACGCGGCGCAGCTCCTCGATCCGCTCCTCGCAGCCGTGCCAGACCCGCCCGAGCCGCGCTCCGGGCGCCCCGCCGCCCTCGCTCCAGCCGCGCCCGGTGACCTCGTCCTCCAGCCAGATCGCGCACCAGTCGGCGAGGCGCGGCACGATCAGCTGCCCGGTCAGCGCGGCCACCAGGTCCTCGTCGAGCTGTCCGGCGAGCAGATCGGATGCCTCGGCGAGGAAGGACAGCGCGCCGCGGCCGAGCCAGTCGCCGTCGTGGTCCTCGCGCGCGACCTCGGGGGCGAACAGGGTGACGGCGTCCAGGGCGCTGTCCGGATCGGGCTCGCAGCCGCCCGCGTCCTCGGCACCGAGCCGCGCCCAGACGGTCTTGGCCCCTCGGCGATAGGTGACGCCCCAGCTCTCGGCGAGCCCCGCGACGAGCCTCAGTCCGCGCCCGTACTCCTGGCCGTCCCCGGGGACGTCGGCGGGTGGCCGGGCCGGGTGGCGGTCGCTGACCTCGACGACGAGGGCCGCGCTGTCGGGCTCCAGCCGGCAGGCCAGCTCGACGTCCGTCCCGGCGTGCACCACGGCGTTGGTGACCAGCTCGCTGACCACGACCAGGGCGTCACCGGCCAGCCGCTCGCCGAGCAGGTCGGCCCCCGGCACGCCGAGCTCCGTCCACTGACGGAACGCGCCGCGCGCCAGCCCCCGCGCGGCCGCGGGCGCGAGCGGTCCCCCGCTCACCGTCGTACGGAAGCGGGGGTCACCGGGCCGTGCGGACGCAGGGGGAACGGTCTCCCGTTGCACCGGAATGGCCCCCATGGACGTCTCCCGAGCAGTAGGACGAATGCACATCTGTCGCCCGCCACAGTGACAGAAAGACCCCGCCCATAAGCAACGAGTCACCGATTCACGCCGCCCCGACCAATATCCGTGCTACGGTGCCAGACCCTCAAAACGGACACAGAGCACCACGCAACACCACCCCAAGGCGGCGCGGGCAACTACGCAACGCCTCGAAGGGGCACGAGGAACGGCGCAACGCCTTGAAGGGCGCGGGGAACGGCGCAACGTCTTGAAGGGGCGCGGGGAACGGCGCAACACCTCACAGAGACGCCGGGAACTGCACAGCCCAGCGACGCCGCAACGCCCCAAAAAAGGGGCGCGGGGAACTGCGCGACAAGCCACAACGCACACCGCACCCACCGAACAGCCCCCGCCAACCCCACCCTCCGCGCAACACCCCGCCGCGGTTACGCCTCCCGCGCCCCCACGTACATCTCCTCCAACAGATGCGAGTACTCCCGCTCCACCACCGGCCGCTTCAGCTTCAGACTCGGCGTGATCTCACCGTGCTCCACATCGAGGTCCCGCGGCAGCAGCCGGAACTTCTTGATGGTCTGCCAGCGCTGCAGCCCCGAGTTGAGCTGCTGGATGTACCCCTCGACCATCTCCACCGTGGCCGGCGCCACCACGATCTCGGCGTACGACTTGCCCTTCAGCCCGTTGTCCTCGGCCCACCCGGTGATCGCGGCCTCGTCGAGCGCGATGAGCGCGGTGCAGAAGTTCCGGTCGGCCCCGTGGACGAGGATATTGGAGACGAACGGGCAGACCGCCTTGAACTGCCCCTCGATCTCCGTCGGCGCGACGTACTTGCCGCCGGAGGTCTTGAAGAGGTCCTTCTTGCGGTCGGTGATACGCAGATAGCCGTCGGGGGACAGCTCACCGATGTCGCCGGTGTGGAACCAGCCGTCCGCCTCCAGCACCTCCGCGGTCTTCTCCGGCAGCCCGTGGTAGCCCTCCATGACACCGGGACCGCGCAGCAGGATCTCGCCGTCGTCGGCGATCCGCACCTCGCAGCCGGGCAGCGGCTTGCCGACCGTGCCGGTGCGGTAGGCCTCGCCGGGGTTGACGAAGGACGCGGCGGAGGTCTCGGTGAGGCCGTAGCCCTCCAGGATGTGGATGCCGGCGCCCGCGAAGAAGTAGCCGATCTCGGGCGCGAGGGCGACCGAGCCGGAGATGCAGGCGCGCAGCCGGCCACCGAAGGCCTCGCGCAGCTTGGCGTAGACGAGCGTGTCGGCGACCTTGTGCTTGGCGGCGAGGCCGAAGGGCGCCTTCGCGGTGCCGGTGCGGCGGAAGTTGTCCTGGGTGACCTTGGCGTACTCGCGGGCGACCTCGGCCGCCCACTGGAAGATCTTGTACTTGGCGGCGCCCCCCGCCCGGGCCTTGGCGGCGACGCCGTTGTAGACCTTCTCGAAGATGCGGGGCACGGCCGCCATGTAGGTCGGCTGGACGATCGGCAGATTCTCGATGATCTTGTCGACCCGGCCGTCGACGGCGGTGACGTGGCCGACCTCGATCTGGCCGGAGGTGAGCACCTTGCCGAAGACATGGGCGAGCGGCAGCCACAGGTAGTGCACGTCGTCCGGGCCGAGCAGGCCGGTCGCGGCGATGGCCTTGGCCATGTACGACCAGTTGTCGTGCGGCAGGCGTACACCCTTGGGGCGGCCGGTGGTGCCGGAGGTGTAGATGAGGGTGGCAAGCTGGTCGGCGGTGATCGCCGCGACCCGCTCCTTGATCAGCCCGGGGTCCTGCTCCAGCCGGGCGGCGCCGCGGCTCTCCAGGTCGGCGAGGGAGAGCACCCCGTCGCCGGTCTCCACGCCCTCGGTGTCGATCACCACGACATGGGTGAGCTCGGGCAGGTCGCCGCGCTTCTCCTGGGTCTTGGCGAGCTGCTCGGCGTTCTCCGCGATCAGCACCCGGCTGCCGGAGTCGGCGAGGATGAACGCGGCCTCGTCGGCGTTGGTCTGCGGGTAGATGGTGGTGGTCGCGGCTCCGGCGCACATGATGCCGAGGTCGGCGATCAGCCACTCGATGCGGGTGGCGGCGGCGAGGGCGACGCGCTGCTCGGGCTGCACGCCGAGCTCGATGAGACCGGCCGCGACGGCGTAGACCCGTTCGGCGGCCTGCGCCCAGCTCAGGGACTTCCACTCGTCCGGGCCCTGCCCGGCGGTGGACGGCACCGGGTAGCGGTACGCCTCGGCATCGGGCGTGGCGGCCACGCGTTCCAGGAAGAGAGCCGCGACGGACGGCGGACGGTTCTCGATCAGAATCTGTGTGTCGCTCACGACATCCTCCGGGGCCCGCGACAATGCGGCTGGCTCAGGGCGGCTAGCGCCAACACTGCGGCTTGGTTCTCACTCACGAGTCCTTGTTTAACTCGCGAGTAACTATCGAGCAGGGACAGGTTAGAGCCCGATCGGCTCCCGCGTAAGGGTGTGCGGCCTGTCACTTCCTACAGACACGTACCCGCCGGTCGGTCGGACACGAACGTCTCGGTCCCGCGAAGACGTGCCCGACGCTCCGGCGACGACGTGCCTGGTCGTCCCGCGAAGACGTACCCGGTTGTCCCGCGAAGACGTACCTGATCGTCCCGCGAAGACGTACCCGGTGACCTTGCCCGAGGCGCGCTCCGACGCGCGTGAGGCCCGCCGTACTTTCGTACGACGGGCCTCCCGATGCCGGCGTCCGCCCAGCCCGGCGGCCGTGACCGCCGGTTACTTCTTGGGCTTGCCCGACCCCGCGCTGTCATCGCTGGAGAGAACCGCGATGAAGGCCTCCTGCGGCACCTCCACGGAACCCACCATCTTCATCCGCTTCTTGCCTTCCTTCTGCTTCTCCAGCAGCTTCCGCTTACGGGAGATGTCACCGCCGTAACACTTGGCGAGGACGTCCTTGCGGATGGCGCGGATGGTCTCGCGGGCGATGACCCGCGAGCCGATGGCGGCCTGGATGGGCACCTCGAAGGCCTGCCGCGGGATCAGCTCGCGCAGCTTGGCGACGAGCCGCACCCCGTACGCGTACGCGGCGTCCTTGTGGGTGATCGCCGAGAAGGCGTCCACCTTGTCGCCGTGCAGCAGGATGTCGACCTTGACCAGGCTGGAGGTCTGCTCGCCGGTGGGCTCGTAGTCCAGCGACGCGTAACCACGCGTCTTCGACTTCAGCTGGTCGAAGAAGTCGAAGACGATCTCGGCGAGCGGCAGGGTGTAGCGGATCTCCACCCGGTCCTCGGAGAGGTAGTCCATGCCGAGCAGGGTGCCGCGCCGGGTCTGGCACAGCTCCATGATCGAGCCGATGAACTCGGTCGGGGCGAGGATCGTGGCGCGTACGACGGGCTCGTACACCTCGTTGATCTTGCCCTCGGGGAACTCGCTCGGGTTGGTGACGATGTGCTCGGTGCCGTCCTCCATGACCACGCGGTAGACCACGTTGGGCGCGGTGGCGATCAGATCGAGGCCGAACTCGCGCTCCAGCCGCTCCCGGATCACGTCGAGGTGCAGCAGGCCGAGGAAGCCGACCCGGAAGCCGAAGCCGAGCGCGGCGGAGGTCTCCGGCTCGTAGACCAGCGCGGCGTCGTTGAGCTGGAGCTTGTCCAGCGCCTCGCGCAGCTCGGGGTAGTCCGAGCCGTCCAGCGGATACAGACCGGAGAAGACCATCGGCTTCGGGTCCTTGTACCCGCCGAGGGCCTCGGTCGCGCCCTTGGCCTGGCTGGTGACGGTGTCACCGACCTTGGACTGGCGGACGTCCTTCACACCCGTGATGAGGTAGCCCACCTCACCGACACCGAGGCCGTCGGCGGGCAGCATCTCGGGCGAGTTGGTGCCGATCTCCAGCAGCTCGTGGGTCGCGCCGGTCGACATCATCCGGATCCGCTCACGCTTGTTGAGCTGACCGTCGATGACACGGACGTACGTGACCACGCCCCGGTAGGAGTCGTAGACCGAGTCGAAGATCATCGCGCGGGCGGGGGCGTCCTTGACGCCGACCGGCGCAGGGATCTCGGCGACGACCTTGTCGAGCAGGGCGTCGACGCCGAGGCCGGTCTTGGCGGACACCTTGAGCACGTCGCTCGGGTCGCAGCCGACCAGGTTGGCCAGTTCCTCGGCGAACTTCTCGGGCTGCGCGGCCGGCAGGTCGATCTTGTTGAGCACCGGGATGATCGTGAGGTCGTTCTCCATCGCCAGGTAGAGGTTGGCGAGGGTCTGCGCCTCGATGCCCTGGGCGGCGTCGACGAGGAGGACGGTCCCCTCACAGGCGGCGAGCGACCGTGAGACCTCGTAGGTGAAGTCGACGTGCCCGGGGGTGTCGATCATGTTGAGGATGTGCGTGTGACTCTTGTCGTGGGTGGGAGCCCACGGCAGACGCACGGCCTGGGACTTGATCGTGATGCCGCGCTCGCGCTCGATGTCCATCCGGTCGAGGTACTGAGCGCGCATCTGCCGCTGCTCGACCACACCGGTCAGCTGGAGCATCCGGTCGGCGAGTGTGGACTTGCCGTGGTCGATGTGCGCGATGATGCAGAAGTTG
Organism: Streptomyces sp. NPDC006458; assembly: GCF_040612135.1. Classification (NCBI taxonomy): domain Bacteria; kingdom Bacillati; phylum Actinomycetota; class Actinomycetes; order Kitasatosporales; family Streptomycetaceae; genus Streptomyces; species Streptomyces sp. NPDC006458. Next base: position 406,330 of record NZ_JBEXPR010000001.1, on the reverse strand, counting down.
CGGATCAGAGCCGGGTCGGTACGGCTTGGCTCGGGCACATTGTTAGGGGTCGCGGGCACGCAGGGTCCTGTCTCTTGAGGCGCCTTGTGCCTCGGGTCGGATCGATACGTAGCCTCCATGGTCCCATGGGCGGCGACCGGCGGCTGGTTTGGGCTGGCCGCGAGACCACTGGTAGCCTGGGTGGCTGTGTCTCATGCCCTCTCAGCACGAGGCACGTCATCAAAAATCACTCGGTACGGGATCCGGAATCACTCCTGGTCCTGTGCCTGAACCTGAAAAGGCTCATTCGTGGCGAACATCAAGTCCCAGATCAAGCGGATCAAGACCAACGAGAAGGCGCGACTGCGCAACAAGTCCGTCAAGTCTTCCCTGAAGACCGCGATCCGCAAGGCCCGCGAGGCTGCCGCCGCGGGTGACGTCGAGAAGGCCACCGAGTACCAGCGCGCCGCTGCGCGTCAGCTCGACAAGGCCGTCTCCAAGGGCGTCATCCACAAGAACCAGGCCGCCAACAAGAAGTCGGCGCTTGCTTCCAAGGTCGAGTCCCTCAAGGGCTGAACCCTTCTGATCTGACGGATCTCCGACCTGTCTCGGAGATCCCTTCGCCGGAAGGACCCAGGGCGGGCCCTCTCTATCCGCCCCCGACCGGCACCCCGGAGCGGCGCGCGGCCTGCGTTCGCCACGCGGGCGCTGCTCCTTCTAGCTCGAACCCGCTTGATCCGAAGGCCCCGGCCTTCCGCCCTTCCCCAGGGCGGGAGTCGGGGCCTTCGGCGTGAGATCGGCGCCTACGGTGAGGATCTGGGGATCTGGGGATCTGGGCTTTCGGCGCGAGCGGGGTGGGCCTTTCGGCACGGGGGCGCGTGCGGCTCGGCTCGGCTGGGCTGGGCTCGGCTGGGCTGGGCTGGGCTGGGCTGGGCTGGGCTGGGCTGGGCTGGGCTGGGCTGGGCTGGGCTGGTGGGGCTACCGGCGGGGCGGCCGGCGCTCACATCCAGAACTGGTCGTTCTCCTCCATGTCCGCCACACACTCGTCGAGGTCGCTGATCTTCTCTCCGACGATCCGGAAGATGATGCCGCCCATCTGGTCGATGTGCTTGCCGTTCCGGTCCGCGGTGGCGTGGTGCACGGACATGACGTGCCCACGGCCGTCCACGAACAGGTTGCGCAGCTCGACCTTGAACGTGCCGCCCGTCTCCGAGTACAGCCGGGCGTAGTAGTCGTTGAGGACCGCGTCGATCCCCTTGTAGTCCCCGGAGAGCGGGTTGGAGCCGGGTACGTGGTGCGTACAGTCCCCGGTCATCATCCCGCGCAGTGCGTCCATGTCCCCGCGCTGGAAGGCCTCGTAACCCTCGCGGACGAGCTTGGCGTGCGAGTGCTCGGTCATGGCGATCGCCACCTTTCCGTGTCCGCCGACAGACGGCTGACACGGTCGATTCTCCTCCCCCGCGCGGCTACCGTCCTCTGGAGCGGGCGGCCCGCGCGATGGCCACGACCGCCTTCTCCAGGGCGTACTCCGGGTCGTCCCCGCCGCCCTTCACACCCGCGTCCGCCTCGGCCACCGCCCGCAGCGCGACGGCCACGCCGTCCGGGGTCCACCCCCGCATCTGCTGCCGCACCCGGTCGATCTTCCACGGCGGCATGCCCAGCTCCCGCGCGAGATCGGCGGGCCGGCCGCCCCGGGCGGAGGACAGCTTGCCGATGGCCCGCACCCCCTGCGCCAGCGCGCTGGTGATCATCACCGGGGCCACGCCGGTGGCCAGCGACCACCGCAGCGCCTCCAACGCCTCGGCCGCCCGCCCCTCCACGGCCCGGTCCGCGACGGTGAAGCTCGATGCCTCGGCCCGCCCGGTGTAGTACCGCCCGACCACCGCCTCGTCGATGGTCCCCTCCACATCGGCGACCAACTGCGACACGGCGGAGGCCAGCTCCCGCAGATCACTGCCGATGGAGTCGACCAGCGCCTGACAGGCCTCGGGCGTGACGGACCGCCCCTTCGCCCGGAACTCCTGCCGCACGAAGGCCAGCCGGTCGGCCGGCTTGGTCATCTTGGGGCAGGCCACCTCACGCGCCCCGGCCTTGCGCGCCGCGTCCAGCAGACCCTTGCCCTTGGCGCCGCCCGCGTGCAGCAGCACCAGCGTGATCTCCTCGGCGGGCGCCCCGAGGTAGGACTTCACGTCCTTGATCGTGTCGGCGGACAGATCCTGCGCGTTGCGCACGACCACGACCTTGCGCTCCGCGAACAGCGACGGACTGGTCAGCTCCGCCAACGTCCCCGGCTGCAACTGGTCCGGGCTCAGATCCCGCACATCCGTGTCCGCGTCGGAGGCCCTGGCAGCGGCCACCACCTCCTGCACGGCACGATCGAGCAGCAACTCCTCCTGCCCCACGGCAAGCGTCAGCGGGGCAAGCGGATCATCATTCGCAGCATTCCTGGCCATCGCGCCAAGCATCCCATGACCCACTGACAACGGGGACGGAGAGCGGAGGACGGAGAGCGGGCGGGGAGAGCGGGGGCAGGGCCGGGGGCCCCGACGCGGAGGGCGAAGGCGGAGGTCGGGGGTGGGTCCTGGAGGTCGGGGGTGGGGGCGGGGGCGGGGGCGGGGCCGGGGGGTGGGCCCTGACGCGGAGGTCGGGGGTGGAGATCGCGCGGGGAGGGGGCCTGACCCGGAGGTCGGGGCTGGGGGCGGCGGCCGAGGCCCTCACGCGGAGGCCGGGACCTGGGCCCGGAGGTCGGATCCCGGCACGCCCGGGCTGCGTGGGTGGGCCCTGACGCGGAGGTCGTGGCCGGGGACGGCAGACGAGGCCCTCACGCGGAGGCCGGGGCCGGGGGACGGCGGCCGAGGCCTTCACCGGGAGGTCGGGGCCGGGGCCCGGAGGCCGGATCCCGGCACGGCCGGGCTGCGCGGGTGGGCCCTGACGCGGAGGTCGTGGCCGGGGACGGCAGACGAGGCCCTCACGCGGAGGCCGGGGCCGGGGGACGGCGGCCGAGGCCTTCACCGG
>NZ_JBEXPR010000001.1:364257-403240 GCF_040612135.1 Streptomyces sp. NPDC006458 | reverse complement strand
ACGGGAGGTCGGGGCCGCGGCCCGGAGGTCGGATCCCGGCACAGCCGGGCTGCGCGGGTGGGCCCCCGGACGACGCCCTCACGAGGAGACCGGGATGTGCCCGGGATGCGGGGAGGAGAGCCCGACCTGCGGAGCCACGGCCCGCCCGGTGCCCGACCTGCGGAGCTAAGGCCCCTGGTGTTCGCCCAGCGGAACTCTGCCCCCTGGCGCCCGACCCGCGGAGCTACGGCTCCTCGCGCCAGCCCTCCCACTCCCCGGCGAACTCGTCCAGCTCCCGAGGATCCAGCCTCCCCTCCTCGTCCCGGAGGACGAGTAGCCACTGCGCGTCCTCCGCGTCGTCCTCCCCCGCCAACGCATCCCGTACCAGCAGCGGCTCCTCATCGAGCCCGAACCGCTCCCCCAACGCCTCGGCCACCTCCTCCGCCGTATCGCGATCGGGCAGCACCAGCACATGTCTCACATCACTCACGGCCCCCATTTTCCGGCACCCGGTCGTCCCTCCGTCACACGGGTCGTCCTCCCGTCACGACCCGGACGGGACGGTCAGCGCAGCCCTATCCCTTCCGCACCACCGGCACCCGGTCCAGCTCGATCCCGAATCTCTCCCGGTACACCGCGAGCACCTCCTCGTCCGTCCCCAGCTCGCTCACCTCACGGCCTCCGCCGACCGCCGTCACCGTCAGGTTCCGCCCACTGAGCGTGATCCGTCCTCCGTCCTCCGTGAGCCGCGAGCACACCAGCGACCGCCGGAAGTGCGACTGCGGCGAGGTGCTGTGCCACCACGCCCCGATCGCGAACTCCTCCAGCCCACGGGGCCGCATCTCCAGCCGGTACTCGGGCTGCCCGTCCCTGAAGACGTCCAGGTCCCCGAAGTCCGGCCCACCACCCCGCACCCCCGGCGCGCCCGAACCCGTGCCCGCCTCGACGATCCGGAACACCCCACCGGGGTCGACCTGTTCACCACGCTCCTCGAACTCCAGCGGCAGATGACTGTGCGCCCCGAACCCGACGTCCGCAAGCCACGCGCCCCCGTCCACCGTCCGCACCCGCAGCGCGAGATGGTCGTACGGATTCCCGAGCCGCCCCTCCTTGCCGTACACCCGCGCCGCGAGGTACGCCACGTCGAATCCCAGCGCCGTCAACAACGCACCGAAGACACCGTTGAGTTCGTAGCAGAACCCGCCCCGGCGCGCGCCCACCACCTTGTCCACCAAACGCTTCTCCTCCAGAGCGATCTCCTCGCCGAGGTGAATCGAGAGGTTCTCGAAGGGCACGGTCCGCAGATGCCGCAGATGCAGATCGCGCAGGACGTCGACAGTGGGCCACGCCGGGTACTCGGCCCCGATACGAGCGAGATATGCCTCAACCTCTTCGGAATTCATGCCTTCAGTCTCGCGCCACTCGCACCTCCCTGCCCGCCCCGACCACCGCGATCCCGCCGCCGGTATCCGTTCGCAGCACCACCGCCCCCTGCACCCTGAGCGCCCCGACGGTGCCGGGAGCCGGATGCCCGTAGGGGTTGTCCGCCCCCACCGAGATCAGCGCCAGCCTCGGCGCCGCCAGCCGTATCAGGTCCGGATCCTGATAGGCGGACCCGTAATGGGCGACCTTCAGCACGTCCACGCCCTCGAACCGCGCCGCCGCCGGAGACCTCAACAGCGCCCGCTGGGCCGGTGGTTCGAGGTCCCCGAGCAGCAGCATCCGCAGCCCCGCCGACCGCACGAGCAACGCGACACTCGCGTCGTTCGGCCCCTCGGGCTCCAGCGGCGGCACCGGGGTGAACGGCCCGCCGCCAGGCCCCGGGGGTGCCGTGGGAGGCGGCGGCCACACCACCTCCCACGACAGGTCCCCGGTACGCCGCCGCTCGCCCGCCACCGCCCGCGTGAGTGGAATCCGCCGTGCCGCCGCCTCCCTGCGCACGAACTCCACCTGCTCAACCGGCTCCTCGAACCCGGTCGTCTGGATCTCCCCCACCGCCCGGCCCCGCAGGACACCCGGCAGGCCCGCCACATGATCCGCGTGGAAGTGCGTCAGCACCACGAGGGACACCTCACCGACTCCGAGTGCCCGCAGACACCGGTCGACAGGCTCCGGATCCGGCCCCGCGTCCACCACCACCGCCCTGCCCGCTCCCGCCGCGAGCACCAGCGCGTCCCCCTGCCCCACGTCGCACATCGCCAGCCGCCAGCCCGGCGGCGGCCAGCCCGTGATCACCCTGGCCAACGGCGGCGGCCGCACCACCACGAGCAGCAACAGCACCACGCACAGCCACGGCCGCCCCACCAGCCGGCTGCCCAGGAAGAGCACCGCCGCCGTGACGGACGCCAGCAGCACCGCCCCCGCCCAGCCGTCCGGCCAGTCCACTCCCCCACCGGGCAGCGCCGCCCCGGCCCGCGCCACGTCGGCGATCCACCCCACGGGCCAAGCCGCCACCCACGCGATCCCCTTGGCCACCGGCATCGCCACCGGCGCCACCGCCAGCGCGGCGAACCCCAGCACCGTGGCCGGTGCCACCGCGAACTCCGCGAACAGGTTGCACGGCACCGCCACCAGACTGACCCGCGCCGACAGCATCACCACGACCGGCGCACACAGCGCCTGCGCCGCCCCGGCCGCGGCCAGCGCCTCGGCCGCCCTCGGTGGAACGCCCCGCCGCCGCAGCCCCTCGCTCCAGCGCGGCGCGATCGTCAGCAGGGCTCCCGTCGCCAGCACCGACAGCAGGAACCCGTAACTGCGCGCCAGCCAGGGGTCGTACAGCACCAGCATCAGCACCGCCGTCGCCAGCGCCGGGATCAGCGATCTGCGGCGGCCGGTGACGAGGGCCAGCAGCACGACGGTCCCGCAGGCGGCCGCCCGCAGCACACTCGGATCGGGCCGGCACACCACGACGAAGCCCAGCGTGAGGCCTCCCCCGAGCACCGCGGTGGTTCGCAACGGAATCCCCAGCCGCGGGGCGAGCCCACGCCGCTCCGCCCGCTGCGCCAGCCCCGGCGGGCCGAGCAGCAGCGCCAGCACGATGGTGAGGTTGCTTCCGGACACGGCCAGCAGGTGCGTGAGGTCCGTGTCCCTGAACACTTCGTCCAGTTCCGGCGTGATCCGTGAGGTGTCCCCTACCACCAGCCCGGGCAGCAGCGCCCGCGCGTCCGGCGGAAGCCCGTCGGTGGCCTCGCGCAGCCCTGCCCGCAACCGGCCCGCGAGACGCTGGTGCGCCGACGGCGTCCCCGTCACGTCGGGCTCCGCCCCCCGTACCCGCAGCACACCCGCGATCCGGTCCGCGCCCATGAGCGCAGGCGCGAGCCGTCCGGTCACCCGCAACCGTGTCGAGGGCAGTAGTCGCAGCCAGGGCGAGGAAGCCGGCCCACTGGGACCTGTGCCCGGGGTGGCCCCGCGTTCCTGCGCGTCGACCATCAGCAGCACGGGCGTACGCGTCACCGCCGCGGCACCGCCCGGCGCCAGGACCTTGCGCACCTCGGCGTCGACGAGCACCACGCCTGGCGCCACATGGTCCCCTCGGACGCGGGGTCCGGAGCTCCGGGGATCGGCCGTGACCTCGACCTCCACGGTCACGGTCGCGTACTGCCGCACCAGCCCCGGCACGGGTCCTCTCCGCAGATCGGCCCCGTGCAGCCCTGCCGAGGCGGCAGCCGCGGCCACACAGAGCAGCACGGCAGCCACCGACCAGTAACGCCGTCCAGGCCCGCCGACGCCTCGCCCCCACATCGAGAGCAGCCCACCCGCCACGGCGACACAGAAGGCCGCCACGGCCATGACCCACCCCGGCGGTGCGTCGAGCGTGAGGGCTGCGGTTGCCCAGGCCGCGAGCGCGGGTGGCACGAGCCGCAGGTCGACGGGCGCCTCCTCCTGCCGGGGGTTGGCGGACCCGAGGCGTCTGCCAGAGGTGCTGTGCACTGCGCGGCGGGCGGGAGAGGCGGAACCGTCCCCTTCGGCACCGGGCGGGCGAGCAGTGGGACTCTCGCGGTCGGCGCGGCTCTCCGGGTCTGCGCGGCTTACCCGAGAGGCGGGCGCGTCCTCACCTGGCATCACGGTCGCACCAGGTTCCGCAGGTCGGCGAAGCGACGCTCACCGATGCCGTTGACCTCCCGCAGCTCGTCGACCGAGCGGAAACCCGCGTGCTGTGTGCGGTAGTCGATGATGTGCTGGGCCAGTACGGGCCCCACTCCCGGCAGCCCATCCAACTGCTCGACCGTGGCCGTGCTGAGCGAGACCGGCACCGCTGGTCCCGCCGGTGTCACAGCCCCCGGCGCGGATCCACCCACCACACTTCCCGGAGCCGCGCCGACCGGGCCCCCGACGATCACCAGCTCGCCGTCCACCAGGAACCGGGCCCGGTTGAGACTGTCGACCTTCGTACCGGGCCGCACGCCTCCCGCCGCCCGGAGCGCGTCGGCGACTCGTGATCCGGCGGGCAGCCGATGGATGCCGGGTTCACGGACCTTCCCGCTGACGTCGACCACGATCTCCGCCGGGGGCGCACCGACCTGCGTGCCCCCCTCGGCCGAGGACGGACCGGGCTGGGCAGGGCCGGACCGCGTCCGGTCCCCCTCGTACGGGTTGGCCGCGCTCACGATGTCGGGGGCCGCCACCGACTGGGTGCGACCGCTCCAGAAGTGCTGCCCGGCAAGCCCTGCGGCCACGACCAGCACTACCGCCAGCGCGACCACGCTGCGGCGTTCCAGCCCGCACCGCGTCTGCAACCACAGCGGCATCCGCTCCCGCAGCGCGAGCCCCGCCCGCCACCGCAACAGATCCCCGTCGCCCTCGGGGCCCGGGCCGACAGCCCCCCGGCCGTCGCGCACAGGGACCGGCGTCGGCACAGGGCCGGCTTCCTCCGAGACAGAGGCACGTAAGTCGTCCCCCTCCGGGCCCCTTGTCCCCGTCCTCGATTCCACCGGCCCCGGTGGCCCGGGTGGCCCCGCCCCGGTCTCGACGCGCCTGGTCGGCGGCTCGGCGAACAACGACGCGGCGCGACGCCGCAGTTCATCGGCGGGCCGGCTTCCGTGTCGGGCCCGGGTGGGTCGACGACGGTGGCGGCTGCGGCCGTCGGAGGCCGGGCCCCGGCCGGGGCCACTGGTCGCGGACGGTGTGCGTGGATGTGATCGAAGTGCCATGCCACGAGGATCACGCACGGCGACGCCCCGCGATGATCTTGGTCAAGTTCCGTGGAACATCCCCCGGTTGTGGAAAACTCCATCACCCGCAGGGGTGACCGCCTCCGGCGTCTCGGGGCGCAACCGAAGCACGCCGACGTCTCAAGCGCGCAACCGAAGCCCGTCGGCGTCGCAGGCGCGCACCCGAGGCCTGCCACATCTCCGCGCACCGCCGAGGCCTGCCACGTCTCGGCACACCCCCGAGGCCCGCACGTCTCCGCGCACCGCCGAGGCCGCCGGGTTCTCAGCAGGCCGCCGACGCCCGTCGGCGTCTCAGCGCGCAACCGAGGCCCTCCGACGCCTCAGCGCGCCGAGATGATGACCCCGAGCAGTCCGGGGCCCGTGTGCGCCCCGATCACCGCACCGACCTCACTGACGTGCAGGTCGACCAGTCCCGGTACCCGGTCGAGCAGACGATCCGCGAGGGCACCGGCCCGTTCGGGCGCGGCGAGATGATGGACGGCGATGTCGACCTGCGCGGCACCGGCCCGTTCGACGACGAGTGCCTCCAGTCGGGCGATCGCCTTCGACGCCGTACGCACCTTCTCCAGCGGGCCGATGCGGCCGCCTTCGAGCTGGAGCAGCGGTTTCACGGCCAGCGCGGAGCCGAAGAGGGCCTGTGCGGCTCCGATCCGGCCGCCCCGGCGCAGAAAGTCGAGGGTGTCGACGTAGAAATAGGCCGAGGTGCCGGCGGCGCGTTTCTCCGCGGCCGCGACGGCGTCGTCCATCGTGCCGCCCGACTCGGCCGTCTCGGCCGCGGTGACCGCACAGAAGCCGAGCGCCATGGCGACCATGCCGGTGTCCACGACGCGCACCGGCACGGGTGCCTCGCGGGCCGCGAGGACCGCCGCGTCGTAGGTGCCGGACAGTTCCGCGGACAGATGGAGCGAGACGATGCCGGTGGCCCCGGACTCGGCGACCTCGCGATAGTGCCGCGCGAACAGTTCCGGGCTGGGACGCGAGGTGGTGACGGGGCGTCGCTTCTGCAGCGCCTGGGCCAGGGAACGAGTGGAGATCTCGGTGCCCTCTTCTAGCGCCTGGTCACCCAGCACCACGGTCAGGGGCACCGCGGTGATGCCGTGACGCTCCATCGTCCCCTGCGGCAGGTAGGCCGTTGAATCAGTGACGATCGCGACATGGCGGGACATGAGCTGGAGGTTACCTGGCGTAGCGCCCGCGCGGCAGTCCGGCCCCGTTCAGTGAGACTTCCGTGGCGTGTTCGGACGCGCTCAGGTGGTGCTCTCCGGGCGCGGCTTCTTCTGCCAGGGATAGGTGGGGCGCACCCCGGGCGGGGTGATGGCCGACCGGGCCGGTTCTTCGGCAGGCCGCGGCCCCGGCCGGCGGGCTGCTCCTTCGGTGGTGACGGACGAGTCGGACCACGAGGGCGGCGGGGTCGCCGAGTCCGTCGTCGTCCAGTGCCGCAGAGCGCCTGCCTCCAGGTCGATCTGTGTGCTCAGAAAGTCCAGATCGTCGTCGGCGAAGCGCCGGGCCCGGTCGCGGGCGGCCCAGCGCAGCGAGTCGGCGGAGCTGGTGATGCGCTCGGTGCGTTCGCGCAGCGCGGGCAGGCGTTCGGCGAGCGTGGCCCGGTCCGGCTCCGACTCCAGGCGCCTGAGTTCGGCGTCCAGTTCGTGGCCGTGCGCGCTGAGGCGCTCGAAGAGGCTGAGGGACTCCTTCAGGGACTCGTCCTCGGTCACGCCCGCGTGCAGGGCGTCCTGCGTTGCCCGCATCGAGGTGCGCAGCGCCAGCCGGAGCTGGGCGATCTCGCCCACCGGGCCCGGTGCGGCGAAGGACTTCGCCCGCAGCGTGTGGTCCTCGACCGTGCGGCGGGCCTGGTTGATGGTGCGGTCCACGCCGCGCTTGGCCGCGCCGACCGCCTTCACCGCGGCGTAGGCTCCGGCTGCCAGAAACAGCGCGAAGAGCAGTACCACCACTGCGACGACTGCTTCCACAGTGCTCCTCCTCCGGCCTGCCACGACACGCTCCGCGCCGCACTTCAAACGGTAAACGCAAAGGGCAGGCCCTGAGTTCCAACGGAACCCCGAACCTGCCCGTAGGGGACTACCCCGAGCCGTCGGCCACAGCCCCACCGCGCCACCGCTCACCTGCGGCGACACGGTCTTGGACACCGGCACCCGCACCCCACCGGCACCAGCACGGGCACCCCCACCGGGACCGGCACCGGCACCCGCAGGGCATCGACACCTCAGCCCCGACGCAGACACCGGAACGTCAGCACGACACCGGCACCCGAGACGGCCGCTGCCGGGCCACCGCTGCGACAAGTGCACCGCCACGGCCCAGGAGACGACGGCGCAGCGAGTACTCCACCGCCTCGGCGACCAGGGCCACCGCCGACGACCACCGTCACCCCGTGACGATGTTCACCAGCTTCGGCGCCCGCACGATCACCTTGCGAATGGCCGCACCGTCCAGCGCCGCGACGACCTTCTCGTCGGCCAGCGCGACCTTCTCCAGCTCCTCCTCGGAGATGCCCGGCGGCACCTCCAGGCGGGCCTTGACCTTGCCCTTGATCTGGACGACGCAGGTGACCGTCTCGTCCACGACGTAGGCGGGGTCGGCCACCGGGAAGTCCTGGTGGACGACGGAGCCGGTGTGACCCAGCTTGCGCCACAGCTCCTCGGCGATGTGCGGGGCCAGCGGCGCGGCCAGCAGCACCAGCGCGTCGGCCACGGAGCGCGGGACGGCCCCGCCCGCCTTGGTCAGGTGGTTGTTCAGCTCGGTGATCTTGGCGATGGCGGTGTTGAAGCGCATGCCCTCCAGGTCGCCGCGCACGCCGTCGATCGCCTTGTGCAGGGCACGCAGCGTGTCCTCGTCGGCCGCGGCGTCGACGACGGTGACCTCGCCGGTGTTCTCGTCGACGACGTTGCGCCACATCCGCTGCAGCAGTCGGAACTGCCCGACCACCGCGCGCGTGTCCCAGGGGCGCGAGACGTCCAGCGGGCCCATCGCCATCTCGTACAGGCGCAGCGTGTCGGCGCCGTACTCGGCGCAGATCTCGTCCGGAGTGACCGCGTTCTTCAGGGACTTGCCCATCTTGCCCAGCAGCCGGGAGACCTTCTCGCCCTCGAAGTAGTACGCGCCGTCGCGCTCCTCCACCTCAGCGGCCGGCACCGCGATACCACGGCTGTCGCGGTAGACGTAGGCCTGGATCATGCCCTGGTTGAACAGCCTGTGGAACGGCTCGGCCGAGGAGACGTGGCCCAGGTCGAACAGGACCTTCGACCAGAAGCGCGCGTACAGCAGGTGCAGCACGGCATGCTCGGCGCCGCCGACGTACAGGTCGACACCGCCGTGCGGCCGGCCCTCGCGCGGGCCCATCCAGTACTGCTCGATGGCCGGGTCGACCAGCTGCCGGTCGTTGTGCGGGTCCAGGTAGCGGAACTCGTACCAGCAGGAACCGGCCCAGTTGGGCATGGTGTTGGTCTCGCGGCGGTACTTCTTCGGCCCGTCGCCCAGATCCAGGGTGACGTCGACCCATTCCTCGTTGCGCGACAGCGGCGTCTCGGGCTGGGTGTTCGCGTCGTCCGGGTCGAAGGTGCGGGGGCTGTAGTCCTCGACCTCCGGCAGCTCCAGCGGCAGCATCGACTCGGGCAGCGCGTGGGCGACGCCGTCCTCGTCGTAGACGATCGGGAAGGGCTCGCCCCAGTAGCGCTGGCGGCTGAACAGCCAGTCGCGCAGACGGAAGTTGACGGTGCCTTCGCCGATGCCCTTGCGCTCCAGCCACTCGGTGATGCGCGCCTTGGCCTCCGGGACGGGCAGGCCGTCCAGGGAGATGCCCTCACCGGTGGAGTTGATGATCTTCGCCTCGTACGAGGAGAAGGCGTTCTCCCAGGTCGAGGTGTCCGTGCCCCGGCCGTCGGTGGGCTCGACGATGCAGGTGATCGGCAGTTCGAAGGCGCGCGCGAACTCGAAGTCGCGCTGGTCGCCCGCCGGTACCGCCATGATCGCGCCGGTGCCGTAGCCCATCAGGACGTAGTCGGCGATGAAGACCGGGACCTGCTCGCCGTTGACCGGGTTGGTGGCGAAGGCACCGGTGAAGACGCCGGTCTTGTCCTTGGCCTCGGCCTGCCGCTCGACGTCGGACTTGGAGGCGGCCTGCGCGCGGTAGGCGGCGACGGCCTCGGCCGGGGTGGCGTGTCCGCCGGTCCACACCTCGTGGGCGCCCTCGGGCCAGGCGGCCGGGGTGAACTTCTCGACCATCGGGTGTTCGGGCGCCAGCACCATGTAGGTCGCGCCGAACAGGGTGTCGGGGCGGGTGGTGAAGACGGTGATGCGCTCGCCGTCGATCGGGAAGTCGACGCGGGCGCCCTCGGAGCGGCCGATCCAGTTGCGCTGCTGCAGCTTGATGGCCTCGGGCCAGTCCAGCTCCTCCAGGTCCTCCAGCAGGCGGTCCGCGTAGGCGGTGATCCGCATGTTCCACTGACGCAGCTTGGACTTGAAGACCGGGAAGTTGCCACGCTCGGAGCGGCCGTCGGCGGTGACCTCCTCGTTGGCCAGGACGGTGCCCAGGCCGGGGCACCAGTTGACCGGGGACTCGGAGGCGTAGGCCAGGCGGAACTCGCCCAGGACGTCGGCGCGCTCGGCGGCGGTCAGCTCGTTCCACGCGCGCGTGTGCCCGGGTACGGTGCGCTCACCGGTCTCGAACTGGGCGATCAGCTCGGAGATCGGACGGGCCTTGCCGGCCTCGTCGTCGTACCAGGAGTTGAAGATCTGCAGGAAGATCCACTGGGTCCACTTGTAGTAGTCCGGGTCGATCGTCGCGAACGACCGGCGCTTGTCGTGGCCCAGGCCCAGCCGGCGCAGCTGCGCCTTCATGTTGGCGATGTTGGCCTCGGTGGACACGCGCGGGTGCGTGCCGGTCTGCACGGCGTACTGCTCGGCGGGCAGGCCGAAGGCGTCGAAGCCCAGGGTGTGCAGGACGTTGTGCCCGGTCATCCGCTGGAAGCGGGCGAAGACGTCGGTGGCGATGTACCCCAGGGGGTGGCCGACGTGCAGGCCCGCACCGGACGGGTACGGGAACATGTCCATGATGAACTTCTTGGGCCGGTCGGCCAGGGCGGGGTCACCCGCCAGGTCCCCGCTCGGGTTGGGCGCCGCATAGGTGCCGTCGGCGTCCCAGAAGTCCTGCCAGCGTGCCTCGATGTCCGCGGCCATGGCGGCCGTGTAGCGGTGCGGCGCCGCCACCTCGGCGGCGGCAGCGGGGGTCGTCTCGCTCATGATCCTCAAAGCTCCATCGATCGTCTCTGCCAGCGGCTGCCATTCGGAAACGAAAAATCCCCTCGCACAGGAGGGGACGCCGCGCCGACTCCGGCCTCTCGGTTCGCCCGGGGCCGGGACTGATCAGCGCGGCTCGCTAAGCAGAAGGCGTACGGCACGCATGGCGTCAGGGTACCGCAGCCCCGTAGCAGCTTGCGACGGCCTTCCGCGACCGCACCGACACGCACCGTCACCCTGAGGAGTCACAGCGCCCACCCTCGTCACGCACGGTCAGAACTGAACCATGGTCAATGATTACTTCGCGTAACAGCCGCTAAGGGGCATCACAACAAGCTCATTGTCCTTTGATAACAACGCAATAACTCAAACCTCGTACTCGCCGGTACGGAAGCCACTTAGAGTTCCGCCTCGGGACCGCTTTCCCGAACCGCTCGGAGTTGCCCCCATGAACCCTCGACGTAGTAACAGCTCGCTCGCCAAACCCGGCCGCTCGGCCTACGGGGCCGCGACGGCTGCCATCCTGTTCCTCATCCCCGTGGTCGTCCTGGTCGGAGGCGACCAGGTCCGCGACTTCCTGAACTTCGGCGCCGGCGTGCTGTCTCTCGTGTCGCTCAGCTGCTCGGTGATCTGGGGTCTCGTCGCCCAGGACCGGATCTTCCTGAACACGCGCCAGCGGATCGTCGGCCAGGCGGTGCACCGCACCACCGCGGTCGCCTCGATCGCGTTCCTGTTGCTGCACATCACCACCAAGATCGCCCTCGACCACGTCGAACTGGTCGCCGCGGTGATCCCCTTCGCGCTCGGCGTGACCGGCAGCGCGGGCCTGATCGGCCTCGGCTCCCTGGCCGGCCTGATGATGATCTTCGTCGGCATCACGGGAGCGCTGCGCAGCGCGTTCGCCTCCCCGGCACCCGTCGCCGCCCGCTGGCGGGCCATGCACATGCTCGCCTACCCGGCCTGGTGCGCCGCCCTGCTGCACGGCCTGTACGCCGGCCGTGAGGCGAAGCCGATCTTCGTCATCCTCTACGGCCTGTCCCTGGCGGGCGTGACCGCCGCCCTGGCCCTGCGCGCCGCACCCCGCCCGATCAAGCGGAAGATCGCGGACCGCATCACCGCGCTGCTCGGCAACGAGGACAGGTCCGGCCGCGAGGACCTGGACGCCGGCCGCGCCAGGACGGCCGAGTCCGCGCCGCGCACCCGCGAGACCGCGCAGCGCACCGCCCCCGAGCCCTTCAACGCGCCCGCCGAGCCCGCGAACGGCTTCGCGGCCGCCTACCGGGCGGTTTCGACGCCCCCGCGCGCGGGTGGCTCCGTCGCGGCCGACGAGACCGCGCGGATGGACCTCTCCGGCTTCGGCGCCCCCACGGAGTCCTTCCCGCGCACGGACAGCACCTCCGGTTCCTGGCCCATCCCCTCCCCGCCCCCCGTCGGCGAGGCCCCGCCCTCGTCCTACGACCCGCTCAACGACACGGGATACACCATCCCGACCTACGGCAATCCGGGCGCGGAAACCTACGGTTCCAGTGACGTGTACGACACGAATGAGTCGAACACCCTCTACGGCACGTACAACGCGGGTGACACGTACAACAGCGGTCCCGCCACAGAACCATTCCCCGGTGCCTCCTACGACTACGAGGCACCGGGTTCGGGCGAACCTTGGAACACGCCCTCCGGAGGCTTTAAGTGAACGAGGCCCTGCCCGACGTCCTGGAAGTCCGCGTCGTAGGACTTCCGCAACTCACGTCTGGCTTCGACCTTGTCGAACGGCTCGATCTGCCCATGCACCTGAAGGTGCACGGGCCGCTTGAGCCGATGGGCGGCGAGCAGCTCGCCCAGCTCTCCGAACGCATCAATCTCAGGGGCCGCGGCGGCGCGGGTTTCCCCTTCCACAAGAAGCTGCGCTCGGTCGCCGAATCGGCGATCCGGCGCGGTGTACGGCCGGTCGTCGTCGTCAACGGCAGTGAGGACGAACCGGCCTGCCGCAAGGACACGGTGCTGATCAACCGTGCCCCGCATCTGATCCTGGACGGCGCGCTGCTGTGCGCGGAGGCCCTCGGCGCCCGCACGCTCGTCATCGGGGTCACCCGTGAGTCCACCCAGCGTTCGATGGAGGCCGCGCTCGCCGAGCGCGGCCTGAACAACGGACGAAGGTCGGCACTGCGCGCACGCGTGCAGCGCAATCCGGTGCGCATGGTCACCGGCGCCGCCGCGTCGCTGATCCGCTCGATCGACGGCGGCCCGGCGGTCCCGCCGGGGCGCAAGATCAGCGCCTCGCAGACCGGCGTGGGCGGCGCGCCCACCCTGCTGTCGAACGCCGAGACGTTCGCCCAGCTGGCCATCGCCGCCCGCATCGGCCCGGAGCGCTACGGCAACACCGGCCTGTACGACGAGCCCGGCACGGTCATGCTGACCCTGTCCGGCGCGGTCGCCCGCCCGATGGTGATCGAGGTCCCCACGGGCGTGCCGCTGCGCTACGTCCTCCAGCTGGCCGGCGCCCCGCCCGTACCGCAGGGCGTGCTCACGGGCGGCTACCACGGCAAGTGGATCGACGCCGCGACCGTCAACGAGGCGATCGTCTCCCGCAACTCCCTCGACGCGGTGGGCGGTTCGCTGGGCGCCGGCGCGATTCTGCCCATCAGCCAGGACACGTGCCCGCTCGGTGAGTCGCTGCGCGTGGCGCAGTGGCTGGCCGAGGAGAGCGCCGGCCAGTGCGGCCCCTGCTACCTCGGCCTGCCCGCCGCCGCGCGCGGGATGGAGGACATCCTCAACGGCGGCGGCCCGGCCGCCCTGGAGGCGGTGAAGCAGGTCGCCAGGAACGTGAAACGGCGCGGCGCGTGCTCGCACCCGGACGGCTCCGCGATGTTCCTGGAGTCGACCATCAAGGCCTTCACCGACGATCTCGCCGCGCACGTCCTCGGCAACGGCTGCGGAAGGCCCGTGGCGGGCGTTCTGCCACTCTTCGAGGGCGGCAGAGCCCCCACGGGCATCCCGGGCGGCAGCGAGGCCGAGGAGAACGGCCCCAGCCGCCAGAAGATCTTCGTCGACTGGACGCTGTGCCGGGGCCACGGCCTGTGCGCGGACATCCTGCCGGAGGTCTTCGAACTGGGCGCCGACGGCTTCCCGACCGTCGCCCAGGCCTCCGTGCCCCGCTTCGCCGAGGCGAAGGCGCTGCGCGCGGTACGCCGCTGTCCCGCCCTGGCCCTGCGCATCGAGGAGGACACCCGCGCACAGGCCCCGGCCCGCAACAACCTGCCGGTGCTGTCCCAGGGCCGCGGGAGGCGCGCACTCGGCCGCTGAGCCGAGCCGCACGCGCGCGTGGACGTGTTCTACGCGCGCGCGTGGGACAGACACGCGCACCGCACACAGGAGAACGGGCGCACCAGGCATACAAAAAAGATCCCGCCGGATCGTTTCCGATCCGGCGGGATCTGCTGTGGAGCTAAGGAGAATTGAACTCCTGACCTCCTGCATGCCATGCAGGCGCTCTACCAACTGAGCTATAGCCCCGTGCGGTGTGTCGTCCGCTCCGTTTCCCTTGCGGGTTTCCCTCGCGGCGACACAGAGAACATTACACGGTCCCCCTGGTGGAACACCAAATCGTTTCCGCCCTACAGCCTTACGCCCGGAATGTCCGCAATCGCGGGCAGCCTGAGCCGGGACCGCCAGATCCCGGTCAGGCCGTGACGAACGAGTAGAACCGCTTGAGGGTGCAGTGCTCCTCAAGAAGGCGGCCGTAGATCGGCTCACCCTCCAGTTCACGGTAGGTCTCGATCGGGTCGCCCTTTATGATCAGCGCCCGCGCGCATTCCTCGCACCAGTACTGGTAGTCGGGGTTCACCGGTTCCATGTCACGGACGATCGGTGTACCGCTGCCGCACCAGTCGCACTTCCGCCTGTGTGCACCCATCGATCAGCTCCAGCTGTGGCCGCAGGCCGTGCACACGTAGGAGATCCCGCCGTTGTCGCCGAGCACTTGGGCGACATGCGCGGAACCGCAGGAAGGGCAGGCGAGCCGGGTGGCTGTGTTCTGTATCAACGCTGCTTCTCCGAGGAGGTCGCCGACCTCCTCGAGGATGCTCGCAGGCATCGCTACTCCCTCCCGTCGGGTCGCACCCCCTTCCGGCCGTTTGATTCTGCCACGCCCGGACCAATACGGTCAGCGACGCCGTAGTACCGGTCCGGACACAGCGCCCACCACGGCGGTCCCGGTCAGCGCGCACACGCACACCCACAGCGCCTCCGCAGAGGTATACGCCCCCGGGGCCCCGAGTGACTCAAGGCGGTTCAGGAACAGCGTGCCGAAGGCCGCGACGCCGACCAGCTGGCCGAGCTGGGTGACGGTGGCGAGCAGCCCGCTGGCGTCGGCGGCGTCCTCGGGCCGCACCGTGGCCAGCGCCCGGGTCAGGGTGGGGCTGTAGGCGAGCGCCAGCCCCACGCCCACGGCTGCGAAGGCCAGGTACAGCACCACTCCCCCGTCCCCGCCGTCCTTGAGCGCCCAGCCCGCCCCGGCCAGCCCCGGCGCGATGAGCCCGAACCCGACCGGGGTGAGCGCCCGCTGCCAGGACGCCGGCCACGTCCGCCAGGTCAGCCCGACCACGCCGAAGACGACGGCGGTGGGCACGAAGGTGAGTCCGGTGCGCAGGGCACTGTGGTCAAGCCCACCCTGGAAATGGAGGGTCAGGGTGAACAGGAAGCCCGCGTTGATCGCCATCACCGCCAGAATCCGTACGACGGCCAGGGCCATGCCCGGATGACTCAGCACCCGGGGCGCGATGAGCGGGGCGCCACCGCGCCGGGCGAGCCGCGTCTCGTAGCCGCAGAACAGCGCGAAGACCAGCACGGCCGCGCCGAGCGACAGCCAGGACCACAGCGGCCAGTCCGTCTCCTGGCCAAGCACCAATGGCACCGTGAACAGCGACACTGCCGCGCCGAGCAGCACCAGGCCGGGCACGTCGAGCGCACGTGCCCGCTCCCCGGCCGGTGCCCCGCCACGCGGCAGCACCCGCCGCCCGGCGACCATCAGGACGAGGCCCACCGGCACGTTCACCAGGAACACCGGCCGCCAGCCGGCCCCGAACAGGTCGGCGCTGACCAGCACACCACCCACGATCTGGCCGGAGGCCGCGCCGACGGCGAGGACCGCCGAGAAGGCACCCAGGGCCCGCGCCCGGGCCTCGCCGGTGAAGGTGCGCTGGATCAGGCTGAGCACCTGCGGGATCATCAGCGCCGCGCCGGCGCCCTGCACCAGCCGGAAGGCGATGAGCTGACCCGCGTCCTGGGCCAGACCACAGGCGAGCGAGGCGGCCGTGAACACCGCGAGCCCCACGAGATGGACGCGGCCGTGCCCCATCCGGTCGCCGAGCCGGGCGCCGGTGATGAGCAGCACCGAGTACGAGATGGTGTAGCCGGCGATCACCAGCTGCAGGTCGGCGCCCGAGGCGCTCAGGTCGGAACTGATCGTGGGGGCCGCGACGTTCACGATGAAGACGTCGAGCAGCGCCATAAACATGGCCGCGAGCACGACCGCGAGCAGCGGCCGGGGGCCGTTGTCAGTGCCAGGCGCTTTACTGGCCACAGGACTTGAGACGGGATCGGAAGCAAGGCCCGTTCGGGGAGTCGTCGTCATGCCTGGAGCCTGACGGCCTTCCGGTACGGGTGCCGAGAGCCCGCCGATGCTGGTACTGGCAGCACCTGGCAAGGCCGGGGCGGACTGCCGACGATAGGGACGTGACGACTGGGGGGACATGACGATGACGACGACACAGCGCCGCCGGCCCGAGCTGGCCGCCTTTCTGCGCACCAGGCGCGCCCGGGTGACTCCGGCGGACGTGGGCATGCCGCCCGGCCTGCGGCGCCGCACTCCCGGGCTGCGCCGCGAGGAGGTGGCTCAGCTCTCCGGGGTCGGTGTGACCTGGTACACCTGGCTGGAACAGGGCCGGCCGATCAACGCCTCCGCACAGGTCCTGGACGCGGTGGCCCGCACGCTGCGGCTCGACGCCCCTGAGCGGGAGCATCTCTACCACCTGGCCGAAGTGCCGTACGCGTCCGGGCCGACGGCGCCCACTCACACGGTGGGCGCCGAGATCCAGGGCATCCTCGACGCCCTCGCCCCACGCCCGGCGGTGGTCTACAACGCGCGCTACGACATCCTCGCCACCAACGCCCCCTACCGCGACCTGTTCTACGCCGACGAGGAGCTGCCCGAGGCGCCCAACGCGCTGTGGACGCTTTTCAACCGGCCCCAGGAGACCTGCCAGTTGCTGTTCCGGGAGGACGAGCTGCCGTTCATGGTGGCCACTCTGCGCGCGGCGTACGGCACCCACTGCGGGGAGCCGGCCTGGGAGGACTTCATACGCCGGCTGTCGGCGGCGAGCCCGCTGTTCGTGCGGCTGTGGGAGTCCGGTGACGTGCGGCAGCCCGGACGCCGGGTGAAGGCCTTCCGGCACACGCTGGTGGGCGAGTTGCGGATGACGTCGCAGTCGCTGTCGGTCGACGGGATGCCCGAGTGCCGGATCGTCGTCTACACCCCGGACGACGAGGAGACGGTGCGGGGCATGGCGGTGCTGCGGGAGCTCTGCCCGCGTGAGCCCATGAAAAATCCCGCCCCCTGACCGGGGACGGGATCTTCGTTCACTGCTCTTTGACAACTCGACAGAGAGTCTTTGTGTGGAGCTAAGGAGAATTGAACTCCTGACCTCCTGCATGCCATGCAGGCGCTCTACCAACTGAGCTATAGCCCCTCACGTTCTTCCCGCTCGGCGGGGCGAACAAGAAGAACTTTAGCCTGCGACCTGCCGGAAAGTGAAATCCGGACCCCACAGGGGTCGCGGGCCTGGTGCGCGGGCTCAGTCGTCGTCGCCGAGGACCGGCTCGGGCAGAGTGCCGGCGTTGTGCTCCAGCAGGCGCCAGCCGCGGGCGCCCTGGCCGAGGACGGACCAGCAGCAGTTGGAGAGGCCGCCGAGACTCTCCCAGTCGTGGGGCTCCAGGCCGAGCAGGCGGCCGATGGTGGTCCGGATGGTGCCGCCGTGGCTGACGACGACGAGCGTGCCGTCCTCGGGCAGCTTGTCGGCGTGCCGCAGCACGACGGGGGCGGCCCGGTCGGCCACCTCGGTCTCCAGTTCGCCGCCGCCGCGGCGCACCGGCTCACCGCGCTTCCAGGCGGCGTACTCCTCGCCGTGGCGGGCGATGATCTCGTCGTGCGTCAGACCCTGCCAGACGCCCGCGTAGGTCTCGCGCAGCGCCTCGTCACGGGTGATGTCCAGGCCGGTGAGCGCGGCGAGCTCGGCGGCCGTGTTCGCGGCCCGCTGGAGGTCGGAGGCGACGATCGCGTCGGGGCGCAGGGAGGCGAGCAGCCGGGCGGCGCGGCGGGCCTGGGTCACGCCGGTCTCGGTGAGCTCGACGTCCGTGGTGCCCTGGAAGCGGCGCTCCACGTTCCAGGAGGTCTGGCCGTGCCGCCACAGGATGACGCGGCGGCCGCGACGGGGCGCCCGGTCGGCGCCGGCACCCGGTGTGGTCGTCACCACTCACCGCCCGCGTCGGCCGCTTCCTCGGCGGCCTTCAGCTTGGCGTGCTCCGCGGCCTTGCCGCGGGTGGCCTTGGCGTCGGCGGGCAGCTCCAGCTCGGGGCAGTCCTTCCACAGCCGCTCCAGGGCGTAGAAGACGCGCTCCTCGCTGTGCTGGACGTGGACGACGATGTCGATGTAGTCGAGCAGGATCCAGCGGGACTCGCGGTCGCCCTCCCGGCGCACCGGCTTGGCGCCGAGCTCCTTCAGGAGCCGCTCCTCGATCTCGTCGACGATCGACTTGACCTGGCGGTCGTTGGGTGCGGACGCCAGCAGGAAGGCGTCCGTGATCGACAGCACGTCGCTGACGTCGTAGGCGATGACGTCATGGGCGAGCTTGTCGGCGGCCGCCTGGGCCGCGGTGGTGATGAGCTCGATGGAACGGTCGGTGGCGGTCACTACATGGCTTTCCGTCGGCGGTCACTTGACCCCAAGGGTCTCACGGACCGCCGACGGCACCCCACGGCAATAAACCGGGGACCGCCCGCCCTGTCTCGCGGCTAGGAGGAGGGCGGGGTGTAGTCCTGACCGAGGATCACCGTGACGTCGGCGTTGGCGGAGACCTCGCCCTTGGTGACGGAGCCGTCCGGCAGGCCGAGGGTCTTGGCGACCTCGGTGGCGTTCTGCTTGTCGGCGACGTCGGCGTAGACCACCTTCGACTCGCTCTCGCCCTCGGAGGCCGAGCCGCCGTCGAGGAAGGTGAAGCCGCCGTTCAGCAGGGCCACACGGGCCTTCTCCGCTCGGCCCTTCTCGCCGGTGGCGTTCTGGACGGAGACGCGCAGGGCGGCGCCCTTGGCGGGGCTCTTCGCGGTGCCGCCGAGGACGTCCTTGACCACGCTGGCGCTGGCCTTCGCGTTCATGGTGCCGTCGGCCTGGACGGGCAGCAGGGCCGTCTTGAAGTCGCCGCCCTTGGCCAGGTCGGACAGCTCGGCCAGGAAGGCGCCGAGGTCCTTGTCGGTCAGCGAGGGATCGAGGATCTGGGCCAACGTCTGCACGGTGATCGTCGCGGCCTGCGGGTCGGACGAGATCTTGCGCAGCACACCCTGCATGACCTGGCCGAACCGCTGGAGCTGGGCGTTTTCGTCCTCACCGGAGGCGCGGTAGGTGGCATAGGCGACGGCCATCTTGCCGCTGAGGGTCTGGTCCTGGCCCTTGCGCACCAGGGGGGCCGCTCCCTTGGGCTTGGCAGCCGGGTCGGGCACGTCGGCGTCGGTGTCGATGTCGATGTTGCCGACGAGGTCGACGAGGTTCTGCAGATAAGGCGTGTCCAGCCGCCAGGTGCCCTGGATCTGGGTGCCGAGGACGGTGTCCAGGGCCTCCCGGGTGCCGGAGGAGCCGTCGTCGTCGACGGACTTGGACAGCGTCGTCGTGGTGCCGTCGTCCGAGGTCAGGGCGAGGGCGTTGGGCAGCAGGACGGTGGTGCCCTGCTGGGTGGTGGTGTTGTCGACGAGCAGCGCCGTGGAGGTGCCGCCCTTCTTGGTGTTGTGCAGGTGGACGACGATCACGTCCCGCTTCTGGGCGCCCGCGGCGGCCGAGCCGCCGTTGTCGGTGTCCGCCGAGGACACGCCCGGGAGCTTCCCCGCGTACCAGAGGTAGCCGATGCCGCCGACCGCGACCAGGGCGAGCACGACCACGAGGGCCATGACGCGGCTGCGGGCGCGGCGCTTGGCCTCCTCGCGGCGCTCGGTGCGGTTCTCGGTGAACTTCAGCCAGTCGATGACGTCCTCGGAGTCGCCGTCAGGCTCCTCGACGAAGGCGAACTGTTCCGTGCGGTAGTCCCGGTCGCCGCCGTCGCTCCCGCCGCCCGGGGCGGCGGTGCCCTGGTCGCCCCAGTGGCCGGGCTGCGCGGGAGCCTCCGGCTCGTGGGCGGGGGCCGCCTGCTGCGGGATGTAGGCGGTCTGTTCGGCTACACGGGGCGGCCGCCCGGCGGCCGGGGTCTGTCCGTACGGGTCGTAGGCCTGGCCGGGGGCCGTGCCCGCGGCCGTGCCGTAGGGGTCGTACGGATCGTAGGAGGGCGCCTGGGGCCGGCGGCCGGTGTCGTAGGCGTCGTAGGCGTCGTAGGAGGGGACGGGCTGCTGGGTGCCCGTCGCGTACGGGTCGTAGCCGTATCCCTGCTGTGCGTAGGGGTCGTAGGCCTGGCCGGGGGCCTGCGGCGGCTGGACCTGCTGGTACACAGGTCGGCCGTACTCGTCGTAGCCGACGATCTCGTACTGGTCGCCCCCGTGGCCAGCGTCGTATCGGTCGTTCACCGGTGCCCCTCTCGGCTCACTCGCCGCGGTACAGCTCTCGTTTGGCGATGTAGCGCACGACTCCGTCCGGCACCAGATACCAGACCGGGTCACCCTTGGCGACTCTCGCACGGCAGTCCGTGGAGGAGATGGCGAGGGCGGGAACCTCCACGAAGGACACACCGCCCTCGGGAAGGCCGGGGTCGGCCAGCGCGTGGCCCGGTCGGGTGACGCCGATGAAGTGCGCCAGGGAGAACAGCTCCTCCGTGTCCCGCCAGGTGAGGATCTGGGAGAGGGCGTCGGCGCCGGTGATGAAGAACAGGTCCGTGTCCGGGTTGAGCACCCGCAGGTCGCGCAGGGTGTCCACGGTGTAGGTGGGGCCGCCGCGGTCGATGTCGATCCGGCTCACCGAGAACTGCGGGTTCTCGGCGGTCGCGATGACCGTCATCAGATAGCGGTCCTCGGCCGGGGAGACGTCGCGGTGGGTCTTCTGCCAGGGCTGGCCGGTGGGGACGAACACCACCTCGTCGAGGTGGAACTGAGCGGCGACCTCGCTGGCCGCCACGAGGTGCCCGTGGTGGATCGGGTCAAACGTTCCGCCCATGACGCCGAGCCGGCGCTTGCCGGTGCTCGCCGGGCCCTGACCGGGGCCGCCGACGCTCGACCGCGCCGGGCGGTCGCCGGCGTCCGGTGCTTCGGCCGTGTCGTGCGCCGGACCGGTAGGCATGTCCTGCTCTCCCATGCGTGCAGACCCTACCGGCCCGGACTGTGGGCTCCGGCGGACGGTTCCCCCGGGGCCCGCTGTGCGGGGTCGTGACGGGTTCAGCGGTCGCGGTTGAAGCGGGTGGTGACCCAGAGCAGCAGCATCAGGATGACGAAGGCGCCGCCTCCGGTGAGCAGGGGACTGAGGCTGTCGTGGTTGCCGCCGTGCTCCTCGCCCTCGGCGGCGAGAGTGACCAACTGGGCAGCGGCGCTGTGGAAGCTCATCTTCGGCAGGACCAATCCGGTGTGGGCGGGATAAAGATGTCGGCCCATCGTAATCGGGCGGCTCCGCGCGGCTCACGCCGACTCTGCCGTCGGGGACGTCCGGGGAAGCACCTAGGGGGAACGTCAGGGTCGTGCGGCAACTGCCATGGCCCGCGGACCGGAACTCGGGGGCTCCGTCAGTCGTCCTTCTGTTTGTAGCCGCGCAGCAGGAACCACGCGGTCAGGACACAGCCCACGACCATCACGATCAGTACGACGCGGAGCAGACTCCCCGCTCCCTGCTGTTCGGCGGCGACGGCGGCCTGGGTGACCCAGGCTGCTGCGGGACTGTGCTCCATAGCGCTGGACTCCGTTCGCTGTACTGCCCGACCACGGTAACCCGGCCTAGGCTGGGCCCGGCTTCGGGGGGCACGGACGGCCCGGCGCCACAGGGCAGGGCACTCATACGCACTGGGGGAAGACATGTCCGACGACAGCCATCAGCACAACGGGCACGAGCAGGTGCCGAGCAGGCAGCGCAGGCGCTTCCCGGGGATCTCCTCGCGGGCGTACGAACACCCCGCGGACCGTTCCGCGCTGGTGGCGCTGCGCAAGCTGAGCGGCTTCGACACCGTCTTCAAGGCGCTGAGCGGGCTGCTGCCCGAGCGGAGCCTGAGACTGCTGTTCCTGTCGGACTCCGTGCGCGTCTCCGACCGCCAGTTCTCGCATCTGAACGACATGCTGCGGGACGCCTGTTACATCCTGGACCTGGAGAAGGTCCCGCCGATGTACGTCAACCAGGACCCGCAGCCCAACGCGATGTGTATCGGCCTGGACGAGCCGATCATCGTGGTCACCACCGGGCTCGTCGAGCTGCTCGACGAGGAGGAGATGCGGGCGGTGGTCGGCCACGAGGTCGGACACGCGCTGTCCGGGCACTCCGTCTACCGGACCATCCTGCTCTTCCTGACGAACCTCGCCCTGCGGGTGGCGTGGATCCCGCTCGGCAATGTGGCGATCATGGCGATCGTGACGGCCCTGCGGGAGTGGTTCCGCAAGTCGGAGCTCTCCGCCGACCGGGCCGGACTGCTGGTGGGCCAGGACCAGCAGGCCTCCATGCGCGGCCTGATGAAGCTCGCGGGCGGCAACCACCTGCACGAGATGAACGTGGACGCTTTCCTGGAGCAGGCCGACGAGTACGAGGCGGGCGGCGACCTGCGCGACTCGGTGCTGAAGATCCTGAACGTGCTGCCGCGTACCCACCCCTTCGCGACCGTGCGGGCCGCCGAGCTGAAGAAGTGGGCCGCGTCCCGCGACTACCAGCGGATCATGGACGGCCACTACCCGCGGCGCACCGAGGACAAGGACACCTCGGTCACCGACTCCTTCCGCGAGTCGGCGTCGAGCTACGCCGGGCATGTGAAGAGCTCCAAGGACCCGCTGATGAAGCTGGTCACCGACATAGCCGGCGGCGCGGGCGACCTCGGCAGCCGGGTCCGCCGCGGCTTCAGCGGCTTCGCGAGCTCGGGCTCCGCAGGCACGGACGGCTCCGACTCAGGCAGTGGCAACAGCTCCGGTCCCAAGGGATCCACCGGTGCCTCGGACGCCCCGCCGAAGGACCAGCCCCCGCGCGACGAGGACTGAGCACACGGGGTGACGGGGCCGCCCACCCTCCCGGCCCGCTCACCCGCCCTCACACCCTCGGCTGCGCCTCCTCCGCCAGCGTCCCGCACAGTGCGGGCACCGCGCCCGTGGCGTAGGGGTTCGTGCCCGCGGGGTTGCCGGCCTTGGCCGTCTGGCCGGCCAGGAGGGGGGTCAGATGGTCGGTCGCGGCGGTGGCGCAGGAGAGCGGGCCGGCCTGGAGCGAGGAGACGACCAGCTGGGCCTGGTGCAGGCGCAGGTCGTGGCGGTCGAAGTGGAAGCGCAGTTCGCGGCGGACGGTGAAGAGCGAGGCCTTCGCGTCGGCCCCGGAACCGGCCGGGCGCAGGGCGTACACGAAGGTGTGGTCGGCGGTGACCTCCAGCGTGGAGGAGTCGGCCTCGACGGCGTGCAGGGTGCCCCGCACCCGAATCCCCTGGTCGGCGAGCTCGGTGTCGGCGGGGTCGAAGCGGACCAGCCAGCCGGTGGCCGCGTGGAGGCCGTCGGCGGCCGGGTGGGCGATGCTCGCGTCGAACTGGTCCAGCTGGTCGGGGGCGACCAGCAGTCGCACCGGCCGGACCTGCCGCCCGGTGAGCACGTCGGGATACAGGGAGGAGCGGACGAGATAGTCCTTGGCGGTGGTCAGGGCGGCGATGACCTGGCCCTCGGAGAAGTTCGCGGTGCGCCGGGCGGAGGGCAGCGGGATCCCCTCGGCGCCGAGCCGGTAGGGGGCGGCGGGGCTGTGGGCGAACAGCTCGGCGGGGTCGGCTGAGCCGGGCACTCTGCCCTGGGGGGCGAGCGGTACCACGGTCATGCGGAGGGACCCGGTGGGCTGCGGGGAGTTCCGGGGCGGCTGGTAGGGGTTGCGTACACCCATGAAGATCGCGGTGCCGAAGGCGAGGGCGATCAGCAGAAGCATGACGAGTGCTTGCCGGGACAGGCCGCGGCGCAGGGGCGCGAGGCTGCGCACGGCGGGCGCGTGGTCCCCCATGCGCTCCTGAGCGGAGAACTCCTGGAGGCGGGCAGCCCGGACGAACGACTCGTCGAACACGACGGATCGGTATTCGTCCTCCGCACCGCCGGGGGCGCCGTCGGGTGTCCCCTCCGGTGGCTCTCCTGGCCCTCCCATACCTTCAGGGTAGGTCTCGCGGAGCCCCGGTAAACGCACTGCCGCACGACAAGTTGTGACAGGTTCCCACCAGGTCTGCCGGGGCTCCACCAGTGCTCCCCCGGGCGGTCCGAGGGCCTGGTCCCGCAGGTCTGTGCGGGGGCTGGCCGACCCCGTCTTCCGAGGCCCGGCTCAGGGGCTGCGGGGGACCACCGAGACGGTCGGCCGGGAGTGGTCGGCGGAGGTGGACGGGGACGCCGCGCCGCCCTGCTCCAACCCGGTGGACGCGGGCGGCGGAACCTGCTCCTGACGGCCCGAGGCGGCGCCCCGGTAGACCGCGGCGAAGGCGAGCACGACCATGCCGACGCCCATCACGAGGGCGAGCACCCAGGCGACGGGCCGGTGCCAGCGGGCGTGTCTGCCGAAGGGCCCGGCGGGGCCGTAGCGGCTGTCGAGGATGTCCGGGTCGTCCGGATCGTATAAATCCGGATCATGGCCGAAACCGGTGCGGCCGGCCCGGCTGTCGGGGCCGTAGCCGTCGCCGTAGTGCTCGCCGCCGCCGTGGGCGCGGCGGGCGGCCTCGGCCTCGGAGGCCTCGGCTCTGGCCTGCGCTGCGGCCAGGAGGCGTTCGACGGCGGTCGGCTCATGCACCTTGGCCGCTCGCACGAAGGCCTCGTCGAAGACCACGGAGGCGAACTCTTCGTCCGACACCCCGCGGTCGTGGTCGTCGTCGGGCTCCCAGCCGTCAGGGAACGGCATGCCCCCCACGTCCTCCGGCACGGATCCAGAGTAGACCTGGGGGGTCAATTTGGGCAGACGGTACGGAAATTATCCGCCTGACGAGACGCCGACCGAACCGTTCCGGCCGAGGGCTCGGCCGGGCCTGCCGCACAGGCCCCGGAGCGCCCAGAACGCCCGGGGCCTCCGGGGCCCCGAACGCGACCCCGAGGGCTTCGGAGGGGCCCCGGTCAGCGTCGGATGTGCCCGTCGCCAGTGACGATGTACTTCGTGCTGGTCAGCTCCGGCAGGCCCATCGGGCCGCGGGCGTGGAGCTTCTGGGTGGAGATGCCAATCTCCGCGCCGAAGCCGAACTGGCCGCCGTCCGTGAAGCGGGTGGAGGCGTTCACTGCGACGGTGGTGGAGTCGACCAGCTGGGTGAATCGGCGGGCGGCCTGCTGGGAGTTGGTGACGATCGCCTCGGTGTGGCCGGAGGTCCACAGCCGGATGTGCTCGACGGCCCGGTCGAGGGAGTCCACGACCGCGGCGGCGATGTCGTAGGACAGGTACTCGGTCTCCCAGTCCTCCGGGGTGGCCTCGACGACGTTCGCGCGGGAGTCCTTGGCGTAGGCCAGCACGCGCTCGTCGGCATGCACGCTCACGCCCGCGTCGGCGAGGGCGTCCAAGGCGCGGGGCAGGAACCGGGGGGCGATGTCCTGGTGGACGAGGAGGGTCTCGGCGGCGTTGCAGACGCTGACCCGCTGGGCCTTGGAGTTGATCAGGATGTCGATGGCCATGTCGATGTCGGCGTGGGCGTCGACGTAGACGTGACAGTTGCCGGTGCCGGTCTCGATCACCGGGACGGTGGACTCGCTCACGACCGTCTGGATCAGGGAGGCGCCGCCGCGCGGGATGAGCACGTCGACCAGGCCGCGGGCGCGCATCAGCTCGCGGACGCTGTCGCGGCTCTCGCCGGGCACGAGCTGGACGGCGTCGGCGGGCAGGCCCGCGCCGCCGACGGCGTCGCGGATCACCCGGACGAGGGCGCTGTTCGACTCGTAGGCGGACGCGGAGCCGCGCAGCAGGACCGCGTTGCCGGACTTCAGGCAGAGGGCGGCGGCGTCGACGGTGACGTTGGGGCGGGCCTCGTAGATGATGCCGACGACGCCGAGCGGTACGCGGACCTGGCGCAGGTCGATGCCGTTCGGGAGGGTCGAGCCGCGGACCACCTCGCCGACCGGGTCGGGCAGGGCCACGACGTCCCGCACGTCGGAGGCGATGGCCCGCACCCGCTCCGGGGTGAGGGTGAGCCGGTCCACGACGGACTCGCTGGTCCCGGCCTCGCGGGCCTTGGCCACGTCCTTGGCGTTGGCCTCGACGATCTCACTCGTACGGACCTCCAGCGCGTCCGCGATGGCGAGCAGCGTGTCGTCCTTCACGGACCGCGGCAACGGGGCGAGGTCGGCGGCGGCGGCCTTGGCCCGGTAGGCGGCCTGGGTGACCGGGGACATGGAGTCGTACGGGGAGAGCGTCGTCATGCAGAAAGGGTAGTGCGACCGGCGGAGCGTTCCCCGGCGTGTTCCACAGCCCGAGACACGTGTGTCAGCGCACGGACGGTCAGTACGGGTGCACCCCCACCGGCGAGGCCGGGGGCGGGCCGTAGCCCTCCGCGACGCGCTGGTGGTAGGTCGCCCGGTCGATGACCTCCAGGCCGACGATCTCCCAGGGCGGGAGCCCCGCGGTCTGCCGGTGCTCGCCCCACAGCCGCAGGGCGACGGCCGCGGCGTCGTGCAGGTCGCGGGCCTCCTCCCAGTACCGGATCTCGGCGTGGTCGTCGGCGTACCGGCTGGTCAGCAGGAAGGGATGATCGTGCGCGAGCTGCTCCAGCGCCCGGCGCACCTCCTTCAGCGGGGCCGCCTCGCCGGAGACGCTGAGAGTGACGTGCCACAGCCGGGGCAGATCCGCCGGCTCCTCCGCCTCGTACCGCTCTCCGGCCGCCACACTCGTCAGGGCGCGCTCCTCGCCGGCCGCGCGGGACGCCGCCGCCCCAGGGCGCACTCGTCTCACGACGGCCTCCTTCTCCCGCAGTGCCCGGACGACGCCCGGCAACGACCGAGCGGCAGCCCCAGCGGACCCATGCCGTGCCCGGACGGACAGGTGCGCCCGAAACACGTCCTTGAATCAAAGTTGAGCAGGCCGCAAGCCTCTGTGGGGCGGTTTCACGGAACGTCCCCCACCGGGGGCGGTCGTTTCGGGCCTTTTATGGGTGGAGGAGGACCAGGTCGTCCCTGTGTACGACCTCGCGTTCGTACGCCGGTCCCAGCTCGGCCGCGAGATCGTGCGTGGAGCGGCCGATCAGCCGGGGGATCTCCTTGGCGTCGAAGTTGACGAGCCCGCGGGCGACCGGGCGGCCCCGGCCGTCGCGCAGCTCGACCGGGTCGCCCGCGCTGAAGTCGCCCTCGACGGCGGCAATACCGGCGGGCAGCAGCGACTTGCGGCGCTCGACCACGGCGCGCACGGCCCCGTCGTCGAGGGTGAGCGCGCCCTGCGGGGCGGAGGCGTGCTGGAGCCACAGCAGACGGTCGGCGGAGCGCTTGCCGGTGGGGTGGAAGTAGGTACCCGTGTCCTTGCCGGTGAGGGCCTCGGCGGCGTGCACGGCGCTGGTCAGGACGACGGCGATACCGGCCGCGGCGGCGATACCGGCCGCCTCGATCTTGGTGGCCATGCCGCCGGTGCCGATCCCGGCCTTGCCCGCGCTGCCGATCTCGACGTGCGCCAGGTCCTCGGGGCCGCGCACCTCGGCGACGCGGGAGGTGCCGGGCTTGCTGGGGTCGCCGTCGTACACGCCGTCCACGTCGGACAGCAGCACGAGCAGATCGGCCCGGACCAGGTGGGCCACCAGTGCCGCGAGGCGGTCGTTGTCGCCGAAGCGGATCTCGTCCGTGGCGACGGTGTCGTTCTCGTTGACGATGGGCAGGGCGCCCATCGCGAGGAGCTTGTCGAGGGTGCGGGAGGCGTTGCGGTGGTGGGCGCGGCGGCTCATGTCGTCGGAGGTGAGCAGCACCTGGCCGACGCGGACGCCGTAGCGGGCGCAGGAGGCGGTGTAGCGGGCGACCAGCAGGCCCTGGCCCACGCTCGCGGCGGCCTGCTGGCGGGCGAGGTCCTTGGGGCGGCGGCGCAGCCCGAGCGGGGCGAGTCCGGCGGCGATGGCGCCGGAGGAGACGAGGACGATCTCCTTCTCCCCGCCGCTGCGGATCTTGGCCAGGACGTCCACGAGCGCGTCGACCCGGTCGGCGTCGAGTCCGCCGGAAGCCGTCGTCAGCGACGAGGAACCCACCTTGACGACGATCCTGTGGGCCTCGGTCACGGCCTGCCTTGCCCCTGACACTCGCTCTTCCGTCCCCTCAGATCGCTTCACATCGCTTTTCGGCTGTCCGCCCGCAATGTACGCGAAGACGATCGACACACGCGCGGGCATTCCAGCCCCCGGAATCACCGCCTCGGACCGGTCCCACCACCGGCCCCGCCGACCCGGTCACCCCGCCGCCGCGGAAGGGTCACCCTGCCGCCGGGGCGGTCACCCCGCCGCCGGTCCGCTCGTCTCGTGCTGGCCGGGAACCACGTCCGCCATCTCGGTCTCCGCCCCGGCGGCGTCCGCGGCGGCATCGGCGGCGGCCCCTTCGGCCGCGTCGACGGCGGCATCGACCGCGAGGTCCGCGGCGACGTCGGCGTCCGTGCCCGCGCCCATCTCCTCCGCGGCCCGTGCCGACTGCCCCAGATTCCTGGTCTCCGCCTTCAGCGCCAGATCCGCGACCGCGCCGTTGAACCGGTCGATGGACTTCGGCTCGTCCGGCCCGATCAGATACCGCTTGAGCTCCGCGCGCTCCTCGGCCAGAGGGTCCTCGGACGGGTCGCGGACGGCGTCGAGCAGCTCACCCAGCTCGTCGGCGGCGTTCGAAAGGATCACCGCGGCGCGCACCGCCGTGTTCTGCCGCTTGAATTCCTCCGCGCCGATGGCGGCCGAGTCGGTGACGGCGTACGGCTTGCCGCTGGCGATGAAGTCGGAGACGACGGACGAGATGTCGGAGACCATCGCGTCGGAGATGTTGAAGCAGTCGTACAGATGCGGCTCGGCGCCGGTGACGACCCGGTGCTCCCAGTCGGGGAAGGAGCGCCAGTACGTGTCGTTCCACTCGGTCCGCAGCCGGGCGATCTCCTGGTGCCGGTCGACGTCGACGAGTCCGTCGCGGGTCGCCTCGGCCTCGTCGTGGGTGTCGGTGGAGCCGGTGAGCTCGGTCAGCCGGGCCTCGATGCGGGCCAGCTCCTCCTGGGCCCGCACCTGGCCGTCCGGGTCGGCGGCGAGGCCCGTGTCGGCGGCGCGCTCGGCCGTGGCCTGCTCGACCAGCGCGGTGATGCGCTGGTGAGCGGCCTTGGCGGCGGCGCTGACGGTCCCGGTGAAGGGGTGCGGCTTGTACAGGACACGGACCGGCGGGTCGGCCTTGACCAGCGCGCGGACGATGTTCTCACCGGCCAGCACGAGCGAGGTGTTGCCGGGGTTGTCGTCCCAGCCCTCCCAGGTGGGCGCGTAGAGCATGGTGGGCATTCGGTCCTCCGGTACGCCCTGCCAGGTCCGGATCGGCGCCAGCTGCGGGCGGCCGACCTCGACGATGTCCTCGTCGCGGACGCCGACGTCGGCGATGGCGTACCGGTCACGGCCGGCGCGTCCCGCGGTCCACACCTCGTCGTAGACCTTGCTGAAGGGGTTGACGCTGGCGAGCTTGTCGCTGTCGCCGTGGCCGATGAAGACGTGCTTCATGGTCGGTACGCGCAGCAGATGGATGTTCTTGCCGACGTTCGCCGCGTAGAGCGCGACCCGCACGGTCGACAGGTCCATGTTCATCAGGTGCACGCCGCCGGGCACGCAGATCACGGGCACGGTGGTGGGTGCGAGGCGCTCCAGTATCGTCCGCTCACGCAGGACGATCAGCGGCGTGGAGTCCGACTGCTCCATGGTCTCCAGCCACATGTTGACCTGGTAGACGGAGTCCTTGGAGCCGGAGAAGTAGAGCACGGTCCCGGGCCGGTAGGCGCGCAGCCAGTCGTCGACGGCGGCGAGCACCTTCTCGGCGTTCGGCGGGATGCGGTCGCCGCGCACGTACGGCGCGAGGACGAGGACGTAGGCGAGGCCGAGGGCGAGGGTGGCGACGATGCCGATCCAGCCGAACACGTCGTTGTCGGTGCCCGCTGTGAGCAGTATCCCGACGACCGCGAACAGGTCGAGGTGGAGCATCTTCTCCGTGGAGCGGTGGAGCAGCACGCGCGGCGGGGCGTCGGGGATGCGGATGCGGGAGGCCAGGTCGACGTTGCGGGTGGCGACCGGCAGCCGGCGGCGGTTGCGGATCAGGGTGATCAGCGCGCCGTGCGGGGCCTGGAGGCCGTAGAACGCGGTGAAGCAGGCGACCGCGGCGTAGAAGACCGCGCTCTCCGACAGACCGAGCCGGGCCAGCAGCAGCACGAGGAGCAGCTCCCTGATCAGGAAGCGGATGGACACGCCCGCGCGCACCTTGCTGAGGCGGTTGATCAGGTAGCTGCCCTTGTGGTGCAGATAGTGGTCCGCCAGGTACGTCACGGCGGCCGCGACCACGAAGGCGGGCACGCTCGGGACGAGCGCGGCCGCCATCAGTGCCGGGAAGCCCAGTGTCAGGAGGACCGCCGCGGCCAGCTCGGCCGCGCTGCCGACCCGGGCGACGCGAATAGCGGTGGATATCACGGAGAACCTGCTCTGTCGGATACCGGTGGTGGAAAAGCGTGCAGCCATCGACCGTCGGCCGCCTGCCCCAGTAAAAGTCGGAAAAACATGAGTTGCCATTTTTCCGAAATCTACGGATTCAGGCCCCTGCGAATACTCCCCGAACGGACATCCACAGAGGCCTGAATGACAGAAGGCTATTAGAGCTTGATTATGCCACGCCGTCCTGGCGGTCGAGCACGCTGGCCAGCGCCTGCTCGAATCCGGAGGCCATGCCCGCGGCCGCCGTCGGATCCTGCTGGCGCACGTCGATGACATGCCCGGTCAGCTCCGAGAGCAGCACGTCGAGCGAGGTGCGGGCGACGGCCTCGGAGGACAGCAGGCTCTCCGCGGGCTCCTGCCCGAAGGCCTTGGTACGCATGGGCGTGGCGGTGCGCTCGGGGTTGATGCAGTTCACCCGTACGCCGTCGGCGGCCCACTCGTCCGCGAGCGCCTGGGTGAGATTCACCATGGCCGCCTTGGTGGAGGAGTACAGGCTGTACTCGGCCCGGCCGCGGGTGTAGCTGCTGGAGGTGTAGAGCAGCAGCTGCCCCTTCGTCTCGGCGAGGTACTTGTACGCTGATCGGGCGATCTGGACCGGTGCGAGGTAGTTGACCCTCAGCGCCTCCTGGATGGTGGCGTTGTCGGTCTCGGCGAGTTTTCCGATGCGCAGCACGCCCGCGGTGTTGACCACGTGGTCGATGCGCCCCGTCTCGGCGTAGGCCCGGGACAGCGCGTCGTCGACCTCCTCGGGGTTCTCCACGTGCGTACCGGTGGTGGATCGGCCGAGGGCGTACACCGTGGCGCCGTAGGACTCGGCCAGTTGGGCGATGTCGTGCCCGATGCCGTAGGAGCCGCCGAAGACCACGACGGTCTTTCCGGTCAGCAGCTCACGGTAGTCGTCCTCGCCGTTCTGGTCGGGCGCGGCGGTGGAGCCGAGCTGGAAGAGCTTGTCG
Organism: Streptomyces sp. NPDC006458; assembly: GCF_040612135.1. Classification (NCBI taxonomy): domain Bacteria; kingdom Bacillati; phylum Actinomycetota; class Actinomycetes; order Kitasatosporales; family Streptomycetaceae; genus Streptomyces; species Streptomyces sp. NPDC006458. The sequence continues at coordinate 371,869 of NZ_JBEXPR010000001.1, read as the reverse complement.
GCGATGAAGACGTCGACCGGCTGGGTGACCTTCATGTTGTACTCGTCCCCGGCGACGACGTGGATCGGGACGTCGGGCAGGTACTTCAGCACGACGGAGCAGTCGTCGGTGGCCTGGAAGTGCGGGTCGCCCGCGGCGATCTCGTAGGCGTGCCGGATCGTGGACAGCTTGAACGCCTGCGGCGTCTGGCCGCGGCGCAGCCGGGAGCGGTCCGGGATCTCGGTGATGAACTCGCCGTCCTCGCCGTGGGTGCGGGTCACGATGATGGTGTCCGCGGACGGGATGGCCACATCGACGGCCTGGTAGCGCTCCAGCGCGGCCACGCAGTCGTCGATGACGCGCTGCGACAGCAGGGGGCGGACCGCGTCGTGGAACAGGACGTTCGCGTCCTCGCCCTCGGCGAGGCCCTCGCTCAGGGCCTCGATGGCGAGCTCGGTCGTCTCGTTGCGGGTGGCGCCGCCCTCGATGATCCGGCGGACCTTCACGAACCCGGCCCGGGTGACGATGTTCTCGACGTCGGGCACATAGCCGGGCGCCATCAACACGATGACGTCGTCGATGGATTCGGCCTTCTCGAAGGAGGACAGGGTGTGCTCGATGACTGCCTTGCCGGCGATCTTCAGCAGCTGCTTGGGGATCGACAGGCCCACGCGCTGGCCAGTGCCACCGGCCAGGATCACTGCGGTGGTTCGGGGCTTGGCTAGGTGCTGAGACACGGATGACCTACCTCGGGACGACTAAGAACGCGGAAACTGTCCCACTTTCCGTCACCGCGATGCAAGGCGGACGTCCTTGACAGCATAAGCGGCGGCCACCGGTCATTCACCTTGTGCGCCCCCCGATTGTCGAGATCATTCCAAGCAGGTGACGTGAATTAGCTGTGAGTTACTCCACAGCAAATGTTCGATTACGTGACGCGATACTCCGCCGGATATCGGCGAAACCCCATGCCCCCATGGGACGCCGGGGCCCCAACGCGCTCACCGGGGACTTCACGGATGCGACGATAGGCCAAACCGGCGTCCGGCTCACCGCGGGAGCGCTCCACTCCGGCCGCAGACGTATACGGATCTTCACGTCCCGGGTCGCCGGGCCGCACATGTTCTTCAAATGACCGGCGCCGCGGAATTCGGATCGGATTCCCCGGCTATTCGGGTCCGACCCGGCCCCGCGCGGCCGGGTCGGACGGAGGTCCAGGGCGCGCGCACGACGGAAGGCGCCCACGACAGACCCGACAGACGCACACACGACGGGCGGCCCACGCAGTACGCGGACAGCACGACGGGCGGCCCACGCAGTACGCGGGCCGCCCGAACGAGGGTCACGAGAGGTTTAGAACGGGTCGAAGTCGTCGAACTCCTGCTGGGCGTCGTCGCGCTCGGCCTGCTTGTCGCGACGGCGGTGCACCGCCGGGCGCTGACCCTCGAAACGGTGGTCCTCGCCACGCCGGCCGAGCATCTCCGCGCCCGCGGTGACCGTCGGCTCCCAGTCGAAGACGACCGCGTTGTCCTCGGGGCCGATGGCGACGCCGTCGCCCGAACGGGCACCCGCCTTCATCAGCTCGTCCTCGACACCGAGGCGGTTGAGCCGGTCGGCGAGGTAACCCACGGCCTCGTCGTTGTTGAAGTCGGTCTGGCGGACCCAGCGCTCGGGCTTCTCGCCGCGCACCCGGAACAGCGGCTCGCCGCCGATCTCCTCGCGGACGACGGTGAAGCCCGCGTCGTCGACGGCCTTGGGCCGGATGACGATCCGGGTCGCCTCCTCCTTCGGCTTGGCGGCACGCGCCTTGGCGACCAGGTCGGCCAGCGCGAACGACAGCTCCCGCAGACCGAGGTGCGCCACCGCCGACACCTCGAAGACGCGGTAGCCGCGCGCCTCCAGGTCCGGCCGCACCATCTCGGCGAGGTCCTTGCCGTCCGGCACGTCGATCTTGTTCAGCACGACCATCCGCGGCCGGTTGTCCAGCCCGCCGTACTGCTTCAGCTCCGCCTCGATGATGTCGAGGTCGGAGACCGGGTCGCGGTCCGACTCCAGCGTCGCGGTGTCCAGCACGTGCACCAGCACCGAGCAGCGCTCCACGTGCCGCAGGAACTCCAGCCCCAGGCCCTTGCCCTGGCTGGCGCCCGGGATCAGACCGGGCACGTCGGCGATGGTGTAGACGGTGCTGCCGGCCGTCACCACACCGAGGTTCGGCACGAGCGTCGTGAAGGGGTAGTCCGCGATCTTCGGCTTCGCCGCGCTCAGCACGGAGATCAGCGAGGACTTGCCGGCGCTCGGGTAGCCCACCAGGGCCACGTCGGCGACGGTCTTGAGCTCCAGCACGATGTCCTGGAGGTCGCCCGGCTCACCGAGCAGCGCGAAGCCGGGCGCCTTGCGGCGGGCGGAGGCCAGCGCCGCGTTGCCGAGCCCGCCGCGACCGCCCTGGGCGGCGACGTACGAGGTGCCGTGGCCGACCAGGTCGGCGAGCACGTTGCCCGCCTTGTCGAGGACGACGGTGCCGTCCGGCACGGCGAGGACCAGGTCCTGACCGTCCTTGCCGGACCGGTTGCCGCCCTCGCCGGGCTTGCCGTTGGTCGCCTTGCGATGCGGGGAGTGGTGGTACTCGAGCAGCGTCGTCACCGACTGGTCGACGGTCAGGGTGACGTCGCCGCCACGACCGCCGTTGCCGCCGTCCGGACCGCCGAGCGGTTTGAACTTCTCGCGGTGTACGGAGGCACAGCCGTGGCCCCCGCTACCCGCGGCGACGTGCAGCTCGACGCGGTCCACGAAGGTGGTCATGGTTGGTGCCTCCTGGTACGTACGGGATGTCTACTGCTTAACACGCGAAAGGCGGACCCGCCTTCCCGACCGGGAAGTGAGGTCCGCCTCGCGAAAGTGTTCCGGTCAGGCGACCGGGACGATGTTCACGACCTTGCGGCCACGGTGGGTGCCGAACTCCACCGCACCGGCCTGCAGCGCGAACAGCGTGTCGTCGCCGCCACGGCCGACGCCCGCACCCGGGTGGAAGTGCGTGCCGCGCTGACGGATCAGGATCTCACCGGCGCTCACGACCTGACCGCCGAAGCGCTTCACGCCGAGCCGCTGGGCGTTCGAGTCGCGCCCGTTCCGGGTGGACGATGCGCCCTTCTTGTGTGCCATTGCTCAGTCCCTCTTTACTTCGCGGCCGTCGGGATGGACGTGACCTTGATCGCCGTGTACTGCTGACGGTGACCCTGGCGACGGCGGTAGCCCGTCTTGTTCTTGTAGCGCAGAATGTCGATCTTCTGGCCCTTGTGGTGGTCCACGACCTCGGCCTGGACCTTGATCCCGGCCAGGACCCACGGGTCGCTGGTCACGGCGTCGCCGTCGACAACGAGCAGGGTCGAGAGCTCGACCGTGTCGCCAACCTTGGCGGTGGAAATCTTGTCAACCTCGACGACGTCGCCGACAGCAACCTTGTGCTGGCGACCGCCGCTGCGCACGATGGCGTACACGCGGATCTCTCTTTCGCTCGGAACGGCACCCCGCAGGCCAGCCGTCCGGCGCACGACGCGGACGACCTCTCCCGACCACCGTGTGCTCGGGAGGAAGAGGTTTACGGGGATGTGGCGTGCTCAGTGGACACGCCGACGGTCAAGGTTACGGGGCGGGGGCCGAGAGGGTCAAACCGGGTCGGGCCCGGTGGACGTGCGCTCGGTCACGCCCCGCAGCCTGGGTCCCGGGCGGGCGGCCTCGCGGCGCCCGCCCGGGACCGGGACGGTCAGGCCTCGTCGGTGGAGGCCGTGACGGTGGGCAGCGTCTGCTGCGCCGCCGCGGTCGTCTTCGACGCGGTCTTCTTGGCCGCCGTCTTCTTGGTGGCGGCCTTCTTGGCCGTGACCTTCTTGGCCGCGGTCTTCTTGGTGGCCGCCGTCTTCTTCGTGGCGGCCTTCTTCGCCGTGACCTTCTTGGCCGTCTTGCGCGCGGCGGCCTTCTTGGCCGGAGCGGCCTCCTCGGCGGCCTCGGCCTCCGGAGCCTCGACGGCCGTCTCGGCGACAGCCTCGGCCTCGGGAGCCTCCTCCGCCTGGCCCTCCGTCGCGGGGACGACCACCACGGCCGTCTCCTCCGACGCGGTCGGTGCGGTGGCCTTGCGCACGGCACGGCGCCGCGGACGGGCCGGGGCCGCGCTCTCGGCGGGCGCCTCGACGGCCGGAGCGGGCTCGGCGACCGGAGCGGGCTCGGCGGCCACGGGGGCCTCCGGCTCGGCGGCGACCGGCGTCACCGGCTCGCTGACCGTCACGACCGCGGCCTCGGCACCCGCGGGCGAACCGGCCGGCGCGGACACCTTGCGGGTGGCACGGCGGCGGGTACGGCCCTTGGGCGCGGCCTCCTCGGCGACCGGGGCCGCGTGCCGGACCGGGTCCTCGACAGCGGCCGGCTCGGCCTGGATCTCGGCGGCGGACTCCGTCCGCACCGGACGCGCCACCTCCTCGGCGACCGTCACCTGCTGAGCGGTGGGCCCGACCGCCACCGGCGCGGCAGCGGCCCTGGAACCGGCCTCGGCCCTGGGCGCACCGGCCGGAGCCGAGGCCCGACGGCTCGCGCGCCGCCGCGAACGGCCACGGGACGCCGCGGCCTCCGCCTCGGCGACGCTGCTGTACAGCTCCTCGTCCGGCGCAAACTCGGGCGCGGGCAGCGCGACCGGCTCGGCCACCTCCGCGACGACCTCGGCCTCGGTCTCCGCCTCCTGCTCGGCGGTCACCGCGGGCTCGGCGGCCACGGCCTCGTGCTCGTGGTCGGCGGCACCGGCACGGGCACGCTTGCGGCGCTTGCCGCCGCCCCCGGCCGCGGTCGCCTGGTCCATGTGCACGATGACACCGCGCCCGTTGCAGTGGACGCAGGTCTCCGAGAACGACTCCAGCAGGCCCTGACCGACCCGCTTGCGGGTCATCTGCACCAGGCCCAGCGAGGTCACCTCGGCCACCTGGTGCTTCGTACGGTCGCGGCCCAGGCACTCCAGCAGACGGCGCAGCACCAGGTCGCGGTTGGACTCCAGGACCATGTCGATGAAGTCGATGACCACGATGCCGCCGAGGTCGCGCAGCCGCAGCTGACGCACGATCTCCTCGGCCGCCTCCAGGTTGTTCCTGGTCACGGTCTCTTCGAGGTTGCCGCCCTGACCGGTGAACTTGCCGGTGTTCACATCGATCACGACCATGGCCTCGGTCTTGTCGATCACCAGCGAGCCACCGCTGGGCAGCCAGACCTTGCGGTCCAGCGCCTTGGCCAGCTGCTCGTCGATGCGGTACGTCGCGAAGACGTCGACCTCGGAGGTCCACCTGGACAGCCGCTCGGCCAGGTCGGGCGCGACGTGCGAGACATAGCCGTGGATGGTCTGCCAGCCCTCGTCACCGCTGACGATGACCTTGGAGAAGTCCTCGTTGAAGATGTCGCGCACGACCCGGACGGTCATGTCCGGCTCGCCGTACAGAAGGGTCGGGGCGTTGCCGCTCTTCGCCTTCTTCTGGATCTCCTCCCACTGCGCCTGGAGCCGCTCGACGTCCCGTCGCAGCTCGTCCTCGCTCGCGCCCTCGGCGGCGGTGCGCACGATGACGCCCGCGTCCTCGGGGACGATCTTCTTGAGGATGGTCTTCAGGCGGGCCCGCTCGGTGTCGGGCAGCTTGCGGCTGATGCCGGTCATCGAGCCCTCGGGCACGTAGACCAGGTAGCGGCCGGGCAGCGAGACCTGTGAGGTCAGTCGCGCGCCCTTGTGACCGATCGGGTCCTTCGTCACCTGGACGAGCACCGACTGGCCGGACTTCAGGGCGGACTCGATACGACGCGGGCCGTTGGCCATGCCCAGCGCCTCGAAGTTGACCTCACCGGCGTAGAGCACGGCGTTGCGGCCCTTGCCGATGTCGATGAAGGCGGCCTCCATCGACGGCAGCACGTTCTGGACCTTGCCCAGGTAGACGTTGCCGACGTACGAGGTCGACTGCTCCTTGTTGACGTAGTGCTCGACGAGCACGTTGTCCTCTAGGACGCCGATCTGCGTGCGGTCGCCGTGCTGGCGGACGACCATCACACGCTCGACGGCCTCGCGGCGGGCGAGGAACTCGGCCTCGGTGATGATCGGAACCCGGCGGCGGCCCTGCTCGCGGCCCTCGCGGCGGCGCTGCTTCTTGGCCTCCAGACGGGTCGAGCCCTTGATGGACTGCACCTCGTCGGACGGCTCGGAGGGCTTGCGCGGCTCGCGGACCTTGACGACGGTGCGCTCCGGGTCGCCCTCGCCGGGCTCGCTGTCGACGGAGCTGTCCCCGGCGCGGCGGCGACGCCGGCGGCGACGACGGCTGGAGGAGCTGGAGCTGCCGGTCTCGTCGGCGTCCTCGGCGTCCTCTTCCTCCTGCTCGGCGGTGTCCTCGGTGTCCTGCGCGGCCTGCGCGGCGGCGAACTCCTCGCTCTCGCCGTCGGCGGAGTCGCCCGCCTCGGCGTCGGCGGACTCACCGCGGCGGCGACGGCGGCCACCACGGCGGCGGCGACGGCGCGAGCCGGTGTCCTCGCCGTCGTCCTCGCCGTCGCCGATGTCCTCGGCGGCCTCGTCGGCCTCTTCCGGCTCGTCGTCGGCGGCGGGCTCGGCGGCCGGGGTGGCCCCGCGGCTCGCGGGGGTCTCGGCGGGGGCCTCGGCCTCCTCGCCGTAGCCGAAGCCGGTGGCCCGGCGGCGGCGCCTGCGGCGCGGGGCGGCAGGCTCCTCGGCGAGTTCCTCGGGCTCGGTGGTCCCGGCCTCCTCCGCGGCCTCGGCGGCCGCTTCGGCGGCGGCGCGCTCGGGCGTCTGGAACTTGGGCTCGGCGAACACGGGCGCCTGGAACAGCGCGACCGCGGGCCGCGCGGGGCGGCGCGGCGACTCGGGCTCGGCGGCGGCCTCCTCGGCCACCGGCTCGGCGGCGGCGCGCGCGGCGGCGCGCGCGGCGGCGCGCTCGGGCTCGGGCTCGGAGAACCCGGTGGCGGCCTTGCGGACGACCCGGCGGCGGCGGCGCGGCGCGGCGTCCTCCTGAGACTGCTCGGCGGACTCCGTCACGGGAGCCTCCTCGGTGGGTGCGGCGGGCGCGGCGGCCTCGGCCGGCTCGGTGGCCGCCGGGGTCTCGGCGCTCTCGGCGGGCGCGGTGACGCGACGGGTGGCACGGCGGCGGGTACGCCGCGGGGCGGCGTCCTCGGCGACGGCCTCGGTCTCGGGGCCGGTCTCGGTCTCGACGACGGGCACGGTGGTCTCTTCGGCGGCAGGGGCCACCACGGTCTCGGCGGCCTCCGGCGCACCGGCGGGAGCCGCAGCACGACGGGTGGCACGACGACGCGCACGCGGCGCGGGAGCAGCCTCCTCAGCCACAGGAGCCTCAGCCGTCTCCACAGCCTCGGTCACCGCAGACGCCTCAGCCACAGCAGGCGTCTCCGCCACCACGGCCTCGGCAGCCTCCGACGCACCGGCAGGAGCCGCAGCACGACGAGTGGCACGACGACGCGCACGCGGCGCGGAAGCAGCCTCCTCAGCCACAGGAGCCTCAGCCGCCTCCACAGCCTCGGTCACCGCAGACGCCTCAGCCACAGCAGGCGTCTCCGCCACCACGGCCTCGGCAGCCTCCGACGCACCGGCAGGAGCCGCAGC
>NZ_JBEXPR010000001.1:300959-364160 GCF_040612135.1 Streptomyces sp. NPDC006458 | reverse complement strand
AGCACGACGAGTGGCACGACGACGCGCACGCGGCGCGGAAGCGACCTCCTCGGCAACAGGAGCCTCAGCCGTCTCCGTGACCTCGGCGGTCACAGCAGGCCCCTCTGCCACCACGCTCTCGGCGGCCTCGGCAGCCTCCGACGCACCGGCAGGAGCCGCAGCACGACGAGTGGCACGACGACGCGCACGCGGCGCGGAAGCGGCCTCCTCAGCCACAGGAGCCTCAGCCGTCTCCACAGCCTCGGTCACCGCAGACGCCTCAGCCACAGCAGGCGTCTCCGCCACCACGGCCTCGGCGGCCTCCGACGCACCGGCAGGAGCCGCAGCACGACGGGTGGCACGACGACGCGCACGCGGCGCGGGAGCAGCCTCCTCAGCAACAGGAGCCTCAGCCGTCTCCACAGCCTCGGCCTCCGCCTCGGCCAGGATGTCGGCCTCTGGCTCCGGGTCGGCCGGTATGGCCGGAGCGACGATCTCCTCGGGCCTGTCGGTGGTGGCGGCCGGCGGACCCGCCGGACGCGACGCGGCACGGCGCCGACGACGCGGCGGCAGGGTGTCGCTGGGGGTGTTCGGTTCGGAACCCTCGATGGGCTCGGTCGGTTCGAGCATGCGGGCGTATCTCCCGTCAGGCTCCCGGGCGCCGCGCATGGTCCGGCCGGTGGCCGGTGACGTCCGCGGCTCGCGCTGTGCGCGTGTGCCGCCGTCCGGGGCGCGGGCGCCGCACGGGAGCTCTCTGTGTCCTGTCTCGCCGGTTCCGTACGCCTTGTCGCGTACGGCCTGGCGAAAGTCTTCTGGTCGGTGCGCTGCCCGACCCAGGTGGCTCCCGAGTACGAGGGCGGCGCTTTCGACGTCCGTCCCTTCGCGGGACTTCCTTACGCAGGCTCCTTCGCGGCGGCAGTCGCCGCGGCCGGTTGGGCCGCTGCTGCCTCGCGGTCGGGCGCGAGCGGGTCGGTCACCGTGCCGGTCTCTTCATCGAACAGCCCCTGCGCCAGCCTGGTCACCGCTGCGGGGACCGGCGGCGCCAGGTCGGCCACGGCGCGGAGACCGGACAGGACGTCGTCGGGTCGTACGGCAGGCGTCACGTGCCGAACAACCAGCCGCAGTATCGCACAGGGCTGGTCCGTCGGCCTATCAGCCGGCGAACTGTGCGTTTCTGTACTTCCGGCCACGCTTCCCAGGCTGACCACGGCGGAACGGGCGTCGAAGGTACGGACGCCGTTCTTGGTCATCCGCTGGACCTCGACGGTCTCCGCCCCGTTGAAGGCGGCCACGGCGCGGCCCGCGTCCTCGGGATCCACGCCGTCCAGGCGCAGCTCCCAGACCGAGGCCGTGAGCCGGTCGGCGAGCCCCGGCGTACGGGCCTCGACCGCGTCGACGACGTCGAGCCCGGGGGGCAGCGACTCGTCGAGCAGGGCGCGCAGCTCCTCCGGGTCCCGCGCCGCGGTGAGCGCGATCTCCAGATACTCGGCCTCACTGCCCGTGCCGGTGGGTGCGGCATTGGCGTAGGACACCTTCGGGTGCGGCGTGAATCCGGCCGAGTAGGCCATGGGGACCTCGGCGCGGCGCAGCGCACGCTCGAAGGCGCGCTGGAAGTCGCGGTGGCTGGTGAACCTCAGGCGGCCGCGCTTGGTGTAACGCAGTCGGATGCGCTGCACCGCGGGTGCCGGCGGCGGGCCTTCGGGCTGTCGCTTGCCCAGTGGAACTTCTCCTTGCGTACGCGGTCCATGCACGATCCCCGCATGCGCGGGGAGCATCCTCGGGCCGACGCCTGCCCGGTGTCGTGGTCGGGATCAACCCCGCTTGCGCGGGGACATTTCGCGCGTGGCCCTCTTGTCTAGACTACGCGCTCCGCCGTCCGAGAGTTCCCGCCGGGCCGTCTCGGGTGCCCGCCGGGGCTCCCCGAACAGCATCCGCCGGAAGTCGGCGCGGGCCTGGCGTGCGGAGTCCCGCGCGGCCGACAGCACCTGTCGGGTCACCCGGCCGACACCGCGCGCGGCCTCGGCGGCGGGCCGCCAGACGGCGTCGCGGACGAAGTGTCCGACGGGGGTGAGGACCGTGCGGTACACCCAGCGGACCGGCTCGACGAAGGTCCACCGCAGGAGAGTGCCGAGGAATCGTCCGACGGCGCGCGAGATGTGTCCCGCCACCCGCCAGGCGTGCCCGAGCGCGTCCCCGATCTCCCGTCCGACGACGGCCAGGAACCGGCCGACGGGTGTGAGGACGTACCGCCACAGGCCGAGCGCGGGCAGCACCAGCAGCACCCGGGCGATCCAGTACAGGGCGAGACCGATGCCCTTGACGATCGCCGTGAGCACCCACCACAGGCCCTTGGCGCACCAGGCGACGGCGTGCCCCACGGGCGTGAGCACCCAGCGGTACAGCCACAGGAACGGCACGACGACGAGGTGGCGCAACAGCCAGGTCAGTACGGCGAACACGCCGTGCGCGAGTGCCCCGAGCCCGGTGCCGACCCCCTTGCACACCCAGGCGATCGCGCGCCCGACCGGCACGAGGACGTACGCGTGGACCCAGCTCAGCCCGGCCCCGATCCCGCGCAGCACCCAGCCGAGCCCGGCTCCGATCCCGCGCAGCGCCCAGGCGATCCCCGCGCCAGTGGCCCGTACGGCCCAGGCGACGGCATGCCCGACCGGGGTCAGTACGACCCGGTAGAGCCACACCGCCGGGACGACGACCAACACCCGTCCCAGCCAGGCGAGGCCCTGGCCGACCGGCACGAGGACGTACCGCCACAGCCCCACGAACGGCCAGACGAACACGGCCCGTCCGACCCACAGCAGCGCCCGGCCGACGGGCCGCAACACGGTGTCGTTCAGGAACCGCCCGCCCACGACCAGCACGTCCCATGCCATGCGCACCGGCACGACCAGCACGAGCACGACGATCCGCACGGGGATGCGGATGGCGGTGACGAGGCAGCCTTCCGGTTGCCGGGGCTCGGGGAACTTCTGCGATTCCATGCCGGTCAGGACGCGGCGACCGCCGCCCGGGGTTCTCACCGTGGGGTTGCGGTGGCGTCACGTTTGCGCTGCCCGCGCGGCCATGGCGGCTTCGACGAGGAGAACGTTCCGCGCCCGGCTCTGCGCTGCCCGCCTCGCCCTGACACTCGAACGCCGCCCGCCCGAGGTCATGTCCCGCTTCGTGGAGGCCCACGAGTTCCGGCCCACCCGGGCCGAACCGCTCGGCGAAATCGCCCACTTCTGCGCGTCCGGGGCGAACGCCGACCGCTCGCCCACCCGTTCATGCGCCCCGCGACCGAGATCCCACGGCCGGACCACATCCTCTTCGTCGAACGTCCGGTACGGCTGGCGGGCCCTGGACGAGCCGGCGGTGGCGGCCTGCTGGACGGGCGCCTGCCTCGACTGGCTGGAAGCCTGCGAACAGCCCCTGGACGGCGGCAGGCTTCCCGGGTCTTCGGCCTTCCGCCCCCTTGGCAGGCGAGGCCCAGGGCCTCGCGGAAGGCTCCGGGAAACGCGAGAGCGGCCTGCGCTGACCTCCCCTGCCCCGGGGCTTCGGGGACCGCGTCGCCAGGCGGGACGCCGGGGACGGAACTAGGGTTGAAGAGTGCCCGGCGCTCGCGGACACCCCCTGCCCCGCCATCATTCCGACCCGGCGTCGGAAGCACACGGGAAGGCATCTGCATGGCCACCGCATCACGAACCCCGGTCCTGGACACCCTCGCCGCGTCGCCCATGCCGACGCCGCCCTCAAGGCAGGCATGACCGCGACCAGTTGCGGGATGCGCTCGTCGCGATCCCACCCGTCGTGGGCACCACACGCGTCATGACGGCGGCAGGCGACAGCGCCGCGGCGCCCGGCATCGGCATCGCTGTCCCCGACACCCGGATCGAGGGCCGACGCTGAGAGCAGAGCCCGATGATCGGCAGGGCGAACCCCGGGGGAACGAGACCGCGTGCCCCGGGCGACCGGACGGCCACAACGCCAGACAGGAGGGTCATCGATGCCTCAGCATGCGACTACGGCCATGCGGGCGGTGCCTCGCGCCACGCCCGAGGAACGCGCGGCACACGGCAAGGAGGCCCGGCGCCGTTCACCGCGGTCCGGACACGCCGTGTACAAGCCCTCTCCGCACCGGACGGACCCGCTGGCGATCCTGGAGGCACAGTCCGCGACCCGGGTCCCGGAGCTGGTTCCGATCCGCTACGGCCGGATGACCGAGTCCCCGTTCCGCTTCTACCGGGGCGCCGCCGCGATCATGGCGTCCGACCTGGCCGACACCCCCGTCTCGGGAATCACCGCTCAGCTGTGCGGAGACGCGCACCTGCTGAACTTCCGGCTGCTGGCGTCGCCGGAGCGGGATCTGATGTTCGACATCAACGACTTCGACGAGACCCTGCCGGGTCCCTGGGAGTGGGACGTCAAGCGGCTGTCGGCGAGTTTCGTCATAGCCGCCCGGGCCAACGGCTTCGACGACGCCGAACGCGCCCGCATCGTGAGCGGCACCGTGCGCTCGTACCGCGAGGCGATGGCCCACTTCGCCGGAATGGGCAACCTCGACGTCTGGTACGCGAAGATCGACGCCGACCGGCTCAAGGACCTGACCACGGGAATGCTCCACAAGAGCGGACAGAAGAAGCTGGCCCGCAGCCTGGCGAAGGCCCGCTCCCGCGACACGTTGCAGGTATTCGGCAAGCTCACGCAACTGGTCGACGGCCGACCATTGATCGCCGCGGATCCCCCGCTGCTGGTACCGATCGCGGACCTGCTGCCGGACACCGAACGCAGCACACTGGAGAGCCAGTTCCGGGAACTCGTCGAGCGGTACGGGCACACCCTGCCGTCCGACCGGCGCGCCCTCCTGGCCGACTACCAACTGGCGGACGTCGCCCGCAAAGTGGTCGGAGTCGGCAGCGTCGGCACCCGCTGCTGGATCATCCTCCTCCTCGGCCGGAACGGCCAGGACCCGCTGTTCCTCCAGGCCAAGGAGGCCGACACCTCCGTTCTCGCCGACCATGTCGGGGCGAGCCAGTACCGCAACCAGGGCGAGCGGGTGGTCTCGGGACAACGGCTGATGCAGGCGGCGAGCGATATGTTCCTCGGCTGGGAACGCGTGGAAGGGATCGACGGCAAGCGCCGCGACTTCTACATCCGCCAGCTGCGTGACTGGAAAGGCATCGCGCTGCCGGAGACGATGTCGCCCCGGCAGCTGGAGGCGTTCGGCGGCGTCTGCGGCCTCACCCTCGCCCGCGCGCACGCGCGGTCCGGCGACCGGATCGCGATCGCCTCCTACCTGGGCAGCGGCGACTCCTTCGACCGGGCCCTCGTGACCTTCGCGGAGGCGTACGCCGACCAGAACGAGCGCGACCACCAGGCACTCGTCGACGCCGTGCAGAGCGGCCGACTGCCCGCAGAGGAACTCCCGGCCGACTGACGCCCGCCCGGGAACGGCGGCTGGCTCAGTAGCCGGTGCCGCGCTTGACCCTGGCCCGCTCGTGCCCGTGGGCCGCACCCTTGTCGTCCAAGGTGCGACACGCCTCCTCGATGTCCTGGGTCAGGCGATCGACCTGCTCGCGGCTCAGAGTCTCCTTGACCAGGGCACGCATGATCTTCACGCCCTCCGCGTTCGGCGGGAGCGTGTACGCCGGTACCATCCAGCCGCGCTCGGCCGAGAGCTGCCAAGCGACATCGGACTCGTCGTAGGCGTGCTTGCCGGCGAGACGGAAGGCGACCAGCGGCAGCTGCTCGAGGCCGCTCCCGATCACTTCGAAGCGGCCGCTGCCGCGCAGGTTGTCCGCCAACGCCTGAGCGTTCTCCTGCATCATCTTCATGACGTAGGTGTAGCCCTGGCGGCCGAGACGCACAAAGTTGTAGTACTGCGCGAGCACCATCGACGCGCCGGTGGAGAAATTCAGCGTGAACGTCGCGTCGGTCTTTCCCAAGTAGTTCTCGTAGAACACGAGATCCTTGGGCAGGTCGGACTCCTCGCGGAAGACCAGCCAGCCGATGCCGGGGTAGACGAGGCCGTACTTGTGTCCCGAGACATTGATCGAACGCACCTGTTCGAGCCGGAAGTCCCATTTCGAGTCCGGGTAGAGGAAGGGCCACACGAATGCGCCGCTGGCTCCGTCGACATGGATCGGGATGTCGAGGTCCCGCTCCTCGCGGACGTCCCGCAGGAGCTTGTCGATCCCGACGACGTCGTCCTTGTGTCCGGTGAACGTGGTGCCGAGTACGGCGACGACGCCGATCGTGTTCTCGTCGAGGTGGGGCTCCACATCCTCCGGCCCGATCGTGTACTTGCCCTCGGCGAGCGGCACGATCCGCGGCTCGACGTCGAAATAGCGGCAGAACTTCTCCCACACGACGTGGACGTCCCCGCCGAAGACCAGGTTGGGCCGGTCGACCGACAGATTGGCCGCCTGGCGGCGCTCCCGCCACTTCCACTTCAGCGAGAGCGCCCCGAGCATGATCGCCTCGGACGAGCCCTGGGTCCGGCAGCCGGTTGTCCTGCCCGGCGCGTTGAAGAGATCGGCGAGCATGCGCACACAACGCTGCTCGATCTCGGCGGAAATCGGGTACTCCGCGTGGTCGATGAAATTGCGATGGAGATTCTCGGCGATGATCCGCCGAGCCTCCGGCTCCATCCAAGTGGTGACGAACGTGGCGAGGTTGCGCTGCGGATCGCCCTCCATGGCGAGGTCCACATCCAGCAGCCTCATGGCGTCCATCGCGGCCATGCCCTCCTCGGGGAATTTCTCCGAAGGGGCGGGCGCGGTCAGGAATCGGTTGCCGAACAGGGCCGCGTCGTCGCGCTTGGTCATATGACGATTCAAACAGCGCCGGAGCCTGTCTCGGCGAGGGACACGCCGAGGCTGAACAGCGAGGCACCGAACGTGAACGAGACGGCGGCCCGCTGATCGAACCGCGGGAAAGCATCCAATTCCGTTGCCGCGCCCTCCGACGGAACTCCCTACTGGTACGACCTGGACCGTCCGCCGATTCCCTGGCGGTCGGGCAGCTGCGCGACGGCTCGGGAGGCCGGGTCCGTGAATCCTCGCTCCACCGACTGGCGCAGCAGTTCCGACTCCGCTCGTACCGCCGGGCGTTGCGCGGGAGGCAGGGCGTCGAGAAGGTCGTCGAGCAGGGCGCGCAACCGGCGGCAGACCTGTACGGAGGTTGCCCCGTAGTCGCGGATCTCCGAGACGGCGAGTTGCAGGAAGCCCTCCCAGTCGCGTCCCTGCAGCACGAGGCGCGGCCGGCCATGGTCGTCCGCGATCACATAGCGTCCGGGCAGCGGCGTACTGCCGACCTGGGTGAGGAACGACTCGATGTGGTTGAGCACTTGCACGGCTGTCGTGGGGTCGTTGACCGCCGGAGACAGCGCTCGGATGGCGATGTCCACCAGAACCCGCATGGCGAAGGCGGGATCCTGATCGATGGTTCTTTCGGCACCCAGCGCGATGAGGCCGGTCAGGTGCTCGGGATCGGCCGCGGATGTACCGCCGTGGACCTCGACGAGGACACCTCCGGGTGGTACGTAGTCCCCGATGAGGTGGGGCACGACGAAAGTGCAGTCATGGCGCGCCGCAGCGGTCACCAGCCCGGCCGTGTTGAATGCCTGAATGGCCCCGCCGCGTGGAGAGCGGACGAGCGTCACCGGGCCGCCTGACGCGACGGACTCGCCATCGTGCGGAGCGGAACGACGGACTTCTGTGACCCCATGGGCGAAGACGCTCTCACCCATGCGTCCGACGATATCGGCGATGGCCACCGGCCTGAGGTTGTGTGTGAAGCGGTTGAGATAGACGAGCAGGAGCACCAGGCTGACGGCGACCGCTGCGCCCGCGAGGGTGACTCCGAGGTCCGGTACCGAATTCGACTCGATACTGCGCAGCAGGGAGAAAGCGAACGCGAAAGTACCGGTGAAGGTGGCCAGAACCATTTTCTGGAGGCGGTCTCTGTACCACAGGCGCATATATCTCGGGGACAGGGCTCCGGTTGCCTGCTGAATGACGAGGACGCCGATCGTCACGACAAAACCCAGCAATGCCACCATTGCCCCGACAATGGCGCTGAGCACGCCACTGGCGGTGGTGGCGGAGTAACGCCATCCGCTCGGCGGCCAGTCCGCCCCGTCCGCGGCGACGGCACATTCGGCGAGAATGACACCCAACGCGATGCCGCACAGCGGAACGATCCACAAGCTGGATTTCGCGTACTGTCGCAGCCGGAATACCGAGGCCCAGGACATCATCGTGCGCACGCCCGTCCCCTTCCCTGACCCTTCCTCACGGTAAGGCAATGAGCGAACGTGCGCATCGGCGCGTCACCGTCCCGCTGCCCGCCAGATGCCCGCCGGATTCGCTGGACAGGACCGAACGGGTTCCCCCACGTAAGCTGGTCGGGCGACACCTACGGGAGGCCACGGAGTCCGTTCGGATGGGCCTTCAGCACGGCCCTGGGTGAAAGCAGGCTCTTCATGGATGCGTACCCGCTGATCGAAAATCATGGTCTGATCGGTGATCTGCAGACGGCGGCCTTGGTGACGACCGATGGCACTATCGACTGGTTCTGCTGTCCGCGTTTCGATTCGCCCAGTGTGTTCGGCGCCTTGCTGGACCGGGAAAAGGGCGGCCATTTCACTGTCCGGCCTGCCGACCCGGCCTACGCGACGAAGCAGTTGTACTTCCCGGACACCGCCATTCTGGTAACGCGCTTCATGACGGAGTCCGGCACGGGTGAAGTGGTCGATTTCATGCCGGTGACCGGGGCCGTCGCAACGGGCCGGCATCGCCTTGTCCGCATGCTGCGTTGTGTGCGTGGCAACATGACGTTCGAGGGAGAGATCGCCCCCCGCTTCGACTACGGCCGCAAGGCGCACGAACTGCACATCACCGAGCACGGAGCGGTGTTCGCCTCGGAAGGGCTGGAACTGGCCGTTCACTCCGTCCGTGAACCGGAGGACGAGCGGCTGCTGAACCTGCTGTCGGGAGGCCGAGACCTGCGCTTCTCGCTGCCTCTGCGGGCCGGACAGCAGCGCGGCGTGGTCATGGAGTCGTCGCCCGATGGGCCGCCCCACGAAATCCGCGTAGCGGAATTCCAGCAGCTCTACGAGCAGACGATCCAGTTCTGGCGGTCCTGGCTGGGCCAGTCCCGATACTCGGGTCGCTGGCGTGAGGCGGTGGAACGCTCGGCTGTGACGCTGAAGCTCATGACGTACGCGCCGAGCGGGGCCCTGGTCGCCGCTCCCACCGCGGGTCTCCCGGAGCAACTGGGCGGCGAGCGCAACTGGGACTATCGGTTCACCTGGATCCGCGATGCCTCGTTCTCGGTCTACGCCCTCCTGGGTATGGGCTTCAAGGAAGAGGCGACGGCGTTCATCGGCTGGCTGCGCGATCGTGTGAGGGAGGAGATCGGAGGCGACGCCGACACGGGGCCGCTGAACATCATGTACCGGGTCGACGGCTCCTCCGACCTGGAGGAGGAGATTCTGGAGCATTGGGAGGGGTACGAAGCCTCCGCCCCCGTGCGCATCGGCAACGGAGCCGCCGGCCAGCTGCAACTGGACATCTACGGCGAGGCTCTGGACAGCATCTACTTCGCGCACCAGCACGGAATACAGCTGGACACCAAGAGCTGGTCCTCGCTGCACATACTTCTCGACTGGCTGGTCGACCACTGGGACCAGCCGGGCGAGGGGCTGTGGGAAACCCGCGGCGGCCGTAAGGACTTCACCTACGGCCGGGTCATGTCCTGGGTCGCCTTCGACCGCGCTCTGCGACTCTCCTATGCGAGCGGCCGTCCGGCGGCTCGCGGACGCTGGACGACCGAGCGTGACCGGATCTACGAGCAGGTGCTGGCACAGGGATGGGATCCCAAGCGCGAGGCGTTCGTGCAGCACTACGGCAGTGACGTGCTGGACTCGTCGCTGCTGCGGATACCGACGGTGGGCTTCATCACTGCGGACGACCCGATGTGGACGTCCACCCTGGAGGCGATGGACCGCGAACTGGTCAGCGACAGCCTGGTCTACCGCTACAACCCCGAGGCCTCGCCCGACGGGCTGAGCGGCTCCGAAGGCACCTTCTCCCTGTGCACGTTCATGTACGTCGACGCTCTGGCCAGGGCCGGGCGGGCGGATCAGGCCAGGCTCGTGCTGGAGAAGATGCTCACCTACGCCAACCACCTGGGTCTGTACTCCGAGGAGATCGACCTGACAGGGCGACAACTGGGCAACTTCCCGCAGGCTTTCACGCACCTCGCGCTGATCGATGCGGCCATCACCCTGGATGCGCAACTCAACCGGGCACGTGGAAGCGGCACATAGCCCGAGAGGGCGTCGCCGCTACCGCGGACGAGGGGCGGCGTCGAGCACCACGACGCTGTCGCCCTCCTGCGGCGTGATCGGCTGGTTCTCGGTGACCGGCTCCAGCTGGTGGTTTGCCCGCACCACGAACAGTGTGTCGTGGTCCGGTGGCCGTGGAACGGAGGCGGGCTGCACCAGAAAGCGGGCCCCGGCCTCGTAGCGCTCCGCCAGGACGTGCCGGACGAGCGAACTGCCGAAGAGAATGGCGCCGCCGGTGTAGGGGGCGACGACCCCGTGGCTTTCGTGCTGCGGGCCGACCCGGTACACGGGGCCCTCGACGTTGTCCTGCATCACGACCGAGGCGAGGGCGTTGAAGTCGTCGTCGTCGGTGGCCAGGAACACGGCCGTCACGCCCTCCAGACGTGCCCCGGGGTTGGTGGCCGTGGCCAGCAGATCGCCCCTGGCCAGCTGGATGCCCGCAGCCTTGATCCTGTTCCGCTCCTCATCGAGCCCTGCCCACATCAGCACATCGAGTCCGGCGGAGCGCAGGGCTCGTCCCAGATCGACCACCCATGGCTCGCCACCCACCAGGAGGATGCGCGTGCCGGACGGCTTCACGACGCCCAGCCGTCGGGCCACGGGGGCCGCGGTCAGGGCGTACAGCAGGACGGTCGCCACGATCACCAGGAAGGTGACCGGAAGGATGTCGGCGGCCCCGTCCACTCCCTGGGCGACGAGACTGGCGGAGAAGGTCGAGGCCGTGGCGGCCGCGACGATGCCGCGTGGCGCCATCCACCCGATGAAGGCCCGCTCTCCCCGGGCCAGTCCGGAACCCGCGGTCGCGGCGAAGGCGACAAAGGGGCGTACCACCAGGACCAGGATCGCGACGAGAACGAGCGAGGGAAGGAGTACGGGCACCAGGGAGGACGGGGTGACGGTGGAGGAGATGGAGACGAACAACAGGCCGATGATCAACTGCACCAGGGTCTCGAAGAAGGGCCGGCGGGCGGGCATGTCGAAACCGGGGATGTTGGTGACAGCGAGACCCGTGACGATCGCGGCGATGAGTCCCGTGTCGTCCCGGACGATGTCACAGCCGGCCGACACGCCGATCACGGTGGCCAGTTGCGCCAGTGTGCCCAGGGTTTCGCCGAGCCGCAGGGTACGGAGCGTCCACCACAGCACCGCGGCTCCCACCGCTCCGCCGATCAGACCGACCGCGAGACTGATGGCGAACTGGCCGAGCTGGTACCCCCGGCCGATGTCCACCTTGTGGGTCGAGGCGATGGCGTGGAAGACGAGTGCGCCGAGGATGCCGCCGATCGGGTCGGTCAGGGTTCCTTCCCAGATGAGGATGCGTCGCGCCTTGTCACTCGGCTTCACGTAGTCGAGCAGCGGACCCACCACGGTCGGCCCCGAAACGACGAGGATCATGCCAAGCATCGCGCCGACTTTGAGCGGCATGTCGAACAACACCGGTGCCAGGAGGCCGACACCCACGAATGTCACGAGCACGCCGAGCAGCAGCAGCCGGCCCACGATCCACCGCGTCCGACCGGTGAGGTTGCGCAGGTTGAGCCCCAGGCCCGCGTCGTAGAGGATCACTGCGACGGCCAGGGACACCAGGTCGGAGAAGCTCTGGCCCATCAACTCGTCAGGATGGATGACATCCGTCAGGGCGCCGGCGGCGAAGCCGACAGGCAGCAGAATGATCAGGGCGGGAACACGCAGCTTGCTCGCCAGGATCTGCGATCCGGTGGCGAGCACCACGGTCAGCGCGAGTCCGAGAAGGATTTCGTCGTCGGTCACAGCGGCTCCCTCCGTCGGGGTCCTGGCGCGCGATGGGATTCAACGCCGGTCCGGCGCGTCAGATGGCTCCCGTCGAGCCGTCCCCGTCCGGGCCGCCGCCCTTCCGCAGGTCGGCCTCGGTGAGTGGTTCCAGTTCGCCGTGGGTGTCGAGCCAGTACAACAGGACGACGGCCGGCACGACGATCACCAGGGCGACCAGCGTGACGACCATGAGCCAGGTCAGCGTGCCGGACGCGCCCGCGCCGTCGGCCACGGTGAGCGAGGTGGGAACCAGGTAGGGGCGCTGGGCCATGCCCCAGGCGATGACAGCGGACGCGACGACCCCGACGGCCGCGACCCGGGCCCAGTTGCCCGGTGTCCGCAGCAGCAGCCACGCCGTGACGAGCGCGGCCGCCCCGGCCACGACGACGAAGACCAGTCCCACGCCGTGCGTGAGTCCGTGCCACACATGAGGGGCGTCCTCGTGGGTGACGAACAGCGTGATCACCGCCAGGACCGAAAGCACGACGAGCGCGGCCAGCGCGCGCAGCCGGAAGTAGCCGATCAGATCGGGGGCGTCGAACCGGCGGGCGTCACCGCAGAGAAAGACCGCGCCGAGGAAGGCCGTCGTCGCGACGGCGAGCAGCCCGAACATGATCGAAGTGGGATTGGACCAGGCGTCCGCCCCGGCTTCGCTGCCGGCCTCCACCCGGCCCGAGGCGACTCCACCGACGGCCGCACCGAGGAAGAAGGGCGTCACGAGCGAGGCCACGGCGAACACGGCCCCGTACAGGCGCCGGCCGGCGAGCCGTCGGCTTGCCTTGCGGAAGGCGAAGCCCGCCCCGCGCAGGACCAGGCCCACGGCCGCCAGCGCCAGCGGTGGCCACAACGCGGAGAACACGAGCTGGAAGAACGAGGGGAAGCCGGTCCACATGATCACGAAGACGAAGATCAGCCAGACGTTGTTGACCTCCCACACAGGCGCCATGGCGTGGTCGATGAGCCAACGCGGACGCTTGCCGCGCGCCGCGCCCCCCGCCGTGAGGTCCCAGAAACCGGCCCCGTAGTCGGTGCCGCCCGCGCAGGTGTACGCGGCGACGGCGAGCAGCAGCACCACGGCGACGAGGTCGGCGGTCATGACCGGCCGTCCTCGGACGTGTCGGTTCCACCGCCGCTTGTGGCATCGCCGGCGGGAACAGGCGCCCTCGGCCCGTAAGGGCTGTCCGCCTCCGGCGCATGGGCAGGGTGTCCCGCTGCCCGCTGTTCGTCCACGAGCCGCCAGCGGGTGCGCATCTTGAGGAGGACGGCGAGCAGCGAGCCGAAGATGAACAGATACACCACGATCACCAGACCGAGCGTGATCCACAGGGTGGTGGAACGGGTCGAGGTCACCGCCTCGGCGACCCTCATGTTCTGGTAGACGATCCAGGGTTGGCGTCCCACCTCGGTGGCGATCCAGCCGCTTTCGACAGCCACCACTGAGGCGACGCCCGCGCACGCCGCGCTGCGATAGAACCACTTGGAGGCCGGAAGCCGTCGGCGGCGTAGCCAGACCAGGCCGTACCAGAGAGCGAGCAGCACCAGGACGGACCCGATGAGGACCATGATGTCGAAGGCCCAGTGAACGATGGTCGCCTGAGTGGCCGTAGGCCGCTCGTCGGCCGGAACCGACGTCAGTCCGACGACCTTGGTGTTCGGACTGAAGCCGGCCAGGACGGAGTCGAGCAGCGGGATCTTGATGCCGCCCGAGATCGATCCGTCGGGGTGCAGACGGCCGAAGAGGTACTCCGGCACGCGGGTGTCGGTCTTCCAGACGATCTCCATCGCGGCGAACTTGACCGGCTGCTTGTGGAACACCGACCGGGCGATGGAGTCGCCCAGGACGAACTGCACGGGTGTGGCGACAGCGGCGATGGTGAACGGAACGGTGAAACCGAGCCGGTGGTAGTGGTCACGGCGGCCGCGCAGCCAACCGACGGCGTAGACGCCGGCGACCACGTAGCCCGCGGTCAGCAGCATCGCCACGACGAAGTGCCAGTACTGCGGCCCGAACATCGGCGTGAAGAGGGCCTTCCACACGTTCACGTCGACGGGATCGCCGTCGGCGTCCAGGGAGAAGCCCTGGGGGGTGTTCATCCAGGAGTTGGCGGCCAGGATGCCGAACGCCCCGAGCAGGGCGGTGGCCGGCAGCGGCAGCCCGAGCAGGAAGTGCGTACGGGGCTTCAGCCGGCGCCACCCGTACAAGTAGATGGCGATGAGCACCGCTTCGAGGAAGAACGCCCATGCCTCGACACCGAATCCGATGCCGAAGACATCACCCCACCTGCCCATCAGCCCCGGCCACAGCAGCCCGAACTCGAAGGAGAGCACGGTGCCGGTGATGACACCGACCGCGAACTGCACCGCCATGACGGCCGACCAGCGCCGCGCCAGCAGAAGCGCGGTCGCGTCGTTGCGCCGCAACCCCAGATAGTGCATGACCAGGGTGATGAAGGGGAGCGCGACTCCCAGGGGCACCAGGATGATGTGGGAGGCCAGGGTGAAGGCCATGAGCTCCCGGGCGGGCAGGAGCTGGGCCGGCGTGTCCGCCAGCAGTTGGACCGAGGTGTGCATGAGGGCCTTCACTGTTCAGGACGTACAGAAAGGTCAGCCACCGGTGGCGAAGCCGGGGAACAGGGTCATTCCGCCGTCGACGTAGAGCGTGGTGCCCACCACGTAGTCCATGAGGTCGGAGGCGAGTGCGACGACCGCGTGGGCGATGTCCTGAGGATCGCCGATCCGGTCGTAGGGGATCAGCCGCAGCAGGTCCTTCTGGGCCTCGGGGGTCTCCCAGGCACTCCGGTTGATCGGCGTCCGGATGGCTCCGGGGGCGACCGCGTTGACCCGGATCTTGTGCGGGGCGAGCTCCTGGGCGAGGGTCTCCATCATCATCTGGACGCCGCCCTTGGACGCCGCGTAGTTGACGTGGCCCGCCCAGGGGATGAGCTGATGCACCGAACTCATGCAGATGATCTTTCCGGCCGCGGAGGACACCTCTGGTACGACTCCGCGGCGCCGGAACTCCTTGGTCGCTTCCCTGGCGCACAGGAACTGGCCGGTGAGGTTGACGTCGATCACCTTCTGCCACTGGTCGAGGGTCATCTCGACGAGCGGCGCGTCGCGCTGCAGGCCGGCGTTGGCGACCAGAATGTCGATCGTCCCGAACTCCTGGACCATCCGGTCCATCATCGCCGTGACCTGGTCCTCATCGGACACATCCGCCTCGTAGGCGGCGGCACGCACTCCGAACGAGGTGATCTCCTCGACCACCTGCTCGGCGGCGTCCTGACCGGCGACGTAGTTCACCACCACATCGGCGCCGGCCCGTCCCAGCCCGATGGCGGTGGCCTTGCCGATACCCGAGTTGGCCCCGGTGACCAGGGCCTTCTGGCCCTTCAGCAACTGCGCCGGAATGATGCCCTGCGGTACTTCTGCGGCGGAATCCATGATCCCCTGTCCCCTCGCTACCCGGCTCCGGATGCCCGGCCGCACGCGGTCCGGCACAAGGGCCAAACAACCACCGTCCCCGGAGCAGCGGATGGGGGACCAACCCGCCGTTGAGCCGTCGGACGGAACTTTTCGCCCGGTCGGACCAGCGACACCGGTCGTCAGCTCAGTCGCTGGAACTTGCCAGGACGTTCCGCCGGCTTGGCCCCCACAGTCGACTTGTCCGACGCCGACACACCCATCACGATCACCACGCGCGCATCGCCCGCGGTACTGACCAACGCGCCTCCCACCAGGGACGGTGGGACACTGTGCTCGTCGCCGAGCAGCGCCCTTCCCTCGGTCGAAGCACCGAAGGCGCGAGCCTGCGGCAAGGCCCTGAAGCGGGTTTTGCGACCGGTCCCCCGGTCGGAAGGCAGGAGTCCACCCCCATGAATTCCGTCGAGGCGTCCGCAGGGTTCCGGGTCCTGCTGCCGTTCACGCCGTCCGAGCTCGGAGGGCTTCCCGCAGGATGTGACGCGCTGGTCTGGGACGGCACCGGGCAGGAACCCACCGGCCAGGAGCTGGAGGCCGTCGAGTTCTTCGTCATCCCCTACACGTTCACCGCCGCAGCACTGCCCCTGCTGCCAAGGCTGCGAAACCTGCGCGTGGTGCAGTCCCTGAGCGCCGGCGTGGACGATCTGCTCCCCCGTCTGCCGGCCGGGGTCACGCTCTGCAATGCCAAGGGCGTCCATGACGCGAGCACGGCCGAGCACGCGGTCACGCTGATCCTCGCGGCACTCCGCGACATTCCCGACCACGTCCGCGCACAGGACGCGCAGCGGTGGTCTCCGGGCTTCCAGACCGCACTGGCCGACCGGACGGTCCTGCTGCTCGGCTACGGGGCCATCGGCAGCGCCGTCGAGGCCCGACTGACACCGTTCGAGTGCCGCGTACTGCGCACGGCGCGCACGGCCAGGGACACTCCGCGAGGGCGGGTGCACGGGCTCACAGACCTCCCGGTCCTGCTGCCCGAGGCCGACGTGGTGGTGCTGAGCGTGCCCCTCACCGACGCCACCCGGGGGCTGGTCGACGCGGCCTTCCTCGCCCGACTGCGGGACGGGGCCTTGCTGGTGAACATCGCACGCGGCCCCGTGGTGGACACCGCCGCGCTGCTCGACGAACTGCGGACAGGGCGACTGAGGGCGGCCCTCGACGTCACCGACCCGGAGCCGCTCCCGCCGGGACACCCGCTCTGGACGGCCCGGAACACCCTGATCACCCCGCACACGGCGGCTACCACCTCCGCCTTCCGACCCCGCGCCGTGGCACTCCTGCGGGCCCAGTTGGAGCGGTACGCGGCCGGAACGCCCCTGGCCAACGTGGTGGCCTCCGGCACTGACTGACCTGACGCACGAGCTAGGAAGGCGCCCTCGGACCCACTCGACAGAGCCCGTTCGCGCGGGGCGCTACCAGGGCCGGGCAGCGGCAAGCGAGCCGACGCCGGAAGCGTCGATGGGTCAGGGTGCGAAGCGCCGCCCCAAGCCGGCTACGGCGCGTAGCCCGCCCCCGCCAACGGCGCCTCCACCGCCCGATCGAGTGCGCCGCACCTCTCAGTGCACATGCCCGCCCGGCGCCGCCGCCACGTTCTTCACCGTCAGCGGCAGCAGCTGCTTGCCCGTGGGGCCGATCTGGATATGGGTGTCCATGGCTTGCGTACTCCAACAGAGCTAAATCCGGTACGGTGCCGCCATGGCTACCCGAAGCAGGAAGCGCGGCTCAACTCACTTACAGCCATACGACGTTGATGACGAGTGGACGGCAGCCGACTTGGCGGTCCTGGAGGAGCTGAAGAGAGCCGAGGCTCTGTTGCCCGGCGACGCCCCCAGGGCGCTCCTCTCCATACGTCTGTCGGTCCTCACCGACGAGACGACCTCCCCCGTCCGGCAGGAACTCGATCTGCGGAGGCTGGCCCTGGAGCGAGGCCGCAGGGTTGTCGGAGTCGCCAGTGACCTGAACGTGTCGGCCACGAAGGTCCCGCCCTGGAAGCGCAAGGAGTTGGGCGACTGGCTCAACAACCGCGCACCGGAGTTCGACGAGATCCTCTTCTGGAAGCTGGACCGCTTCGTACGGCGCCTCACTGACCTCAGCGCCATGATCGACTGGTGCCTGAAGTACGGAAAGAACCTGCTGTCGAAGCACGACTCGATCGACCTGACCACGACGGCCGGGAAGATCATGGTCACGCTCATCGGCGGTATCGCCGAGATCGAGGCGGCCAACACCAGCACCCGCGTCGCGAGTCTGTGGGACTACGCCAAGACACAGACGGACTGGGTCGTCGGCAAACCCGCGTACGGCTACGACACGGCGGAGAACGAGGACGGCAGGGTCGTACTCGTTATTGATAGGGACGCGCACAGGGCACTGCACTGGTGTCGCCGCGCCGCGCTGAGGCCGAAGCCCGCTTCTGCGAGTCGCATGGCCAGGGTTCTCATCCGTGCCGGCGTCTGTGGGCCGGGCCTGACCACGTCGACGATGCTCCGCCGGCTCAGGAACCCCGGACTGATGGGGTACCGCGTGGAGGAGAACAAGACCGGAGGCGTACGCCGCTCGAAGATCGTGCCGGGCAACGACGGGAGGCCCATCCGCGTGGCGGACCCGATCTTCACGAAGGAGGAGTTCGAGAGCCTCCAGGCAGCTCTTGACCGACGCGGGAAGAACCAGCCCACGCGCGCGCCCGGTGGAGCGACGAAGTTCCTCGGGGTTCTGCTCTGCTACGACTGCGACGCCAACATGATGGTCCAGAAGACAACGCACAAGGGCAGGTCGTACGAGTACCTGCGGTGCGGCAAGTGCAAGAGCGGCGGGCACGGCGCGCCGAACCCTCACCTCATCTACGGCAAGTTCGTCGAGGACGTGCTGAAGGTTCTCGGTGACGACCCTGTCATGGTGCGCGAGTACCGCCGAGGCGCCCAAGCCCGCAAGGAGCAGAGGCGGCTTGAGGAGTCGATCAGCTACTACATGGCAGGCCTCGAAGCCGAGGGGCGCTTCACGAAGACGCGCTTCACGAGGGAACAGGCCGAGAAGACCATGGACGGCCTGATGAAGCAGTTGGAGGCCATCCACCCCGAGTCGACCAAGGACCGGTGGGTTGCCGTGCACAATGGCAAGTCGTTCCGGGAGCGCTGGGAGGAGGGCGGCATGGAGGCCATGGGCGCCGATCTTCTCCGGGTCGGCGTGAAGTGCACGATCAAGCGCACCAAGGTGAAGGGCGTGCGGGCCCCGCGCATCCAGATGAAGCTCATGATCCCCAAGGACGTGCGAGACCGCCTGATCCTCAAGGAAGACGACTTCGCCGACGCCTTCTAGGCCAGGACAGAAAAAACACCTAGCTAGGGCGACGCGCACGGCCGGCACGGGTAAGAAAGCGGTCCAGTCAGAGCTGGACCGCATATATGACAGCGCGCACTGCTGAAACTCCCAACCCGAAGGCCCTGTCTGCCAAGGCGGGGCCCTTCGGGCCGCTTCCTCCTACGAGTTGACCACTCAGCAAGGACCACACCCGTGCGCGCAGGCCGAGAATGCCGTACGGGACGCCATGGCTGCCCGTGCCGAGGGCCCACGGCGGCACCGTGTCGAACAGCCTCCGAATCGAAGCCTTCACTCTCAAGGCGGTTGAGAGGGAGCATGCATGGCAGCCCGAGTGGCTGGTCAGCGTGCCAATGCCGCAGGGCGGACAGGAAGCCGATCCGATGGCGCCGGATTCGGGCGACACATGGCGCGTGGACGCCGTCAGCGGACAGGTGTACGACGGCACCGGTGTGCCGGCGAAGACTGAATGACGCCGGCCTCCGCCCAAGGTGCCTCCGGGACGGACCCGGGGGCACCGGGCGGGCAGCCATGAACTCGGTTTCCGGCCGACTCGGTCAGGACTAAACCCACTCCACCTCGGACTGGATGCCCGCACCGGCCCCCGGCGCCGGCAGCGGCGTACTCGGAGGGGCTGGAACAGCCCGCCCCCGAGCCTCCAGGAGGCCGAGCGGACACAGCGCCGCGGCCACCGCATCCTCCGTGACCTCCGCCACAGCCTCAGCGATCCGCCGCAGCGCCTCGCTCACCTCAGTGCTCGTGTCCGCTGGTCGCAGCGTCCTTCTTGACCGTCAGCGGCAGCAGCTTCTTCCCGCTGTTGCTCAGTTGTGGCCATGTGTCGAACTGCGGGCAGACGCCACAGTCGAAGCAGGGCGTCCACCGGCAGTCCTCGACCTCGGTCTCGTCGAGGGCGTCCTGCCAGTCCTCCCAGAGCCAGTCCTTGTCGAGGCCCGAGTCGAGGTGGTCCCAGGGCAGGACCTCCTCGTAGGTGCGCTCGCGGGTGGTGTACCAGTCGACGTCGACGCCGAAGGGCTCCAGGGCCTTGTCGGCGCAGGCCATCCAGCGGTCGTAGGAGAAGTGCTCGCGCCAGCCGTCGAAACGGCCGCCGTCGTCGAAGACCGCGCGGATGACGGCGCCGATCCGGCGGTCGCCGCGGGAGAGCAGGCCCTCGACGATGCCCGGCTTGCCGTCGTGGTAGCGGAAGCCGATCGAGCGGCCGTACTTCTTGTCGCCGCGGATCTTGTCGCGCAGCTTCTCCAGGCGCGCGTCCGTCTCCTCGGCCGACAGCTGCGGCGCCCACTGGAAGGGGGTGTGCGGCTTGGGCACGAAACCGCCGATCGACACCGTGCAGCGGATGTCGTTCGACCGGGAGACCTCGCGGCCCTTGGCGATCACGTTCATCGCCATGTCGGCGATCTGCAGGACGTCGTCGTCGGTCTCGGTGGGCAGGCCGCACATGAAGTACAGCTTCACCTGGCGCCAGCCGTTGCCGTACGCCGTCGCGACCGTCCTGATCAGGTCCTCTTCGGAGACCATCTTGTTGATGACCTTGCGCATGCGCTCGGAGCCGCCCTCGGGCGCGAAGGTCAGGCCCGAGCGACGGCCGTTGCGGGTCAGCTCGTTGGCCAGGTCGACGTTGAAGGCGTCCACCCGGGTCGAGGGCAGGGAGAGGCCGATCTTGTCTTCCTCGTAACGGTCGGCCAGGCCCTTGGCGACCTCGCCGATCTCCGAGTGGTCCGCGGAGGACAGCGACAGCAGGCCGACCTCCTCGAAACCGGTCGCCTTCAGGCCCTTCTCCACCATCTCGCCGATGCCGGTGATCGAGCGCTCGCGCACCGGGCGGGTGATCATGCCCGCCTGGCAGAAGCGGCAGCCGCGGGTGCAGCCGCGGAAGATCTCCACCGACATGCGCTCGTGCACCGTCTCGGCCAGCGGCACCAGCGGCTGCTTGGGGTACGGCCACTCGTCCAGGTCCATGACCGTGTGCTTCGACACACGCCACGGCACACCGCTCTTGTTCGGCACGACACGCGCGATGCGGCCGTCCTGGAGGTACTCCACGTCGTAGAACCCCGGGATGTACACCGCGCCCGTCTTCGCGAGGCGGAAGAGGACCTCCTCGCGGCCGCCGGGACGGCCCTCCGCCTTCCACTCGCGGATGATCTTCGTCATGTCGAGCACGGCCTGCTCGCCGTCGCCGATGACCGCCGCGTCGATGAAGTCGGCGATGGGCTCCGGGTTGAAGGCCGCGTGGCCGCCGGCCAGCACGATCGGGTCGTCGATCGTGCGGTCCTTCGACTCCAGCGGGATGCCCGCCAGGTCCAGCGCCGTCAGCATGTTGGTGTAGCCGAGCTCCGTGGAGAAGCTCAGACCGAACACGTCGAAGGCACCGACCGGCCGGTGGCTGTCCACGGTGAACTGCGGGACCGCGTGCTCCCGCATCAGCGCCTCCAGGTCCGGCCACACGCTGTACGTGCGCTCGGCGAGGACGCCCTCCTGCTCGTTGAGTACCTCGTAGAGGATCATGACGCCCTGGTTGGGCAGACCCACCTCGTACGCGTCGGGGTACATGAGCGCCCAGCGGACGTCACAGCTCTCCCACTCCTTGACGGTGGAATTGAGCTCGCCGCCCACGTACTGGATCGGCTTCTGCACATGCGGCAGCAGGGCTTCGAGCTGCGGGAAAACCGACTCGGCAGACATCGCGGAGGACCTTCGTGAGCGGACGGAATGACAGGGGTGACCATCTAGCCTAACGCGAACGGCGCCCTGCCCCGCCCCGCTCAGACCCGCACGCCCGCCTTCAGCTCCGTCCACGCGCCCGGCAGCCGCGCCTCGTCGGTCGCCGCGCGCAGTTCCTCGCGCCCGTACAGCACCCCGTACGTGAACGAGCTCTCCCCCGCCGCCTGCGCCTGCGCGGCCAGCTCCCGCAGCGCCTCGCGGGCCATCACGCTGTCCTGGTGGTCACCGAGGAGGTTCTGAAGGGCCTTCATCGACCTCACGAGCCCGGTGGCGCTGTCGCCGAGGGCCGGGACGGCCGCCTCCGCCGAGTACCGGGTCCGCTTGGCCTTCTTGCGCGCCTCGTGCAGCGCGAGGTCGCGGTCGCGGCCGGGCGGCAGATCCAGGGCCCCTTCCACGAGGTCTGACAGCTTCGCCAGGTCCTTGCGCACGGCCTTCCCGATCACCTGCTCCGCCGCCCCGGCGGCCCCCTTCAGCAACGGCGGATCGGCGATCAGCACATCCAGGGCGCCGAGCAGCTCCAGATACCGCTTGCCGTCCAGTACGGCGATCAGCCGCCGGCGCGATCGGCCGCGCCGGGCGTTCGTCCAGGTGCGCAGCCGCCCGCGCACCGGCCCGGTGAGCAGCGTGCGGGGCAGTTCGCCGAGGGCGGTGGTGATCCGCTCGGCCAGCACCTCCTGGTCGCGGCCGACGCCCAGCTCCCCCGCGAGCCACTTCAGTTCCTCGCCGATCGGGTCGGTGACGGAACGGTCGAGGACCTTGCCGAAGGAACGGTAGGCGCTGCGCATCCGCCGGGTGGCCACCCGCATGCTGTGCACGGAGTCGTACACATCACGGCGTACGGCCGGGTCCAGTTCCACGATCGCCGCGCGCTGGGCCCGCAGATACGCCAGGACGTGGTCGCCTGCCGTGACCGGCTCAGCCGCCCGGCGCTTGCCCCTGGCCTTCCTCTTCGGGCCGGTCTCGGCGAGCGCGCGGGCCAGTTTGGAGGCGGACGACGACGGGCGCACGCCGGCCTTGCGCAGGCGCTTCTCCACCTTGTCGAGGAAGACCGGGTCACCGCCGTCGGCGAGCTCCACCTCGATCTCGGTCCACTGGGCCTCACCGCCGCCCACGGTGAGCCGCTCGGCGTGTACGGCGTCCACGCTGACCTCGGCCAGCAGCCGCCCCTCGGCGTCGAAGAGCTCGCGCACATCGCGGTCGGAGCGCAGCCGGATCACCGGCTCCAGCTCGGCGTCCCGCACCCGCGAGCGCAGCAGACCGGCGAGGAAGCGGGG
The DNA here is from genome assembly GCF_040612135.1 of Streptomyces sp. NPDC006458. Classification (NCBI taxonomy): domain Bacteria; kingdom Bacillati; phylum Actinomycetota; class Actinomycetes; order Kitasatosporales; family Streptomycetaceae; genus Streptomyces; species Streptomyces sp. NPDC006458. The sequence continues at coordinate 341,234 of NZ_JBEXPR010000001.1, read as the reverse complement.
CACGGTGTCGGCGAGCGGGGCCCGGATCTCGTCGCGCACACCCGGCGCCACGGGGAACTTCAGATGCCAGCCCGCGTCGGAGCCGCCTGTGCGCCGGCGCAGGGTGATCGACGCCGCGTTCAGCCGCTCGTCGGCCGTGTCGTAGTAAGTGGCGTCCAAGTGCGCGACACCTTTGTCCACCACGGCCGCGACACCGGCGACGCCGGTCAGGTCGGGCAGGCCACTGTCGTCGGATTCGTACTTCCGCTCGATCTCGCGCTTTGTGTCCGCCATGACCTGAATCTAGTGCCCGTCACGGCCGGACAACAGAGCACAACAGGCCCCGAAACACCAGGAAAACAGAAGGTGACGGCTCTACGCCGACAAAGGTCTCTGCACCCTGATCGACTGCAGCAGCCCGACCGCCACCCACACCGCGAACATCGACGAGCCCCCGTACGACACGAACGGCAGCGGCAGACCGGTGACCGGCATGATCCCGAGCGTCATGCCGATGTTCTCGAAGGCCTGGAAGGCGAACCAGGCCACGATCCCCGCCGCCACGATCGTGCCGTACAGCTCGGTCGTCTCCCGGGCGATCCGGCAGGCGCGCCACAGCACCACGCCGAGCAGCACGATGATCAGGCCGCCGCCGACGAAGCCCAACTCCTCGCCCGCGACCGTGAAGACGAAGTCGGTCTGCTGCTCGGGCACGAACTGGCCGGTGGTCTGCGAGCCGTGGAAGAGGCCGGAGCCCGTCAGGCCGCCGGAACCGATGGCGATACGCGCCTGGTTGGTGTTGTAGCCGACGCCCGCGGGGTCGAGCTCGGGGTTGGCGAACGCGGCGAACCGGTTGATCTGGTACTCGTCGAGAATGCCGAGCTGCCAGATCGCCAGCGCGCCCAGGGTGCCCGTGCCCAGCAGGCCGAACACCCAGCGGTTGGAGGCGCCGGAGGCCAGCAGCACGCCCAGCACGATGATGACCATGACCATGACCGAGCCGAGGTCGGGCATCAGCAGCACGATCAGCATCGGCACCGCGGCCAGGCCCAGCGCCTGTAGGACCGTGCGGTGGTCGGGGTAGGGCTTGTCGCCGGCGTCGACCCTGGCGGCCAGCAGCATCGCCATGCCCAGGATGATCGTGATCTTCACGAACTCCGAGGGCTGGACGGAGAAGCCGCCGCCGAGCACGATCCAGGAGTGCGCGCCGTTGACCGTGGAGCCCAGCGGGGTGAGCACCATCAGGATCAGGAACACCGAGGCGCCGTACAGGACGGGCACGGCCGTGCGCAGCGCGCGGTGGCCGAGCCAGACCGTGCCGATCATCAGGGCGAACCCGATGCCGGTGTTCATGATGTGCCGGATCAGGAAGTAGTACTGGTCGCCCTGGTTGATCTCGGTGCGGTTGCGGGTGGCGGAGAAGACCAGCATCGAGCCGATCAGCGACAGCGCGAGCGCGGCCAGCAGTATCGGCCAGTCCATTCGGCGGGCGAGCGAGTCGCGGGCGAGCAGCCGTGTCCAGCCGGCCCGTTCGGGGCCGTAGCCGGAGACCTGGAAGCTGTTGGCGCCGGTCATGAGCACTTCCTCCGGCCGGGGCGGCGGGCGCGCCGCCGGCGCCGTGTCTGGCGGTTGTCGGCCTCCGGGGAGGCCACGGTGCCCGCCGTCTGCTGCCCGTCCGCCGGGTCGGTGGTGTTGTCGTCCGGGTTCACGGCGACGGTCTCCACCGTCTCCTCGGCGGGCTTCTGGTACTTCTGCTGGTCCTTCGCCGGGTCCTTGGACAGCTTCGGGGCGGTGATCGAGCCGTCCGGGCGGATCGTCGGCAGGTTCCGCTGCGGGGTCGGCAGCAGGGCGTTCTTCTCGCTGATGACGCCGTCGTCGGAGATGCCGTACAGCGCGTCGTATATGTTGCGCACGGCCGGACCGGAGGCGCCGGAACCCGTACCACCCTGGGAGATCGTCATCACGATCGAGTAGTCCTTGGTGTACGTGGCGAACCAGGAGGTCGTCTGCTTGCCGTAGACCTCGGCCGTGCCGGTCTTGGCGTGCATCGCGACCTTGTCCTGCGGCCAGCCGCCGAACCGCCAGGCGGCAGTACCGCGCGTGGCCACGCCCGCGAGGGCCTCGTCCATCTGCGCCAGGGTGGCCTGGCTCACCGGCAGCCTGCCGTGCGACTTGGGCTTGATCGGGGTGACCTGCCGGCCGTCCGCGCTGATGACGGCCTTGCCGACGGTCGGGTCGTACAGTGTGCCGCCGTTGGAGATGGCCGCGTAGATCGTCGCCATCTGGATCGGCGTCACCAGCGTGTCGCCCTGACCGATGGAGTAGTTGATCTCGTCACCGGCGCGCATCTTGTTGCCTTCGAGGCAGTTCTCGTAGGAGATGCGCTCGACGTAGTCGCCGTCCTTCTTGCCGGTCTTGCACCAGGCGTCCTTGTTGGCCTTCCAGTAGTCCAGCTTCCACCGGCGGTCCGGGACGCGGCCGGTGACCTCGTTGGGCAGGTCGACGCCGGTCTCCTCGCCCAGGCCGAACTGGTGGGCGGCCTTGAAGAACCAGTCGTTGGGCTTCTTCTTCGGGTCGATGCCGCCGTCCTTCTGCCACTGGGCGTGGGCCAGCTGGTAGTAGACGGTGTCGCAGGAGACCTCCAGGGCCCGGCCGAGGCTGATCGGGCCGTGGTTCTGGGACTCGAAGTTCTTGAAGACCTGGCCGCCGACGGAGTAGGAGCTGGAGCAGTTGTAGCGGCCGTCGAAGTCGTAGCCCGCCTGGACCGCCGCGGCTGTGGAGACCACCTTGAAGATCGAGCCGGGGGCCGCCTGGCCCTGGATGGCCCGGTTCAGCAGCGGGTAGTTGGAGTTCTTGCCGGTGAGCCGCGCGTAGTCCTTGGCGGAGATGCCGCCGACCCAGGCGTTGGGGTCGTACGTCGGGTTCGACGCCATGGCGACGATCCGGCCGGTCTTGGCCTCCATCACCACGACCGCGCCCGCGTCGGCCTTGTAGCGCTCCTGGGTGTTGCGGTCCCACTCCAGGCGGGCCGTCTTCATGGCCTCGTTCAGCTCGAACTCGGCGACGCGCTGTACCCGGGCGTCGATGCTGGTGACGAGATGGGAACCGGCCTGGGCGGGGTCCGCCTCGGCCTGTCCGATGACCCGGCCGAGGTTGTCCACCTCGTAGCGGGTGACGCCGGCCTTGCCGCGCAGCTCCCTGTCGTACTCCCGCTCCAGTCCGGAGCGGCCGACCTGGTCGGAGCGCAGGAACGGCGAGTCGGTGTCCTTGGCCTGCTGGATCTCCCCGTCGGTGACCGGGGAGAGATAGCCGAGCACCTGCGCGGTGTTGGACCTGCCGGGCGCGGGGTAGCGGCGGACGGCCTGCGGTTCCGCGGTGATGCCGGGGAAGTCCTCGGCGCGCTCACGGATCTGCAGGGCCTGGCGCGGGGTGGCCTCGTCGGTGATGGGGATCGGCTGGTACGGCGAGCCGTTCCAGCAGGGCTGCGGGGTCTCGGAGTCGCACAGCCGGACCTTCTCCTTGACCTCCTTCGGCCGCATGCCGAGGACGCCCGCGAGCTTGGTGAGGACGGCGTCGCCGTCGTCCGGCATCTTCAGCAGCTCGGTGCGGGAGGCGGAGACGACCAGCCGGGTCTCGTTGTCCGCGAGGGGCACTCCGCGCGCGTCCAGGATCGAGCCGCGCACGGCGGGCTGGACGACCTGCTGGACGTGGTTGCCGGAGGCCTCCTTGGCGTAGGCCTCGCCCTCGCGGATCTGGAGGTACCACAGGCGTCCGCCGAGTGTGCCGAGCAGCGAGAGGACGAGGATCTGGATGACGACGAGCCGGATCTGGACGCGTGGGGTCCGCCCGGTCTCGGGAATGTTGGTCACTGCTGCCTCCTCCTCTCAGGCTGAGTGCGCGAAGGCCGATGCGTGGACGACGGGTGTCTGTGCGCGGACGGCGGGCCCTGGACCGCGCACCGCGGACAGCGGGCACGCGGCCGGCCGCCCGGGCCCGGCCGGCCCCTCGCTCGCCGACGCTCTGTCCGCCGCCGGACCGGGCCCGCGTACCACCGGTCGCCGCCCGGCTACGAGTGATGAACGAAGGGCCCCCGCGCCGCGGTTCCGGCCCGTTTCCCCCGTCCGGGTGAACTCCGCCGTGCTCACAGGCGCTTGACCCCCTTGATGCGTCCGGCGCGTGCCGTGCGCGCGCGGGCCGCCTTCACCTTGAGCCCGCCGAGGCCCCCGCGCTGGCTGCCGATGCGCAGCCCGGTGCCGGAGGACAGCCAGCCGGATGAGATGTCGGCCGACTTGGCGGCGGAGCCCGCCTCGGCGAGCGGGTCGTTGTCGGCCCGGCGGGCCAGCGCCATGATGCCGGGCACGACGAACGGCGCGAGCAGCAGGTCGTAGAGCGCGGCGGTGAACAGCAGGCTGGGCAGCCCCACATGGCGGGCCGCGGTGTCGCCGACGAGAGCGCCGACACCGGCGTACAGCAGTGTGGTGCCGACGGCGGCGACGGCGACCACGGCCAGCGGGCCGGTCGCCGACTTCAGGCGGCCGTTCTCCGGCTTGACCAGCCCGGCCAGATAGCCGATGACGCACAGCACGAGCGCGTAGCGGCCGGCGGCGTGGTCGGCTGGCGGGGCGAGGTCGGAGAGCAGTCCGGCGCCGAAGCCGACGAGGGCGCCGCCGACATGGCCGTAGACCAGCGCCAGGGCGAGGACGGTCAGCAGCACCAGGTCGGGCACGGCGCCCGGGAGGTGCAGCCGGGCCAGCACGCTGACCTGGATGACCAGGGCGGCGACGACCAGGGTGGCGGAGAGCAGGATCCGGTTGAAGCGCATCGAGTTCAGCTCCCCTACTGCTGCTGCTCTTGCTGGAACTGGCCGTCGGCCGGCGCGGACGGGGTGACGGTCACCGTCACGGTCGGCGTCGGGGTGGGCTTGGGCTTGGCCGGGAGCACGGTGTCGCGCGGATCCTTTGCGGGTGCCTGGACGACGACGCCGACGATGTCGAGCTTGGTGAAGCCGACGTACGGGGTGACGTACAGGGTGCGGGTCAGGTCGCCGCCGGAGGGGTCGACGCGGGAGACCACACCGACGGGGACGCCAGGCACGAAGGGCCGGTCGGCCTGGGAGCCGAAGGTGACCAGGCGGTCGCCCTTCTTGATCTCGGCCTTGCCGTTGAGGAGTTCGACGCGCAGCGGGCGGTCGCCCTGCCCGGAGGCGAAGCCGAGTTCGTCGGAGCCCTCCATACGGGTGCCGACGGTGAAGTCGGGGTCGTTGGCGAGCAGCACGGTCGAGGCGTTGGGGCCGACAGTGGTGACGCGGCCGACGAGGCCGTCGCCGTTGAGGACGGTCATGTCGCGTCTGATGCCGTCGTTGGCGCCGATGTCGATGGTGACGGTCCAGGAGAAGCCCTGGGCCGCTCCTATCGCGATGACCTCGGCGCCCTTGATGCCGTACTGGCCCTCGCCTGCCACCTTCAGCATCCGGTCGAGCTGGCGCAGTCGGCTGCGGTTGCGGTCGTCGGAGCCGAGCCGGGCCTTGAGCGCGGCGTTCTCCTTCTCCAGTTCGGCGACGCGGTCGTGGCGTTCACCGGAGTCGCGGACGGCGGCGACGGCGTTGCCGACCGGGTCGACCGCGGAGGCGACGCCGTTCTCGATCGGGCCGAAGACGGAGGCCGCGGCCCGGCGGGCACCGTCGACCGGTGAGTCCTCCCCACCACGGATGTCCACCGTGATCAGTGCGAACGCGATGGCAACCAGCAGCACCAGGAGCAGCCGGCTCTCTCGTGTGTCCCTCACGTGTGGCGGCCGTGCCCTTCCTCGATCGGAATTCGGGTAGCCCCTGGGGAATCCGAGGGGCTCGTTTTGTGGCAGCTTATGCCTCTATATCAACGATCCGCCGTACGAGAGGAGATCATCTCGTACGGCGGAATCGAAGAGTTACGTCATCTGCGCGGCTGGGCGTCCAGAACCTGCTGGAGCGCCTCGAACTCCTCGACGCACTTTCCGGAGCCGAGCGCCACGCTGTCCAGCGGGTCCTCGGCGATGTGGATCGGCATGCCGGTCTCCCGGCGCAGCCGCTCGTCCAGACCGCGCAGCAGGGCGCCGCCGCCGGTCAGAACGATTCCACGGTCCATGATGTCGCCGGACAGTTCCGGCGGGCACTTGTCCAGTGTCGTCTTCACGGCGTCGACGATGGCGTTGACGGGTTCTTCGATCGCCTTGCGTACTTCGGCGGCGGAGATGACGACGGTCTTGGGCAGCCCGGAGACGAGGTCCCGGCCGCGGATCTCGGTGTGCTCGTCGGCGTCGAGGTCGTACGCCGAACCGATCGTGATCTTGATCTGTTCGGCCGTGCGCTCACCCAGCAGAAGGGAGTACTCCTTCTTGATGTGCTGGATGATCGCGTTGTCCAGCTCGTCGCCCGCGACCCGGATGGACTGGGCGGTGACGATGCCGCCGAGGGAGATGACCGCGACCTCCGTGGTGCCGCCGCCGATGTCCACCACCATGTTGCCCGTGGCCTCGTGGACCGGCAGGCCGGAGCCGATGGCCGCGGCCATGGGCTCCTCGATGATGTGCACCTGGCGGGCGCCGGCCTGGGACGACGCCTCGATGACGGCCCGGCGCTCGACACCCGTGATGCCCGAGGGCACACAGACGACGACCCGCGGACGAGCCAGATACCGCCGCTTGTGGATCTTCAGGATGAAGTAGCGGAGCATCCGCTCGGTGATCTCGAAGTCGGCGATCACGCCGTCCTTCAGCGGACGCACGGCCACGATGTTGCCGGGCGTCCGGCCGATCATCTTCTTCGCTTCGGCGCCGACCGCGAGGATGCCACCGGTGTTGGTGTTGATCGCGACGACGGACGGCTCGTTGAGTACGATCCCGCGACCCCTGACGTACACCAGCGTGTTGGCGGTCCCGAGGTCGACAGCCATGTCACGGCCGATGAACGACATTGAGTTCCCCATCAGGATTCGTCTGGCCTTCCCGCTGGCTTTTGAGAGCTTGTCAGGTCGGCTCGGTGGGTGCTGTGGCGTGAAGTGCTTCCATCGTAGACGCGCTTTCACGGACCCTGCGTGAGGGTCATTGCCATTGTCAGCAGATGATGTGCGGGTTCGCTTCTGGAGACGGGCGTTCGGGGACTCTCGTTCCCTCGATCGCCGCTCCCATGCCAGAAAAGTCCGGGGCGACGCCCCGGACTTTCCAAGCGGCTTGCGGCGAAGAGTACGCCGTTACGCGCGCCCGGGGAAGAAGATCTTGACCTCGCGCTCGGCGGACTCCTCGGAGTCGGACGCGTGGATCAGGTTCTCCCGGACGATCACACCGAAGTCGCCGCGGATCGAGCCCGGCGCGGCGGCGATCGGGTCGGTCGGACCGGCCAGCTGGCGCACGCCCTCGATGACCCGCTCGCCCTCGACGATCAGGACGACGACGGGGCCGGACAGCATGAACTCGACCAGCGGCTCGTAGAAGGGGCGGCCCACGTGCTCCGCGTAGTGCTGTTCCAGGGTGGCGCGCTCCAGGGTCCGCAGCTCCAGCGCCGTGATCCGCCAGTCGGCCTTGCGCTCGATGCGGCCGAGGATCTCGCCCACCAGCGAGCGGCGGACGGCGTCCGGCTTCAGGAGGACGAGGGTGCGCTGGGTCATGGTGTTCGGCTCCTTGCAGGCCAGGGACTATGCGATGAGGCCGAGGCTACCGGGTTGAGCCGGCAGGGCGGCACCCGGACCGCCCCGGACGACACCCCCGCGGGAGCGGGGAGCACGATCGGCAATACGCTGAGCACAAAGGGAAGGCCGGGAGCATCCCCGTGTCGGCGGGGAAGGACCGGATGCCGCGCCGACAGTGAAGCACCCCCCACCGGCAGTCCCTTACCGCGCCCCGGCCTCGGCCTCGGCCTCCGCCGCGAACCGCGCCTTCGCCTCGTCGACCTTCCGGCCGAAGTGCACCGACGCCCACCACAGGGCCGCGAACATCGCGCCCAGCCCGTACATCAGCGGGACGAAGAAGCCGGCCGCGATCAGCCCGAGCTGGAGCGCCCAGCCGAGCGCGACGCCGCCCGGCCGGGTCACCAGGCCGCACAGCAGCAGGCAGAAGAGCATCGCGACACCGCTGACCGTCCAGACCGTCCCCATGGACAGGTCCGGGTCCTTCATCGCGACCAGAGCGGCGAAGCCGATCACGAAGAACTCACCGATCAGGGTCGAGGAGCACAGCGTACGCATCGGAGGGTTCAGCCCTTCCCCAGGAGCAGGCGGGCCTCGCCCACCGTGATGACGGAACCAGTGACCAGCACGCCGCCGCCGGCGAACTCGCCCTCCTCCTCGGCCAGCGTGATCGCGGCCTCCAGAGCGTCGGGCAGCCGCGGCTCGACCTGGACGCGCTCCTCGCCGAAGACCTCCACGGCGATCGCGGCCAGTTCGTCGGCGTCCATCGCGCGATGGCTGGAGTTCTGCGTGACGACGATCTCCGCGAAGACCGGCTCGAACGCCTCCAGCAGCCCGCGCACGTTCTTGTCGCCGCTCGCCCCGACCACGCCGATGAGCCTGCTGAAGTCGAAGGCCTCCCCGATCGCCTCGGCGATCACGCGGGCGCCCGCGGGGTTGTGGGCGGCGTCCAGTACGACGGTCGGCGAGCGGCGCACGACCTCGAGCCGGCCCGGCGAGGACACGGCCGCGAACGCCTTGCGCACGGTGTCGATGGCCAGCGGCTCGGCCCGCAGCGCCCCGACGCCGAAGAACGCCTCGACCGCGGCGAGCGCCACGGCGGCGTTGTGCGCCTGGTGCGCGCCGTGCAGCGGCAGATACACCGCCGGGTACTCGCCGCCCAGTCCGCGCAGGGTGACCATCTGGCCGCCGACGGCGACCTGCCGGGAGACGACCCCGAACTCCAGGCCCTCACGGGCGACCGTGGCGTCCACCTCGACGGCCTTCTTCAGCAGCACCTGCGCCGCGTCGACCGGCTGCTGGGCCATGATCACGCCGGCGTCCTGCTTGATGATGCCGGCCTTCTCCCCCGCGATCGCGGCGGGCGTCTCGCCCAGCCGGTCGGTGTGGTCCAGGTCGATCGGCGTCACGACGGCCACGTCCGCGTCGATGACGTTGGTGGCGTCCCAGGAGCCGCCCATGCCGACCTCGACGACCGCCACGTCGACCGGCGCGTCCGCGAACGCGGCGTAGGCCATGCCGGTGAGCACCTCGAAGAAGGAGAGCCGGTAGTCCTGTTGGGCGTCGACCATCTCGACGTACGGCTTGATGTCGTTGTACGTCTCGATGAAGCGCTCGGCCTGGATCGGGGCGCCGTCCAGGCTGATGCGCTCGGTGATCGACTGCACGTGCGGGGAGGTGTAGCGGCCGGTGCGCAGTTCGAAGGCGCCGAGCAGGGCCTCGATCATGCGGGCCGTCGACGTCTTGCCGTTGGTCCCCGTGATGTGGATCGAGGGGTACGACCGCTGCGGCTCGCCCAGGACGTCCATCAGCGCGGCGATGCGGCTGACGGAGGGCTCCAGCTTGGTCTCGCCCCAGCGGGTGGCGAGGTCCGCCTCGACCTCGCGCAGGGCCTTGTCGACCTCGGGGTCCTCGGGGCGCGCGGGCACGTCTGCCTGCGGGGCGCCGCCCTGGGTGCGCAGGGTGCGGCTGCCGGCCTCGATCACCGCGAGGTCGGGGTCGCGGTCGGTCTCGGCGGAGATGATCCCGTCGAAGGGGTCGAGGGGGTCGGGCTGGTCGTCGCGGGGGTGGGTCACGATGCCCAGTCTACGGAGCCGGGGTGACAACGCGTGCGGGGGCTTGAGTGCGTCTCAGCAGGGCGTGGCCCCCGTGGCTCCAGTGCCCCCATGGCTCCCGTGGTGACCTCGGAGGCCCGGACGCGCCCACGCGGCGCAGCCGCATGTCGATCCGGCCCGCCGCCCGGGGGAACGCGCAGGCGGAACGCGCAGGCGGAACGCGCAGGCGGAACGCGCAGGCGGAACGCGCAGGCGGAACGCGCAGGCGGAACGCGCAGGCCCCGGCACCGAGGAGTGCCGGAGGCCTGCGGGGAGCTGCTTACGCGGGCGGCAGCTTGTCCAGCTGGCTCTGGATGCGGGCGATGTCCTCGTCCGCCTTGGCCAGGCGGGTGCGGATCTTGTCCACGACCTGGTCGGGTGCCTTCGCCAGGAAAGCCTCATTGCCCAGCTTGGCCACGGCCTGCTGACGCTCCTTCTGCGCGGCCGCCAAGTCCTTCGCGAGACGCTTGCGCTCCGCCGCGACGTCGATCGTGCCGGAGAGGTCGAGGGCCACCTCGGCGCCCCCGATCGGCAGGGTCGCCGTCGCCGTGAAGGAGTCGCCCTCCGGCTGAAGGCGCAGCAGTTGACGGATGGCGGCCTCGTGCGGGGCGAGGGCGGTGCCGTCGAGGGTGAGGCGGGCCGGGACGCGCTGGCCGGGCTGGAGGCCCTGGTCGGCGCGGAAACGGCGGACCTCGGTGACGACCCGCTGGAGGTTGTCGATCTCCGCCTCGGCCGAGTCGTCGCGGAAGCCGCTGTCCTTGGGCCAGTCGGCGACCACGATGGACTCGCCGCCGGTCAGCGTGGTCCACAGCGTCTCGGTGACGAACGGCATCACCGGGTGCAGCAGCCGCATCAGGACGTCGAGGACCTCGCCGAGGACCCGGCCGGAGGCCCGCGCGCCCTCGCCGCCCGCCATGAACGTGGTCTTGGACAGCTCGACGTACCAGTCGAAGACCTCGTCCCACGCGAAGTGGTACAGCGCCTCGCTGAGCTTGGCGAACTGGAAGTCGTCGTAGTACGCGTCGACCTGCGCGACCGTCTTGTTCAGACGGGACAGGATCCAGCGGTCGGTGGCGGACAGCTGCTCGACCGGGGGCAGGTCGCCCTCGATGGTGGCGCCGTTCATCATCGCGAACCGGGTGGCGTTCCAGATCTTGTTGGCGAAGTTCCGGGACGCCTGGACCCAGTCCTCGCCGATCGGCACGTCGGTGCCCGGGTTGGCGCCCTTGGCCAGGGTGAAGCGGACGGCGTCGGAGCCGTACTTGTCCATCCAGTCCAGCGGGTCGACCACGTTGCCGAAGGACTTCGACATCTTCTTGCCGCGCTCGTCGCGGACCAGGCCGGTCAGGGCGATGGTCTTGAACGGGACCTCGCCGTCCATGGCGTACAGGCCGAACATCATCATCCGGGCGACCCAGAAGAAGATGATGTCGTGGCCGGTGAGCAGGACGTCGGTGGAGTAGAACTTCGCCAGGTCCGGGGTCTTCTCCGGCCAGCCGAGGGTGGAGAACGGCCACAGGCCGGAGGAGAACCAGGTGTCGAGGACGTCGGTGTCCTGGTGCCAGCCCTCGCCCGTCGGCGGCTGCTCGTCGGGGCCGACGCAGACGATCTCGCCGTCGGGGCCGTACCAGATCGGGATGCGGTGGCCCCACCAGAGCTGGCGCGAGATGCACCAGTCGTTCATGTTGTCGACCCAGTCGAAGTAGCGCTTCGACAGGTCGGCCGGGTGGATGGCGACCCGGCCGTCGCGGACCGCGTCACCGGCGGCCTTCGCGAGCGGGGCGACCTTGACCCACCACTGCATGGACAGCCGCGGCTCGACCGTGGTCTTGCAGCGCGAGCAGTGGCCGACCGAGTGCATGTACGGGCGCTTCTCGGCGACGATCCGGCCCTGACCACGCAGGGCGCCGACGACGGCGGAACGCGCCTCGAAGCGGTCCAGGCCGAGGAAGGGGCCGTGGACGGTGATCACGCCGTGCTCGTCCATGATCGTCAGGGCCGGCAGGTCGTGGCGCTGTCCGATCGCGAAGTCGTTCGGGTCGTGCGCCGGGGTCACCTTGACGGCGCCGGTGCCGAACTCGGGGTCGACGTGGGTGTCGGCGACGACCGGGATGGTGCGGTCGGTCAGCGGCAGCTTGATCCGCTTGCCGACCAGGTGCTTGTAGCGCTCGTCGTCCGGGTGGACGGCGACGGCGGTGTCACCGAGCATCGTCTCCGCGCGCGTGGTCGCGACGACGAGGGAGTCCTCGCCCTCGCCGTAGCGGATGGAGACCAGCTCTCCGGCGTCCTCCTGGTACTCCACCTCGATGTCCGAGATGGCGGTCAGACAGCGCGGACACCAGTTGATGATGCGCTCGGCGCGGTAGATCAGCTCGTCGTCGTAGAGCTTCTTGAAGATCGTCTGGACGGCCTTGGACAGGCCCTCGTCCATGGTGAAGCGCTCACGGGACCAGTCGACGCCGTCGCCGAGGCGGCGCATCTGGCCGAGGATCTTGCCGCCGTACTCCTCCTTCCACTGCCAGACCCGCTCGACGAACTCCTCGCGGCCCAGGTCGTGGCGGGACTTGCCCTCCTCGGCGAGCTGCTGCTCGACCTTGTTCTGGGTGGCGATTCCGGCGTGGTCCATGCCGGGCAGCCACAGCGACTCGTAGCCCTGCATGCGCTTGCGGCGGGTGAGGGCGTCCATCAGCGTGTGCTGGAAGGCATGGCCCAGGTGGAGCGAGCCGGTGACGTTCGGTGGCGGGATGACGATGGTGTACGCGGGCTTGTCGCTGCCCGCGTCGGCGGTGAAGTACCCCTTGTCCACCCAGCGCTCGTACAGCGTCCCCTCTACCTCTGCCGGCGCGTACTGGGTCGGCAGTTCGGTCGTGGGCGCGGGTGGCTGCTGCTGAGTGTTGTCGGTCACGGGCTCAGTTTAGAGGTGTCACGGGGCCGTCCCGAAACTCGATTGCTTTGTAACGGTGCCGACCCCGATGCTCTGGGTTCCCTGCGCCTGCGTCAGGATGTCGGAGACGCATAAGTACCTGGAGGGGAACCCAGTAATGAGCTACAACCAGCCGGGCCCGTACGGCGGGCAGCCCCAGCAGCCGGGCCCCTACGGCGGGCAGCCCCAGCAGCCCGGCCCCTACGGCCAGCCGCCGCAGGCGCCTCAGCCCGGCTACGGCTACCCCCAGCAGCCTGCCCAGCCGCAGCCGGGTTACGGCTACCCGCAGCAGCCGGTGCCCCCGCAGCCGGGCTACGGCCAGCAGCCGCCCTACGGCCAGGCTCCTTACGGCGTTCCCCAGCCTCCGGCCCCCGGCGGCGGCAGGAAGAAGACCGGCCTCGTCATCGGCGCGGTGGCGGTCGTCGCGGCCATCGCGGTCGGCGCGTACTTCGTCCTCGCGAGCGGAGGCAGCTCGGACCTCGCGGACGACGGCCCGCACAAGCTCACCACGCCTGCGACCGTCATGAACGACGAGTACAAGAAGGACGATAGCGACTCGGACTCCATGACGAAGGACGACATCAAGGACGCCGAGAAGTGGGGGGTGAAGAACCCCACCGATGTCAGCGCCAACTACGTGTCGGGCAACGAGGACAACCCGCTCTCCCAGAAGATGCTCAGCTTCGGTGGCGTCTACGGGGAGATCGAGGACCCCGAGAAGGTCGTCGACGCCTTCCTCGCGTACATGAAGAGCGACGCGAACAAGGAGGACGACGCCATGACGGTCACCATGGTCGGTGAACCCAAGGCGTACGACAACGCCAAGGGCGCGGTCCTGAAGTGCCAGGACGCCATGATGGAGCCGAAGGAGAAGGGCGAAGGCCCCAGCGCGATGCACATCACCTACTGCGCCTGGGGTGACCACAGCACCCTCGGCCTCGTGGCGCCCATCGACCTGGCCAACCTGGCCTCGGAAAAGAAGTCCGACCCTGCGGCCGCGGCCGACCTCACGGCCAAGTTCCGCGAGGAAGTCCGCGTCAAGGCCTGACGCCGGCACCACGGAACAGGGCGGGGCTCCCCGGTCGACACGACCCGGGAGCCCCGCCCTTCTTCACGCTCGCCCGGGCGCGCACGGGGGCTTCGCCGACACGCAGGTGCCCGGCTCGCGTTGGGCGGGCCGGGCACCTGCGGGCAACTGCGGGGCGGTTACGCCGACTTCTGTTCGCCCGAGCCGCGGCCGCGGGCGTCGCGGGGGATCAGGGTCGGGTTGACGTTCGAGTGGACCACTTCGGCGGTGATGACGACTCGGGCGACGTCATTGCGGGACGGGACCTCGTACATCACCGACATCAGGACCTCCTCCATGATGGCGCGCAGGCCGCGGGCGCCGGTCTGGCGGAGGATGGCCTGGTCGGCGATGGCCTCCAGGGCCTCGCGCTCGAAGTCCAGCTCCACGCCGTCGAGTTCGAAGAGGCGCTGGTACTGCTTGACCAGGGCGTTGCGGGGCTCGACCAGGATCTGGAGCAGGGCCTCGCGGTCGAGGTTGTGGACCGAGGTGATGACGGGCAGCCGGCCGATGAACTCGGGGATCATGCCGAACTTCACCAGGTCCTCGGGCATGACGTCCTCGAACTGGTCCTTGGACTCCAGCTCGCGCTTGGAGCGGATCGTCGCGCCGAAGCCGATGCCCTTGGCACCTGCACGGGACTCGATGATCTTCTCCAGGCCGGCGAAGGCGCCGCCCACGATGAACAGGACGTTCGTCGTGTCGATCTGGATGAACTCCTGGTGCGGGTGCTTGCGGCCGCCCTGCGGCGGCACCGAGGCCGTGGTGCCCTCCAGGATCTTCAGCAGCGCCTGCTGCACACCCTCGCCCGACACATCGCGCGTGATGGAGGGGTTTTCGCTCTTCCTCGCGACCTTGTCGATCTCGTCGATGTAGATGATCCCGGTCTCGGCCTTCTTGACGTCGTAGTCGGCCGCCTGGATCAGCTTCAGCAGGATGTTCTCGACGTCCTCGCCGACGTACCCCGCCTCGGTCAGCGCGGTGGCGTCGGCGATGGCGAACGGCACGTTCAGCATGCGCGCCAGCGTCTGCGCGAGGAGCGTCTTGCCCGAGCCCGTGGGGCCGAGCAGCAGGATGTTGGACTTGGCGAGCTCGATGGCGTCGTCCCGCCCGCCCGCGCCGCCGTTCTCCCCGGCCTGAACGCGCTTGTAGTGGTTGTAGACCGCCACGGACAGGGCCTTCTTGGCGGCCTCCTGGCCGACCACATAGCCCTCGAGGAACTCGTAGATCTCGCGCGGCTTGGGAAGTTCCTCCCAGCGCACCTCGCTGGTCTCAGCGAGCTCTTCCTCGATGATCTCGTTGCAGAGATCGATGCACTCGTCGCAGATGTACACACCAGGGCCTGCGATGAGCTTCTTGACCTGCTTCTGGCTCTTGCCGCAGAACGAGCACTTGAGCAGATCGCCGCCGTCACCGATGCGTGCCACGGTGTGCTTCCCCTTCGCCTGGGAGACGCCTGGATGCTTTCGCCTCCAGCGGCTCCTGGTGCTGCCTTATTCCGACGGTACCTTGCCGAGCCCCCCGTTCGGGCCCCCCTTGGCAGGGTTCACTTTGTCGTGCACCTTGTCGGGCACCGGGTGAGACCATGCCAAGGGGCGGCAGACGATACTCCCGCGTCCGCGTCAGCGGACAGCGGCGTTGTTCATCTTCCGGGTGGAGATGATCTGGTCGATCAGGCCGTAGGACAGCGCGTCCTCGGCCGTGAGGATCTTGTCGCGCTCGATGTCCTCGCGGATCTTCTCGATCGGCGTGGTGGAGTGCTTGGCCAGCATCTCCTCCAGCTGCGAGCGCATCCGCAGGATCTCGTTCGCGGCGATCTCCAGGTCCGAGACCTGACCGCGGCCGGTCTCGCTGTACGGCTGGTGGATCAGCACGCGCGCGTTCGGCAGGGCCATGCGCTTGCCGGGCGTACCGGCGGCCAGCAGGATCGCCGCGGCGGAGGCCGCCTGGCCCATGCAGACCGTCTGGATGTCCGGCTTGACGAACTGCATCGTGTCGTAGATCGCGGTCAGCGCGGTGAAGGAACCACCGGGGCTGTTGATGTAGACCGAGATGTCCCGGTCGGGGTCCATCGACTCCAGGCACAGCAGCTGCGCCATGACGTCGTTGGCGGAGGCGTCGTCGATCTGCACGCCGAGGAAGATCACGCGCTCCTCGAAGAGCTTCGCGTACGGGTCGTACTCGCGGATGCCCTGCGAGGTGCGCTCCACGAAGCGCGGGATCACGTAGCGGGACTCGGCGGCCGGACCGGTGTACTCGGCGCGTGCGCTGCCGTACAGGCCGCTGCCGGGGAAGTCGTTCACTGTCTGTCTCCTAGGGGCTGAGGCGGTCGGCTGGAGGGCTCTGGGGGGCTCTGGGGCCCTGGCGGGCCTCAGGCCGCCCCGGTGCCGCCGCCGCCCGGCATACCGGCGGCCGTGGGGATGACGTCGTCGATGAGGCCGTACTCCTTGGCCTCGAAGGCGTCGAACCAGCGGTCGCGGTCCGAGTCACGGGTGACCTGCTCGACCGACTGGCCGGTGTGCTGCGAGGTGAGCTCGGCCATGCGCTTCTTGGTGTGCAGCAGCCGCTCGGCGTGGATCTTGATGTCGGAGGCCGAACCGGCCAGACCGGCGGAGGGCTGGTGGATCAGGATCTCCGCGTTCGGCAGTGCGAAACGCTTGCCCGGGGTGCCCGCGCTGAGCAGGAACTGACCCATCGAGGCCGCGAGGCCCATGGCGATGGTCACCACGTCGTTCTTGATGAACTGCATGGTGTCGTAGATCGCCATGCCGGCCGTGATCGAACCGCCGGGGCTGTTGATGTACAGGTAGATGTCCTTGTCCGGGTCGGCGGCAAGGAGCAGCAGCTGCGCGGTGATCTTGTTGGCGATGTCGTCGTCGACCGGCTGGCCGAGGAAGATGATCCGCTCGTTGAGCAGCCGGTTGTAGACCTGGTCGCCGAGGCCACCACCGATGGAAGGCTCGCCGGCGGCGGAGGGCATCAGATTCGTCACGTATCCACCTGCTCGTCTTGCGACGGCGCCGGGGCCGTCTCACGTGTACTACGTATTCATGGACCCTAACGCCGTAGCCCTCTCGGGGAATCCCGGTAACGGGGGTGTTCGCCGGGGGCGTAGCGCCTCAAGGGCCAGGTAGGCGAACGGACCCCGAGTCCGAAGTACTCGGGGTCCGTTCCACAGCGATCGGAGCTGCCGTGCGGCTCAGGCCTCCGGCTTGTCCTCGGTCTCGGCGGCGGCCTCGACCTCGGTGCCCTCGGCGGCCTCGACGGTCTGGACGGCGGCCTCGGCCTCGTCCTCGTCGTCCAGGTCGATGACCTCGCCGTTGGTGTCCTTGACCGTGGCGGCCTCGACGACGACGGCCAGGGCCTTGCCGCGGGCGACCTCGCCGACCAGGAGCTGGACCTGGTTCTGCTGCACGACGGCCTGCGCGAACTGGTCGGGCGACATGCCGGAGGAGGCGGCACGGCGCATCAGGTGCTCGGTCAGCTCTTCCTGGTTGACGTTGAGCTTCTCGGTCTTGACCAGCTCGTCCAGCACGAACTGGGTCTTGATGCCCTTGACCGCGGCCTCGCGGGTCTCGGTGTCGAACTCCTCGGCGGTCTTGCCCTGGATCTCCAGGTACTTGTCGAGGTCGAGGCCCATCTGGCCGAGCTGGTGGTGCTCCAGGTTGTGCTTGCGGGTGTTGACCTCGTCCTCGAGCAGCTTCTCGGGGACGGCCACCTCGACGAGCTCCAGCAGCTTCTCCAGGACACGCTCCTGGGCCTGCGTGGCCTGGTCGAACTGCTTCATGTTCTCAAGGCGCTTGCGGCTGTCGGCCTTGAGCTCGTCCAGGGTGTCGAACTCGGAGGCGAGCTGCGCGAAGTCGTCGTCCAGCTCGGGCAGTTCACGCGCGGCCACCTGGGTGACCTTGACCGTGATCTCGGCCTCCTTGCCGGCCGCCGAGCCGCCCTTGAGCTCGGAGGTGAAGGTGGTCTCGCCACCGGCCTCCACGCCCTTCACGGCGTCGTCGATGCCGTCGAGCAGCTCGCCGGAGCCGATCGTGTAGGAGACACCGCTGGCGATGCCGTCCTCGAGGACCTCGCCCTCGACCTTGGCCTCCAGGTCGATCGTCACGACGTCGCCGTCCTCGGCGGCGCGCTCGACCGGGGAGGTGGAGGCGAAGCGCTCGCGCAGCTGCTGCACGGCCTTCTCGATGTCCTCCTCGGTGACCTCGACCGCGTCGACCTCGACCTCGATGCCGGAGTAGTCCGGGATCTCGATGGTCGGGCGCACGTCGACCTCGGCGGTGAAGTTCAGCGTCTCGCCGTCCTTCAGCTCCGTGATGTCGACCTCGGGCTGGCCCAGGACGTCCAGCTCGGCCTCGGTGACGGCGGCCGTGTAGAACTTCGGCAGCGCGTCGTTGACGGCCTCCTCCAGCACGGCACCACGGCCGAAGCGCTGGTCGATGACCCGGGCAGGGATCTTGCCCTTGCGGAAGCCCTTCACCGTGACCTGCTGGTTGATCTTCTTGTACGCCGCGTCGAGGCTGTCCTTGAGCTCCTCGAAGGGCACCTCGACAGTGAGCCGAACCCGGGTCGGGTTCAGGTTCTCAACGGCGCTCTTCACGGTTCGGTCTCCTTGATGGCTGACTTCTGGGTTCTGCCGGAGCCAGACGGCTCCGGCGGATTTCGCCGCCCGGAGGACTTCAGTGATGAGACACACCGGCGCGCAGCTTGCATAGTAACCGCAGCCGCCGAACGCCCCAAAAGGCGATCACCGCGATGATCTCGCGGATGGATCACGTGGGTGGTCGGGGTGGCGGGATTTGAACCCACGGCCTTCCGCTCCCAAAGCGGACGCGCTACCAAGCTGCGCCACACCCCGTCTGGTGCGACACGTAGGGTACATGCCCGCAGGCAGCGGGGCTGCCGCATTTCCGCACGTGCCTTCCCGGCCGCCACCACGGCCGGGAATGGGGTGTGCGGGCCGGGGGTGCGACCCGCTACGATGCGTGCAGTGCCGCGGCCTTCGGACCTGCGGCGCGCACTGTGCGGGCGTAGCTCAATGGTAGAGCCCTAGTCTTCCAAACTAGCTACGCGGGTTCGATTCCCGTCGCCCGCTCTTCATGGCTCAGGGCCAGGTCGGAGGACGATTCCTCTGCCTGGCCCTGACCCGTTCTGTCGAATGTTTCCTTGCGGGCTCACCGCCGGTGCTTCTTTTGTTCGAGACCCCCATCAGGACGCCCGCCACCCTGGGCCTCGAACTCGCGACGCTGCTTGACCTGACCAATTTCGAGGGTCACCCCTTGCGGAGCGGCGGCGGCAGCAGCCTCCGCCACTGCGTGTGCTCCATCTGACACCTTGCGTCACCCGCATCCATCGATCGGCCTGGCACCGTGAGCCCTGGCCGGACACGACGGTGGCAATCCCGGCACCGTCGGTCGGCGCGCGACGGTCAGCGCCTGCCCCCCTTCACGGCGTCCGGCGCCACGCGAGCTTGCAGAGGATGCGCGCCGACGATCACCAAACCCTGTCGCGTCGCAGGACATGGTCCTCAGGCCACGCCTCGTTCCAGGCTGCCGGTCTTGCAACCCGTCGCCGAGGCATTGTGAGATGTGATCTCCAGCGTTCCCAAGCCGAGCCTCAGACGAGGGGATCATGAGACGCTCTCTCTCAACAGTTGCCGCCGCGCTCGCACTTGCCGCAGGCACAGTCATCGGCACCTCAAGCGAGGCCTCTGCTGCTACAGCACCCGGATGCTCTGACGCCCACCAGATCGGCAATACGGCGTACATCACGACGTCCTCCGGGGAGACCGCCGCCTCGGTGAAGCAGTACTACGGCTGCAACAAGAACTTCGGGTACGTCTACGTCTGGCAGAGCTTCCGTGACACCCACAGCTCGTGGCGGATATTCACCTGGATCAACACGACACCGGGAACCTACCTGGGGCTGATGTCGACGACAGGGATCGAGGTCTGGTCGAACGGAACCGCCACGGCGCAGATGTGCACCCGGGCCGGCGGTCTCATCGAATTCGGCTCGTACTCATTCCAGGCATACACGGACACCCGCTGCTGACCTGCTCAGCCCCGGCTGCTCTGCCCTACGGGCGCCCGCGGCCGGCCGGTCGCCACGCTTGGAGGCCCCGCCTGCTCCGGAACCAAGCGAGAGGTTGTCCGAGGTCGGGCCGACAGGTCGGCAGCTGAGGCCCGGCGGAGCGGTGGACGCCGCTCGGGCGATCGAGCATCCGGCGTTGCCTGCGAGCCCGCAGCCATGAGGTCCGGCCGCGAAGCGCGCCGTCGGGCCGCGAAACCCTCCCCCGACACCGGGGGAGGGTGGCTCGATGAGGTAACCGCCCACCTCCATCGGGTCGGCATCGCGCAGCACCATCCCCGTGACATCCCCCGTCCGCATCGCCCATGGTCAGGGTCGAGCGTATCCGTACCGGCCTGCGGCCTCCCCGGCCGCACCGGGGTCAGAAATTGATCGAGTTGATCGTTTCCGCTATCGAGTCCAGGAAGCGCTGGATCGACGGGGCCATGCCGCTCGAGGCGAGGAAGAAGCCGAACAGCACGGCCACGATGGCCGGTCCCGGCTTGATCGAGCCTCCGCGCATCAGGACCACCAGGATGATCGCCAACAGCAGCACCACGGACAGCGAAATGGCCACGACTGATCACACCCTCGGTAGGTCTGCACTCTCCCGCCGGAGACGCCGCCCCGCCACGCCCCCGCCAGAACCATCGTGCCACCAACCGGCCCGGGGTATGCGGGCCGTGACGCATCGTCGATGAACCGGTACCGGGCCGGCGGTGGGCCACCGTGCCGCGCGAGCCGATCTCCCGCACCCCGCACGGGAATTCGAGGATTTCCCCGTGCGGGAATTCCCACACCCTTTCACACATCTTTTCCACACCCGGGTTTCCGGTTCCGCACATCAGGTTCACAGCGAATTCGAATTGACCCGCACCGTCCGGACATTGGGACGTTATGAGGGGTTTAGTCCGGATCAATACGGACACTTCGGACCGGGATCGGATCGAAGTCGGCCCGAGCGGCGAGAAATTGGGCCCTGACGTCGGAGGTTTTACGGAAACGCGAGGACAACGCTAAGGTGCCTCAGATGTTCCACGCTGTGACGACCCCACTCCGACAGCACGGCCACAACAGAACATCCCTTCCCCCACACCGCGACGCGTTCTTCGACAACGCCAAGTACCTGGCGATCGTCCTGGTCGCCGTCGGCCACGCCTGGGAGCCGCTGAAGGAGGACAGCCGGCTCCTGGAGGGCGCCTACACGCTCGTGTACGCCTTCCACATGCCGGCGTTCATCATCATCTCCGGCTACTTCTCCAGGAACTTCGACCTGCGCCCCGAGCGCGTCAAGCGGCTGGTCACCGGCGTCCTCGTGCCCTACCTGGTCTTCGAGACGGCGTACTCCCTCCTCGACCGGTTCGCCGGCGACGACCCCGCGCAGCCGATCTCGCTGCTCGACCCCTGGTATCTCACCTGGTTCCTGATCGCCCTGTTCATGTGGCGGCTCACGACCCCGCTGTGGAAACAGCTCCGCCGCCCTCTGCCGGTGGCGCTCGGCATCGCGACGCTCGCCTCCGTCACCCCCGAGATCGGCGACGACCTCGACCTCCAGCGGGTGCTGCAGTTCCTGCCGTACTTCGTGCTCGGACTGTGCCTGAAGCCAGCGCACTTCGCGCTGGTCCGCCGCCGTTCGGTGCGGATGCTCGCGGTGCCGGTGTTCGCCGCCGCCTTCGCCGTGGCCTGGTGGAGCGTGCCGCACATGAACACCGGGTGGTTCTACCACCGCGACTCCGCGCAGGAGTTGGGCGCGCCGTGGTGGTGCGGGCCGGTCATGGTGCTCGCCCTGTTCGGCTGCTCGGTGCTGCTGGCCGCGTGCTTCCTGGCCTGGGTGCCGGGCCGTCCGCTGTGGTTCACCGCGCTGGGCGCGGGCACCCTCTACGGCTATCTGCTGCACGGCTTCCTGACCAAGGCCGGTGAGTACTACGGCTGGTACGACCCCGCCTGGCTGCACGGGCCCCTCGGCGCGCTGTCCGTGACGCTGCTCGCGGCGGTCGCCGTCACACTGCTGTGCGGCCCGCCCGTCCAGCGGGTCCTGCGGTGCGCGGTGGAGCCGAGGATGAACTGGGCGTTCCGGCGCGACGCCGCGGAGCTGGGACGCGAGCGGGAACTGGCCCGGACCTGAGGGCCCTCACAAGCCCCCTCAGACCTCACAAGCCCGCTCAGGACCACACAGGTCCGCTCAGGTCCGCTCAGGCCCGCTCAGGTCCACACGAGGCCCTGAAGCCCTCTCACGCCCTCACAGGCCGAGGAGTGCGCGCATCCTCGCGTACTTCTCGGTCAGCCGCACCCGCGTCGCCTCGTCCAGCACCGCCAGCCGGGCCGGGTCCGCGTTGTGCGCCAGGTCCGCCCGCTTGACCAGCAGCGCGCCCGGCGTGGCGAGGATGCGCCCGGCGTAGGCGCGCGGGGTCTCCCCCGCCCGCTTGGTGACCGCCAGCACGATGTCCTTCGTACGGCGGCTCAGCGCGGCCTCTTCGAGCCACCGCTCGGACAGCGCGTCGTCCTCGACCGCGTCGTGCAGCCAGGCAGCGGCGATCTGCTCGCTGTCGCCGCCCAGCGCGCGCACGCCCGCGGCCACGGCGGCGAGGTGCTCGGCGTAGGGCCGCCCGGCCTTGTCGGTCTGGCCCTCGTGGGCGGCGCGGGCGAGGGCCTCCACCTCGGTGAGTGTCAGCACGGCGGCGCCTCCTAGGACGACTGGGCCGTCGGGCCCTCACGGCAGATCAGCAGCAGGGCCCGGTCGTCGTTGACGTCCTTGGCGACGGCCTCGATGAGATGCCAGGCGGCGCCGCGGAAACCGGCGGCCACATAGCGGTCGGCCTCGCCGGTGAGGCGGTCGATGCCCTCGACGATGTCCCGGTCGGACGTCTCCACCAGGCCGTCGGTGAACAGCATGAGCACGTCCCCGGGGCGCAGCACACCCTTGACGGGGTCGAACTGGGCGCCGTCGTACACCCCGAGCAGCGGGCCCTCGGCGGCCTTCTCCTCCCAGCGGCCGCTGCCCGCGCTGAGCTGGAGTCCGGGCGGATGGCCCGCCGAGTAGAGCTCGTAGTCGCCCGAGTCCAGGTCCAGGACGAGGTGGATGGAGGTCGCGAAGCCCTCGTCCCAGTCCTGACGCAGCAGATAGCCGTTGGCGGCCGGGAGGAAGGCGTGCGGGGGCAGCGAGCCGAGCAGACCGCCGAAGGCGCCGGACAGCAGCAGGGCGCGTGAGCCCGCGTCCATGCCCTTGCCGGAGACGTCGGTGAGGACGACCTCCAGGGTGCGGCCGCCGCCGCCCGTGCGGGCCGCGACGACGAAGTCACCGGAGAACGACTGGCCCCCCGCGGGGCGCAGCGCCATCTCGTGGTGCCAGCCGCGCGGCAGCTTGGGCAGCCGGCTCTGGGTGCGGATGCGTTCGCGCAGGTCGAACAGCATGGTGCCGCCGCGCCGCCAGGGCACGCCGACCCGGCTGCGGAACTGGGCGATGAGCAGGCCGAAGAACCCGCAGGCGGCGACCACGAGGACGACGCCCGGCGTGACCCGGGCCGGGCCCTCGGTGTACGGCCCGAGCTGGACCGACTCCACGATCAGGGCGGTCGCGGAGGCCGCGTACAGGCCGAGCAGGCTCGCCGGGCGCAGCAGCAGCCCGCCCGCGACGATGGGCAGGACCAGGGCGGCCGGGGAGCACCACACGGGGTTGGCGAGGGTGGCGGCGGCGATCAGCGGGACGGTCAGCAGCAGGCCCGCGAGGGCGATCCAGTCGGAGCCGTCGCCGCGGAAGTAGTCGACGGCACTTCTGCGCAGGCCGACGCGGACCCGGTGCCAATGCATCCGCACCCGGGCCGGGAGCGTCTCGGCGGCTGTGCGCCGCTCTCGTCCTGCTGCCATCGTCCGGACCCTATCCACCCGACCGGCCGCATGGCACGGGAGGCCCCACTTGTCCCCCGTCCGAGGCCGGACTTCGCCGTGGCTCTCAGTGAACTCCACGAGGGGCGGGCCCGCCCCGGGCACGGAGAAATTGGGTGGCTCGTCCCGCATTGCGCTGGTAGGGATGGGCCCATGGTGACTGACTACGAGGGCACGCGCCCGGAGCCGGTGATACGGGAACTGCGGCAGGACGAGTGGGCTCCGTGGTACGACAACCTGATCCGCGCCTTCGGCGCGCAACCGGAGCCCGCCGAGGAGCGGGAGCTGTGGGACGCGCTGACCGAGCGGACCCGGTCCATCGGCGCCTGGGACGGGCCGGACTGTGTGGGCACGGCCGGGGCGTTCTCGTTCCGGCTGACGGTGCCGGGGGGCGCCTCGGTGCCGGCGGCGGGCATCACGATGGTGAGTGTGGCCGCGACGCACCGCCGACGCGGGCTGCTGACGGCCATGATGCGGCGGCAGTTGGACGACATCCGCTCCTGGGGCGAGTCGCTGGCGGTGCTGACGGCGTCCGAGCCGGACATCTACGGCCGGTTCGGGTACGCCGCGGGGACGTTCGGCCTGCACGGCGAGATCGACACGAGCCGGGTTCGGCTGTCCGTGCCGGCCGGCACGGACGACGTGCGGCTGCGGTACGCGGCGCCGGCCGAGGTCCTCGACGTGTGCGAGGCGGTGTACGCGCGACTGGTGCCGAGGCGGCCGGGGATGCTCGCCCGGCGGCCCGGCTGGGAGCGGCTCGGGGTGCTGGACGCACAGGAGCACCGGGACGGGGCGTCACCGCTGCAGTGCGTGGTGGCCGAGCGGGACGGCGAGATCACCGGATACGCCCGGTTCCGTACGAAGTTGGGCTGGGGTCCGTCGGGGCACGACGGGACGGTGACGCTGTCGGACCTGGCCGGGGTGGACCCGGCGACCGAGGCGGCGCTGTGGCGGTTCCTGTTCGGGATCGACCTGACATCGAAGCTGGTCGTGCGGGGGCGGCCGGTCGACGAGGCGTGGCAGCACCAGGTGTCCGACATCCGCAGGTGCCTGCTGCGGCTGCGGGACTCGCTGCACGTGCGTCTGGTGGATGTCGGCGCGGCGCTGGAGGCCCGGACGTATCAGGCGCCCGTGGACGTGGTGTTGGAGGTGGACGACCCGTTCTGTCCCTGGAACACCGGGCGTTGGCGGCTGACCGGCGATACGAAGGGGGCGGCGTGCCGGCCTACGACGGACCCGGCGGATCTCGCCCTGTCCGTGCGGGAGTTGGGCGCGGCCTACCTCGGCGGGGTGAGCCTCGCGGCGCTGGGCGCGGCGGGGCGGGTGCGCGAACTGCGCGAGGGCGCGCTGACGGACACGGCGGTGGCGTTCGGCTCCCCGGTGGCGCCGTGGCTGCCGCACGGGTTCTAGTGCCCCGGCAGGCGGCGTTCGCCCCGTCGCGGACGTCGCCTGCCGGGGCACCGGGAACGCGGGGTCGCCGGGGGTCGGGTCAGCCCCGCTGACAGCCGGGGCACCAGAACAGATTGCGGGCGGCGAGATCGGCGGTGCGGATCTCGCCCCCACAGATGTGACAGGGCAGGTTCGCCCGGCGGTAGACGTAGACCTCGCCGCCGTGGTCGTCGACGCGCGGCGGACGGCCCATGGCCTCGGGGGTGTGCTCCGGGCGGACGGTGTCGATGCGGTTGTGGCGTACGCCCTCGCGCATCAGGCCGACGAGGTCGGCCCAGATCGCGTCCCACTCGGCGGCCGTGACGTCCTTCCCGGCCCGGTAGGGGTCGATGCCGTGCCGGAAGAGGACCTCGGCGCGGTAGACGTTGCCGACGCCCGCGATCACCTTCTGGTCCATGAGCAGCGCGGCGATCGTCGTACGGCTGCGGGAGATCCGCCGGTGCGCGGCCCGCGGTTCGGCGTCCGCGCGCAGCGGGTCGGGACCGAGGCGGTCGTGTATCGCGCGCTTCTCGGCGTCGGTGATCAGCGCGCAGGTGGTGGGCCCGCGCAGATCGACGTAGGACGTGCCGTTCGCCAGGCGCAGCCGGACCGTGTCGGTCGGCGGGGGCGCGGGCACGGCGCCGAGGTTCACCTTGCCGAACAGGCCGAGGTGGATGTGGACCCAGGAGGCGCCGAAGCCCAGGAAGAGGTGCTTTCCATGGGCGTCGGCGGTGTGCAGGACGCCGCCGTCGAGCAGGGCGGCGGCGTCGCTGAACTTGCCCTGGGGGCTGGTCACACGCGGGGCGGTGCCGGAGAAGGCGGCGGCGTAGTCCTGGGCCAGCCGGTGAATCGTGTGCCCTTCCGGCACCGTGCCCTGCCTTTCTACTGCTGCGGGTGGTGCGCCGGGATCGGGGGCAGGTCGCCGGTGGTCTCGTACCCCGCGAGCATCTCGATGCGGCGGATGTGGCGCTCGTCACCGGAGAAGGGCGTGCCCAGGAAGATCTCGACGAACTTCGTCGCCTCCTCCTGGGTGTGCATGCGGGCGCCGACCGCGACGACGTTGGCGTCGTTGTGCTCGCGGCCGAGCGCGGCGGTCTGCTCACTCCAGGCGAGGGCCGCCCGCACGCCCTTGACCTTGTTGGCGGCGATCTGCTCGCCGTTGCCGGAGCCGCCGATCACGATGCCGAGGGAGCCGGCGTCCGCGGCGGTGCGCTCCGCGGCCCGCAGGCAGAACGGCGGGTAGTCGTCCTGGGCGTCGTAGATGTGGGGGCCGCAGTCGACGGGCTCGTGCCCTGCCGCCTTGAGCCACTCGACGAGGTGGTTCTTG
The DNA here is from genome assembly GCF_040612135.1 of Streptomyces sp. NPDC006458. NCBI lineage: Bacteria > Bacillati > Actinomycetota > Actinomycetes > Kitasatosporales > Streptomycetaceae > Streptomyces > Streptomyces sp. NPDC006458. The sequence goes on along the minus strand of NZ_JBEXPR010000001.1, from coordinate 314,806 downwards.
AGTTCGTAGCCCGCATGGTCGGAGCCGAGATACACGCGCATGGGAGGAGTGTGTCATGCGCGGCCGGGAAGCAGCGGGGCGGGTGACCGACGGCACGACTGTGACGAAGACTATAGAACCTCAGGGAAACCTCAAGTAACGATCTGGATTCAAAGGTTCACGAATCCAGTTGCCTCCGATTCACTGGACCGGCTCGTGCACCACTCCCTGATTGCGCACGAGTCCCCCCTCCCCCGGCGCAAAGGAAATCCATCCAATGACCTCGCAGCCGAACCCGGCGAAGAGCACCGGAGATCCCGGTCCCGGTCTCCACGCAGGGCTGAAGAACCGGCACCTTTCCATGATCGCCATCGGCGGTGTGATCGGTGCCGGCCTGTTCGTCGGCTCCAGCGTGGGCATCGCGACCGCCGGCCCCGGCATCCTGCTGTCGTACGCCCTCGTCGGCACGCTCGTGGTGCTGGTGATGCGGATGCTCGGCGAGATGTCCGCGGCCAACCCGTCGTCCGGTTCCTTCTCCGCGCACGCCGACCGGGCGCTCGGCCGCTGGGCCGGGTTCTCCATCGGCTGGCTGTACTGGTTCTTCTGGGTCGTCGTGCTCGCCGTCGAGGCGACCGCCGGCGCCGCCATCCTGGAGGGATGGATCCCCGCCGTCCCGCAGTGGGCCTGGGCGCTGATCGTGATGGTCGTGCTGACCGCCACCAACCTGGTCTCCGTCGGCTCCTACGGTGAGTTCGAGTTCTGGTTCGCCGGGATCAAGGTCGTCGCCATCGCCGCGTTCATCGTCGTCGGCGGCCTGGCCGTCTTCGGCGTGCTGCCGGGCGCCGACAGCGACAAGGCCGGGCTGTCCAACCTGACCGAGCACGGCGGCTTCCTGCCCAACGGGCCCGGCGCGATCCTCACCGGTGTGCTGCTCGTCGTCTTCTCCTTCATGGGCAGCGAGATCGCCACCCTGGCCGCCGGCGAGTCCGAGGACCCGCAGCGCGCGGTCACCAAGTCCACCAACAGCATCATCTGGCGTATCGCCGTCTTCTACCTCGGCTCGATCCTCGTCGTGGTCTCGCTGCTGCCGTGGAACGACCCGGCCATCAAGGAGGACGGCCCCTACGTCGCCGCGCTGGACTCCCTGGGCATCGCGCACGCCGGTCAGATCATGAACTTCATCGTGCTGACCTCGGTGCTGTCCTGCCTCAACTCCGGTCTGTACACCGCCTCCCGCATGGCCTTCTCGCTGGGCCAGCGCGGTGACGCGCCGAAGGCCTTCGCGAAGACCACCGCCAACGGTGTGCCGCGCACGGCCATCCTGGTCTCCGTGGTGTTCGGCTTCGTCGCGGTGTTCTTCAACTACAAGTTCCCGGACTCCGTCTTCCTCTTCCTGGTCAACTCCTCCGGCGCGGTCGCCCTGTTCGTGTGGCTGGTGATCTGCTTCTCGCAGCTGCGCATGCGGAAGATCATCCAGGCCGAGGCGCCGGAGAAGCTCGTCGTGAAGATGTGGCTGTACCCGTACCTGACCTGGGCCGCGGCCGGGCTGATCGTCTTCGTCCTCGGCTACATGCTCACCGACACCGAGCACGACGGCCGCGAGACCGTGCTGCTGTCGCTGATGGTCGCCGCGGTCGTGCTGGTGATCGCCGTGGTCCGGCAGAAGCTGGGCGCCGGGCGTCCGGCCGCCGTCGCCGAGGCGGCCCCGGCCGAGCCGGCGGACAAGGTCACGACCGGCTGACCTCCTTCCTCGCCGAGGGCCCCGCGGCAGCACTGCCGCGGGGCCCTTCGCGGTTCGCCGTTCGTCGTCGTTCTTCGCGGTTCGCCGTTCGTCGTTCGCCGTGGGGCGGCGGGCGCGGGACTGCTCACCGCGGGTGCGGCCGGTCTGTGGTGGTCGCGCCGGCCGCGCGAGACCGCGCGGGGAGCGTGAGACGCACCCCAGTGCGGGGGAGGCGTGACGGCGTTCCCTCCGGGACGCGAAGAGGCTCGCCGGTCGGTCCGGCGAGCCTCTTCGTCGACGTACGGCGCTGGTTCAGCGCTTGACGAGCTTCCAGGCGCTCGGCAGCAGCCCCATCGCGAGGGCGGCCTTGAGGGCGTCGCCCAGCAGGAACGGCGTGAGGCCCGCGGCGATCGCGGCCGAGGCGGACATGCCGGTGGCCAGGGCCAGGTAGGGCACGCCGACGGCGTAGATGATCGCCTCTCCCAGCAGCATCGCCAGGGCCGTGCGCAGCACGCCGCGGTCGGCCCCGCGGCGGGCCAGGGCGCCGACGACGGTGGAGGCCAGGATCATGCCGAGGATGTAGCCGAAGGACGGGGCGGTTCCGCCGGAGGTGGCGTCGGCGAACCACGGCACACCGGCGATGCCCGCCAGCGCGTACAGCGCGAGCGAGAGGAAACCGCGGCCGGCGCCCAGGGTCGTGCCGACGAGCAGCGCGGCGAAGGTCTGGCCGGTCACCGGGACCGGGGAGCCGGGCACGGGCACCGAGATCTGCGCCGCGAGCCCGGTCAGCGCGGCGCCGCCGACGACGAGCGCGATGTCACGGACGCGCGAGGCCGGCAGCAGGTCGGCGAGGACCTGCCCCGGGCGGACGGGGGCGGCGGCAGCGGTGCTCATGGGGACTCCGCGGAGGGGTGTGGGCAGTTGGGGACAGCGCGACGCTATCCCAGCGTCCTCGAATCGATCACCGTCAGCGCTCGACAAAGGCCGGAGCGCGACCTTGATGGAATCCCAACAAAGGATGCCCATTACATGCGGGAGGAGGTGATGACGGTCACTGAGGCAGTGGCGATCTGGTCACAGGTGGAGTGTTTCGAGTTTATGTAGAGACTCACCAAACAGCATGTCACGCCCTGGCCGGACCCGGCGGGCAGGGCCTACCCTTCCAGCCATGGTCGCCCAGGCTCGGAACCTCACGTCGCGTCGCTATGTCGACCTGCGCCGCCAGGGCACGGCCACCTGTCGCCGCCTCCTCGGGTGAGGCGGCGCGGACCGCTTCGGCGTCTCCTCGCCCGGTGCACGGCACAGAGTCGGACCGGCCCCTGAGGAACTGTCATGCCCCGTACCGCGGTATCCGCCCCAGCCTCCCCCGTGCCCCGCGCCGCCGACAGCGACCGGCGGCGCACCAGCGCCAGCGTCGTGCTCCGCTCGGTGCTGGAGCACGGGCCGGTGGCCCGCAGCACCATCGCCCGGCTGACCGGGCTGTCCCCGGCGTCGGTGACGGACTACTGCGCCCGGTTCGCCGAACTGGGCCTGCTCCGCGAGACGGTGGCCCCGCCGCGCGCGCGGGGGGCCGGACGGCCGCATGTGCCGGTCGACCTGGACGTCTCGCGGTTCGTCGTGGGCGGGGTGCACATAGCCGTGCCCTACACCACGGTCGCGCTGCTGGACCTGCGCGGCCGGGTGCTGGCCGAGCGGGAGCTGCCGCACGAGAGCACCGAGCCCTCCCTCGTGCTGGCGCGTGCCGCCACCGCGCTCGCGGGCCTGTTCGCCGGGGCGCCGGGCGGCCGGCCGCTGGGCGTCGGGGTGGCGGTGGGCGGCTGGGTGGACCGGGAGGCGGGCACGGTCGTCGACCATCCGCTGCTGGGCTGGCGGGAGGTGGCGGTGCGGGAGCGGCTCGGCGCGCTGACCGGGCTGCCGGTGCGGGTGGACGGGCACGCGCGGGCGCTGGTCGACGGCGAGCGGCTGTTCGGCCGGGCGCGCGGCAGCCGCAGTCTGCTGCATCTCTTCGCCGGCAATGTGGTGGACGCGGCGTTCGCCACCCATGACGAGGTGCACCACGGGCCGCGCTCGCAGGCCGGGGCGATCGCCCATCTGCCGCTGCCCGGCGGCACGGAGCCGTGCGACTGCGGCCGGACCGGCTGCCTCCAGGCCGAGTTGAGCGAGCGGACCCTGTGCCGCAGGGCGCGCGCGGCCGGGGTCGCGGAGGGCATGAACCCGATGCATGTCGTGGCCGCGGCGGCGGCCGGCGACAAGGCGGCCGCCGGGCTGCTGGTGCGGCGGGCCCGGCTGGTGGGGCGGGCGGCAGGCCTGCTGCTGGACGTGCTCAATCCGGAGACGGTCGTCGTCACCGAGGTCGGGGTGATCCATCGCGAGGACTGCCTGGCGGCCCTGCGCGAGGAGGCCGGGCCGGAGCGCGCGGCAGCCGTGCTCCCGACGAGCTTTCCGGAATCCGTGCTGGCCGTGGCGGGCGGCTCGGTGATTCTCGACGCGCTTTATCGAGATCCACTGAGCGTGTCACCCGAGATGAATTAATTCAGAAACTCCGAATGTTGACAAGAGTCGAGGAAAGCAAGGAACATGCTGGTCATGAGCCTTCGCCTGCACTGTTGTGCCTCTTGTTGCTGACACGTTGCCCCGTGTGAAGCGCTCATTTCCTGTTGCGTGAATTTCCCTGTCGGGCCGTCTGCGTCCGTATTTTCTCCTGCCTTCTCACTCCATGCACAAGGGAGTCCTGCCATGCCTTCTCCAACGGTGTCCGGTCTCGATCGCCGGCTCTTCCTGACCTCCGCGCTCGGTGCCGCCGCGGCGGTCGCCGGGCTGAGCGGCTGCGCGGAGAGCAGCGCCGCCACCTCGTCGAAGGGCGCCTCGACGGCCCCGCTCGCCGACAAGGTCCCGGCGGGCACGAGCCTGAAGGTCGGGTCCTTCCAGGGCACCCAGCAGCTCCAGTTCAAGCTGGCGAAACTGGGCAAGCTGCCCTTCGAGGTCTCCAGCTGGGTGAACGTCGCCGCCGGACCCGATGTCATCAACGCCTTCCGGGCCCAGTCGCTGGATCTCGCCAACAACGCGGGCATCCCGCCGATCCAGGCACACTTCCAGGGCTTCGACGCGAAGATCGTCGCGATCAACATCACCCGCAAGCCCAACTACGTCTTCGCCACCAAGCCCGGCAGCGACATCCGCACGGTGGCCGACTTCAAGGGCCGCAAGCTCGCCTTCTCCCAGGGTCAGGCCCAGGGAGTGGTCCTGCTGCGGGCACTGAAGAAGGCGGGTCTGGCCTACGACGACGTGCAGCTGGTCCCGCTGACCAGCAACCAGTTCCTCACCGCCCTGCAGTCGGGCCAGGTGGACATCGCCCCGCTCGGCAACACCCAGTCGCCCGCCTATCTGGCGCAGTACGAGTCCAAGGGCGCCCGGATCATCACCACCGACGTGGTCGACCTGCTCAACCTGCTGTGGGCGCCGACCAGCGTGCTGAACGACCGCGCGAAGGCGGCCGCGGTCGCCGCCTACATCCCGCACTGGGCCAAGGGCTCGGTGTGGACGTACGAGAATCCCGACATCTGGAACGAGGAGTTCTACGTCAAGACGCAGAACCTGACCCTGCCGCAGGCGCAGAGCATCAGTGAGCTGGCCAACAAGCCGCTGTTCCCGCCCAGCTGGGCCGAGGCGATCCGCTGGGAGCAGGAGACGGCCGATCTGCTCGCGGAGGGCGGCTTCGTGAAGAAGTTCGACGTGGCCTCGCTGTTCGACCACCGCTTCGAGGCCATCGCCGCGCGGTCCGTGCCCGCGGAGTACCGGAGGTGAGCGCGGTGACCACGACCACGACCACGACCACGACCGCCCCCGTCGCCGCGAAGGCCCCGAGAACCGCCCGAAGGCGGCGGCGCAGCCTCTCCCCCGGCAAGCGTCTGCCCGCCACCCGGCTGGTCGGCCCGCTCCTGTTCCTCGCGCTGTGGGCCGCGGCCTCGGCCGCCGGACGGCTCGACCCGGCGGCGATACCGGCGCCCTGGACGGTGGTGGAGACCGGCGCCCATCTGTGGACCGACGGCACCCTGAACACGGACATCCTGACCTCCCTGCAACGGGCGGCCTCGGGCTTCGCGATCGGCCTGACGGCCGGCGTCGCCCTCGCGCTCGCGTCCGGACTCAGCCGGGTCGGGGAGGCGCTGATCGACGGGACGGTGAACCTCAACCGGGCGATCCCCACCCTCGGTCTGATCCCGCTGTTCATCCTCTGGCTGGGCATCGGCGAGACCTTCAAGATCGCCATCATCGCGATCGTCGTCTACATACCGATCTACCTCAACACGCACGCCGCGCTGTCCGGCATCGACAGCCGGTTCGTCGAACTCGCCGAGGTGCAGGGGCTGGGCCGCTTCCAGTTCATCCGCCAGATCGTCGTTCCCGGCGCACTGCCCGGATTCTTCGTGGGACTCCGGCTCGGCGTGACCGGCTCCTGGCTCGGCCTGGTGGTGCTGGAGCAGATCAACGCCACCAGCGGACTCGGCTACATGATGTTCCAGGCCCAGAACTACGGCCAGTCGGACGTCATCCTCGTCGGCCTGGTCGTCTACGGCATCTTCGGCCTCGCCTCCGACAGTGCGGTCCGCCTCATCGAACGGAGGGTGCTGTCATGGCGACGCACACTGAGCAACTGACCCGTCCCGCCGTCCAGTTGCGCGGCCTGACCCGGTCGTTCGACGGACGCATCGTCCTCGACGGCGTCGACCTGGACATCCCCGCCGGCCAGTTCATCGCCCTGCTCGGGCACAGCGGCTCCGGCAAGTCCACGCTGCTGCGGGCCGTGGCGGGCCTGGACCACGAGGTGACCGGAAGCGGACAGCTCACCGCCCCGGAGCGGATCTCCGTGGTGTTCCAGGACTCCCGGCTGCTGCCCTGGCGCCGGGTGCTGGACAACGTACTGCTCGGCACGGAGGGTTCGGACGGCGACGCCAAGGGGCGCGCGGCCCTCGAAGAGGTCGGGCTGAAGGGGCGCGAGCGGGCCTGGCCGAACGAGCTGTCCGGCGGTGAGGCCCAGCGCGCGGCCCTCGCCCGGTCGCTGGTGCGCGAGCCCGAACTGCTGCTGGCGGACGAGCCGTTCGGGGCGCTCGACGCGCTGACCCGGATCCGGATGCACGGCCTGCTGCGGGAGCTGTGGGAGCGCCACCGGCCCTCGGTGCTGCTGGTCACGCACGACGTGGACGAGGCGATCGTGCTCGCCGACCGCGTGCTCGTGCTCGACAGCGGCCGTATCGGCCTCGACCTGACCATCGACCGCCCGCATCCGCGCTCGTACCGCGATCCACGGCTCGGCGAGTACCGGGAGCGGCTGCTTGCCGCCCTGGGTGTGACGGAGGACCAGTCATGACGAGACAACTGCACCTCAACGCCTTCCTGATGAGCACCGGCCACCACGAGGCGTCCTGGCGGCTGCCGGAGAGCGATCCGTACGCCCATGTGGACCTGGCGCACTATGTGCGCCTGGCGCGGATCGCCGAGCGGGGCACCTTCGACTCGCTGTTCCTCGCCGACGGGCCGCAGCTGTGGGGCAGTGTGGGCCAGCGGCCGGCCGGCGCGCTGGAGCCGCTCACGCTGCTGACCGCGCTCGCGACGGCCACCGAGCACATCGGCCTGATCGCCACCGCGTCCACGTCGTACAACTCGCCCTACAACCTGGCCCGCAGGTTCGCCTCCCTGGACATCGTCAGCGGTGGCCGGGCCGGCTGGAACATCGTCACCACCGCCGGCGCGGACGCGGCCCGCAACTTCGGACTGGACGCCGAGCCCGCGCACGCCGAACGGTACGCGCGTGCCGCGGAGTTCCTCGACGTGTCGCTGAAGCTGTGGGACAGCTGGGAGGACGACGCGATCGTCGCCGACAAGGCGGCCGGCGTGTGGGGCGACGACGCCCGGATCCACCCACCGCGCCACAAGGGCGCCTACTTCAGCGTCGAGGGCGCGCTCAACGTGCCCCGCTCCCCGCAGGGCTACCCGCTGCTGGTGCAGGCCGGGTCCTCCGAGAACGGGAAGGACTTCGCCGCCCGGTACGCGGAGGCGGTGTTCACCGCGCAGCAGACCATCGAGGACGCGCAGGCCTTCTACGCCGACCTCAAGTCCCGCACCGTGGCTGCGGGCCGCGACCCGGAGCACATCAAGGTGCTGCCCGGCATCGTCCCGGTGGTCGGCTCCACCGAGGCCGAGGCACGGGACCAGGAGCAGGTGCTGGAGGACCACATCGTGCACACGCACGGCGTGACCAATCTGGAGCGGCTGCTGAACCTGCCCCCCGGAACCCTGGAGCTGGACGGCCGGCTGCCCGACGACCTGCCCCCGGACTCCGCGATCGAGGGCGCCCGCAGCCGCTACACGCTCGTGGTGGAGCTGGCCCGGCGCGACAGGCTCACCGTGCGGCAGCTGATCGGGCGGCTCGGCGGCGGACGCGGCCATCTCACCTTCGCGGGAACGCCCGAGCAGGTCGCCGACACCATCGAGACCTGGTTCACCCGGGGCGCCGCCGACGGCTTCAACATCATGCCCGCCGTCCTGCCCTCCGGGCTGGACACCTTCGTCGACCAGGTCGTCCCACTGCTGCGCGCCCGCGGCCTGCTGCGCACCGAGTACGGCCCGCGCCGCACCCTGCGGGACCGCTACGGCCTGCCCCGCCCCGCCAACCAGCACACGCTCGCCGCCTCCCTCGTCTGAAAGGAACCGTCCCCATGAGCATCGACATCCGCAAGGTCACCGCCCGTATCGGCGCCGAGGTCAGCGGCGTCGACCTGACCGCGCCGCTCGAGGAGAAGACCGTCACCGCGATCCGGGAGGCCCTGAACGTCCACAAGGCGCTCGTGTTCGACGCGAGGGGCCTGGACGACGAGGGCCAGCAGGCCTTCGCCCGGCACTTCGGAGAGCTGACCAGCGCCCACCCGACCGTGCCGGCCGTCGAGGGCGCGCCGAACGTGCTGCCCGTCGACAGCGAGGCCGGCCGCGCCAACCACTGGCACACGGACGTCACCTTCGTCCTCAACCCGCCGCAGGCCAGCACCCTGCGCAGCATCACGATCCCGCCGTACGGCGGCGAGACCCTGATCGCGAACGCGGCGGCCGCCTACCGGGACCTGCCGGAACCGCTGCGGAAGCTGGCCGACACCCTGTGGGCCGAGCACACCAACGACTACGACTACGCGGTGCCCGCGGAGGAGGTCGACGAGGACCAGGCCGCACTGCGCGCCCAGTTCACGTCGATCAGGTACCGCACCGCGCACCCGGTGGTCCGGGTGCATCCGCTGACCGGGGAGCGGGGCCTGTTCATCGGCGGGTTCGCCCAGCGGATCGTGGGCCTGTCGGTGGGCGAGTCCCGCAAGATCCTCGATCTGCTCCAGGCGTACGTCACCCGGCCGGAGAACATCCTGCGGCACCGCTGGTCGCCGGAGCAGCTCGTGCTGTTCGACAACCGCATCACCCAGCACTACGCCATCGACAACTACGACGGTCTGCCGCGCCGGCTGCACCGGGTGACGGTGGCCGGTGACGTGCCGGTCGGCATCGAGGGCAAGGAGAGCTACTCGATCGAGGGCGACGCGACGCACTACACGGCCGTCGCCGGGTAACCGCACCGGCCCCCTCGCCCCGCCGAGCCCCGCCGAGCCCCGCCGTCGCGATGCCGCGAAAGCCCCCGGTGATCCACCCGGGGGCTTTTTGCTGTTAGCTTGTTATTGCGAACTACTTGCAATAAGAGGTCGGAGGGGACCCTCATGCCCGTGTACACGCTGCCTGAACTGCCGTACGACTACTCCGCACTGGCGCCCGTGATCAGCCCGGAGATCATCGAGCTGCACCACGACAAGCACCACGCGGCGTACGTGAAGGGCGCCAACGACACCCTGGAGCAGCTCGCCGAGGCGCGGGACAAGGACCGGTGGGGCTCGGTCAACGGGCTGGAGAAGAACCTGGCCTTCCACCTCTCCGGCCACATCCTGCACTCGATCTACTGGCACAACATGACCGGCGACGGCGGTGGCGAGCCGCTGGACGAGGACGGCGTGGGCGAGCTGGCCGACGCCGTCGCGGAGTCCTTCGGGTCGTTCGCCGCCTTCAAGGCGCAGCTGTCCAAGGCCGCCGCGACCACCCAGGGTTCGGGCTGGGGCGTGCTGGCGTACGAGCCGCTGAGCGGGCGCCTGATCGTCGAGCAGGTCTACGACCACCAGGGCAACGTCGGCCAGGGCTCCACCCCGATCCTGGTCTTCGACGCCTGGGAGCACGCCTTCTACCTCCAGTACAGGAACCAGAAGGCCGACTTCGTCGAGGCGATGTGGCAGGTCGTCGACTGGCAGGACGTGGCCAGGCGCCACGCCGCCGCCAAGGAGCGCGGGGACGGCCTGCTGCCGGCGCCCTGACGGGATGCCCTGCTCGTGATCGTCTTCTCACCGTTGACCGGGCAGGCGCGTGAAAAGGGAAGGGCCCCCGCGAGGACTGGACTCGCGGGGGCCCTTCCGGCTCCGTGTCAGAGGTTGCTGAAATCAGGGCCCTTGGTGCGGGTGCGCTTGATCTCGTAGAACCCGGGCACCGAGGCGACCGCCACCGCGCCGTCCCACAGGCGGACGGCGTCCTCGCCCTTGGGGGCGGGAGTGACGACCGGGCCGAAGAACGCTATCTGCTCGCCGTTCGGGCCGGGCAGGGCGATGACCGGGGTGCCGACGTCCTGGCCGACCTTGTCGATGCCCTCCTTGTGGGAGGCGCGCAGCTCGGCGTCGAACTCGAAGTTCTCCTGATCGGCGTACTCGATCAGGTCGGCGGGCAGGCCGGCGTCGGCGAGCGCGCCGGCCAGGGCCTCGCGGGTGGCGCCCTCCCCTTGGTTGTGGATACGGGTGCCGAGGGCGGTGTAGAGCGGGCCGAGGACGTCCTCGCCGTGCTTCTGCCAGGCGGCGGTGACCACGCGCACCGGCTGCCAGGCCGTGGTGGCGAGCATCTCCCGGTAGGCCTCGGGCAGCTCGTCGAGCTTGGGCTCGTTGAGGACGGCGAGGCTCATGATGTGCCAGCGGACCTCGATGTCCCGGTACTTCTCCACCTCCAGCACCCAGCGCGAGGTCATCCACGCCCAGGGACACAGCGGGTCGAACCAGAAGTCGACGGGGGTCTTCGCGGGCGTGCTCGCGGTCTCGGACATGGCTCTCCTACTCGTACGGGCTTCTCACCTCGCAACACCCCCGGCAGGCTGCCCCATTCCCGGCTACCCCGCGTCAGGGGCGCATGGCAGGATCGGTGCTGTTCAGCATCCGAGACGACCGGCGTCGACGACGACCGGCGCCGAGGACGACGTACATCCGTGACGACCCGAGGGAGTGCCGCCCGTGCCCGGTGAGAATCTGTCCCGCGACGAGGCCCGCGAGCGCGCCGCGCTGCTGTCCGTGGACGGCTACGAGGTCTCGCTCGACCTGCGCTCCGCCGTCGGTGAGCACAGCGGGGACGGGCCGCGGACCTTCCGGTCCGTGACGACGATCCGGTTCCGCTGCGCCGAGCCCGGCGCGAGCAGCTTCGCCGACCTCATCGCGCCGAGCGTGACGGCCGTCTCGCTGAACGGCCGTGACCTGGACCCAGGCGAGGTCTTCGACGGGTCCCGCATCCTGCTGGAGGACCTGGCCGCCGACAACGAACTGGTCGTGGACGCGCAGTGCGCCTACTCGCGCACGGGTGAGGGAATGCACCGCTTCGTCGACCCCGAGGACGGCGAGGTGTACCTGTACACCCAGTACGAGCCGGCCGACTCCCGACGGGTTTTCGCCAACTTCGAGCAGCCCGACCTCAAGTCCCCGTTCCGCTTCGAGGTGCGCGCGCCCGAGGGCTGGACCGTGTGGAGCAACGGGGCCGGCCAACTCGCCGACGGGGTGTGGCGGTTCGCGGAGACCAAGCCGATCTCCACGTACATCACCTGTGTGGTGGCGGGTCCGTACCACTATGTGACCGACAGCTACACGCGGACGTTCGAGGACGGCGGCACGCTGGAGATCCCGCTCGGCGCGATGTGCCGCAAGGGGCTCGCCCCGCACTTCGACGCGGACGACGTCTTCCTGGTCACCAAGCAGGGTCTGGACTTCTTCCACGACCACTTCGACTACCCGTACCCGTTCGGCAAGTACGACCAGGCGTTCGTGCCCGAGTACAACCTCGGCGCGATGGAGAACCCGGGTCTGGTGACCTTCCGCGAGGAGTACATCTTCCGCGGCAAGGTGACGCAGGCCTCGTACGAGGCGCGGGCCAACGTCATCCTGCACGAGATGGCGCACATGTGGTTCGGCGACCTGGTCACCATGGAGTGGTGGGACGACCTGTGGCTGAAGGAGTCCTTCGCGGACTTCATGGGCTCGTTCGCGCTGGTGGGCGCGACCCGCTTCACCGACGGCTGGATCACCTTCGCCAACCGGCGCAAGGCGTGGGCCTACCGCGCCGACCAGCTGCCCTCCACGCATCCCGTGACGGCCGACATCCGTGACCTGCAGGACGCCAAGCTCAACTTCGACGGCATCACGTACGCCAAGGGCGCGTCCGTGCTCAAGCAGCTGGTGGCGTACGTCGGCCAGGACGCCTTCCTGGAGGGCGCCCGGCGCTACTTCAAGCGGCACGCGTACGGCAACACGCGGCTCGGGGACCTGCTGTCGGCGCTGGAGGAGACCAGCGGGCGGGACATGGGCACGTGGGCGCGGTCCTGGCTGCAGACGGCCGGGGTGAACTCGCTGACCCCGCAGGTGCTGCTGACGCCCGAGGGGCGGATCGAGGAGCTGGCGGTGGTCCAGGAGGCCGCCGAGTCCTACCCCGAGCTGCGCCCGCACCGGGTGGCCATCGGTCTGTACCGGCGCGGCGCGGGCCCCGAGGGTCCGGTGCTGGAGCGGTACGCGCGGGCCGAGACGGACGTCGACGGGGCGCGCACGGTGGTTTCGGAGCTGGCGGGCGCCGAGGCGCCGGACCTGGTGCTGGTCAACGACGACGACCTGACGTACTGCAAGACCCGCTTCGACGAGACCTCGCTGGCGGCGCTGCGCGACGGCCTCGGGCACATGACCGACCCGCTGGCGCGGGCGCTGTGCTGGTCGGCGCTGTGGAACATGACGCGGGACGCGCTGCTGCCGGCGCGGGAGTTCATCGGTCTGGTGCTGAAGTTCGCGGGCCGGGAGACCGACATCGGTGTGCTCCAGATGCTGCACGCGTGGGCGGAGTCGGCGGCGGTGCACTACGTCACGCCCGAGCGGCGCGAGGAGGTCGGGCGGGAGCTGTGCCAGGGCGCCACGGCCCAGCTGTTCGCGGCCGAGCCCGGCAGTGAGCACCAGCTGGCGTGGGCGCGGTTCTTCGCGCACGCGGCCGATGTGCCGACCGCCTTCGAGCTGTTGAGCACGCTGCTGGACGGCACGGAGACACTGCCGGGGCTGGAGGTCGACCAGGAGCTGCGCTGGGCGTTCCTGGAGGCGCTGGCCGTGCACGACGTGGTCGGCGAGAAGGAACTGGCGGAGGAGCTCTCGCGGGACGACACGGCGTCCGGCAAGCGGCATCAGGTGCGCTGCCTGGCCTCGCGGCCGGTGGCGGCGGTCAAGGCGCAGGCCTGGGCGCAGGTGGTGGAGTCGGACGAGCTGTCCAACGCGCTGGTGGAGGCGACCATCGCGGGCTTCGCGCCCGCTTCGCAGCGGGAGCTGACCGCGCCGTACACGTCGAAGTACTTCGCCGTGATCGAGCGGATCTGGGCCGAGCGGTCGATCCAGATCGGCATGGACGTGGTGAAGGGGCTGTTCCCCTCGCTCCAGGACTCGCCGGAGACCCTGGCGGCCACGGACGCCTGGCTGTCGGCCCACGAGGACGCGCCGCCCGCGCTGCGGCGGCTGGTGCTGGAGGCACGGGACGACCTGGCGCGGGGGCTGCGGGGCCAGGCCTGCGACGCCGCGGCCGGCTGACGGCCCGGCGGCCTGCTCGCGGGCCGGCGGGCCCGCGGACTGTTCTCCGGCGCGGGGCCCCGCGGGCTGTTCGCGGGCGCGGGGCTCCGCGGACTTTCCTCGGGCGCGGGGCTCCGCGGACTGTTCGCGGGCGCGGGGCTCCGCGGACTTTCCTCGGGCGCGGGGCTCCGCGGACTGTTCGCGGGCGCGGGGCTCCGCGGACTTTCCTCGGGCGC